>NZ_JBHRWI010000023.1:0-33875 GCF_042647905.1 Amycolatopsis halotolerans
CCGTCAGCGACCCGATCTTGGTCCATCCGCGGCTTACACGGTTGTCATGACACGGCCGATCCACCAGCGACGAGTACGGAATCCCAGGCGTCAGGCGCAACGACTTCCAGCACGGGCGGATCAGCTGGAACGCGTCGAACGGCGCGCTCACCGTCGGCCGCTTCTGAACGAATGCCCAGTGCGGCGGCGTTCGCGAAGGTCGCGGACGATTCCGGTCACCACCACCGGCGCTGCCGCGCAAGCGACGTAAAGGAGACGCAACGGCACCCCGGGGCGGGCTCTGATGTTCGTCCCGGGGATCGGCGGTCCCGGATTGAACGCCAAGGTCGGCTTCACGTCATGCCAGCGGGTGATCTCGAGATACATCACCCGCCAGGAACCAGCCCACACCGCCGCACCGAGCCACGTCGCGATCCGCACCATCGGACAATGCGCTCTCGCGTGGCGGCAACACAAAGCCAGGCCACTCGGGAAATCGGAGCATCCCCGACTTCCTGCGCAAGGATGCCGGGCCTGTTTCAGTCGCCTATCGCACCGCCAGCAGGACACGATTCGACAGCTCCTGCCAGACCGTTCCCGCCTCGCGGAACCCTGCGTCGCGGAGAGCCGCGACGTGCGCGTCGAGGTCGAGCCGAGTCTCCGGCCGCCGCTTGCCGGCAAACCGTGCCCTTCTCTGCTCCAGCATCGACGCAGCTGCCGGCTCGTCCGCGAACGCTTCCCACCACTGCTCCGCGGTCTCGATCCCCCGCGCCGCGAACTCCGAATCCGACCACTGCTCGTCCAGCGCGCGATCGCTGAGGTCGGCGAAGGTCGGCAGCTCCGGACCGAACGGCAAATGGTCGGCGTTGAGGAACAGACCGCCGGACGGCAAAACCCTCGACAGGTCACCGTAGAGACGGATCAGGGCAGCAGGCTCCAACCAATGCAACGCCGTCGAACTGAACGCCGCGTCCACCCGCGCGCCGCCGAGCAGGCCCACCCAGTCGGACGACGCCAGATCAGCCTCGATCCAGCGCAACCGCCCGCCACCGGTGCCGAGAGCCCCGCGGCCGACCTCCAACATGACCGGATCGATGTCCACGGCGATCACCCGCGCTTCGGGAAATCGCCCGAGCAGCCGCTGGCTCACCGACCCGGGTCCGCAAGCAAGGTCCAGTGCGACGAACGACGCGGGAAGCAGCCGCGCCGCCACATCGAGCATCGCAGCGAACCGTGCTTCGCGGCGGGCGACATAGCCCTCCTGCTGAGCGTCCCACCGCCGCAGCCATCCCGCCCAGTCGGTCTCACCGCGCCGAATTCGGTCCATGAGGCCCCCCAACTGCCGTCCGCCGCCGCGTGGGTCACGGCCGATCGCACGATACGACTCAGGCTGAGAGTTGGCGACAGCGCGGAAAGCCGCTCCTCCGGCGACAGCGGGCGCGGAACGCTCGCGTTTGTGTCCCGAAGCGTTTCTCGTGGCGTCGAGTCGTGCCCATCGCCGTGCCCACGTTCGGTGCCGGCCAGCATCGAGCAGCTTACGGACCGACCGGTCCAGACCCGCCAGCAGGATGAGAGTGCTGGCCTCCCAGCCCGCGGCGAACGCGATCGCGACGACCGCCCCGAGGACGATCAGCACCCAAGCCTCGAGGCGGTCCGACCGCCGCACGAGCGGCCCGCCACGGACCGCCGGCCGGAGCAGCCGCGCGAACGCGCGCACCCGGTCGCCGCAGCCGGAACAATCCACGCCGCAAGAACGCGCCGGAAAATCGGCCGGCGCACCCGAGTTAGCCGGGTGCCTACGAAACGATCGGCGAACTAACCACGCCGAGGGCCAAACGCCTACGCGATGAGCTGCGCGAACTGAACAACGAGAGCGACGCCCTGGACGAAGCGCTGGTGGAACAGCTAGTCGCCAAGCGGGGCCGCCGAGGCGACCGCCGTTACCGCCCGGCACGGCGCTTCGTCAGCCGGCAGCTAGAAGCGCATCTTCCGCCGGCTCCTCGGCCTTGCCGGAATCGGCGGCAACTGTCGCCACGCGGCCCGATCGCCGCCATCGGCGAAGGACACGACGACCATAGTTGTGCGTCCCCGCCACCCGATCCAACTCCGCCCCGCTCGGCGAACGCCCCACAGCAACCTGCTCCGAATAGTGAACCCACATTCGTTCCTCCGCCGTGAACACACCCTCTCCGCCGAGACCCTCCGAGACTGCGCCCCGGCCCGCTGGCCCGGTCCCGCGACGACCCGCGACCGTCTCGGTCTCGCCTCGTTCACACACGGTCTCGGAGCAGGTCTCGGAATTCCGCTGCTTCAACGCACGGTTCAACAACTCCACCGCGAACAACAAAGCCACCGGCGGACACGCCGCCACCACCACCTGCAGCGGACTCTCCACCGGAGTCGACCCCACGTTCGCCAGCAGCGACAGCCCGATCCCGAATACGAACGCCGACCACGCCACCCACCGGCCGCGTTCCCGACCGACCTTCCTCTTCTTCCACAGTTCGACCGTGGCGATCGTCAGCAACCCGTCGACCAGCAACGGCCAGATCGACGCTGTCGACATATCAGCACCGAACCGCAACGCGAACTCCCGGCCATGCCGATACGACGCATACGCCGCACCCGCCCCCACCAGACCCGTACACGCGCACTGCACCCACAGAGCAAGGTTCGGAGCAACCCGATTCCCGGTCTCCCCCATCACCGCACCACCCCGACGACGCGCGCCAACGACCGGAAATACAACCAACCGGAGACCCTCGCACCAGCCGACAGAACCCGGCACCCGCGAGCCCGAGGGGAGCCCGAGAGCGCAGAAACACGACGGCAAACCGCGACACGGTCCGACACCAGCGGCACGCCCGCACTGGGGAAAACGGCCCTGTCCGACATCACTCGGCACCACCCGGTACGTCAGGCTGCGAACTCTTAACCAGCGGGTTCGGGGTTCGAGTCCCTGATGGCGCACACTCACTCCCCAGGTCTTGAGTTTCATTGACCTGGGGATTTTGGTTTTCTGGAGGGGTTTCTTCCGGTTCTGGACTGTCCATTGTGGTCATTGGCGAGCCCGAGGCGAGCCCGAGACTTCGCGCCGACCCGCATCAGCTCGATGACCTTGAACGCGTCGGCGTCCTCGACGAGTTTGAGCATCCCGTCGACCGCGGCGACCACCTCTGCGTGAAGAAGCCCTCGAGCACAACGATCCCGCTATCACGGAACAGGCCGACCTCAGCCACGGGGTCACCGAAATTTGAGGGAGCGAAGTTGCCTAGAAACCGGGTGGCGGGATTGAGCCGTGCCATCGTCACCTCCGCGGGCCAGGGCATAGAGACTACGGGCTAGCCCCAACAGTTCTCGCATGCTCCGGATCAATCGGAGCACCTGCCCAACTCGGGCGCGCCACGTATCACGTTCGAACGCGGGCAAGAACACTCCGACGAGCGGCAGGTCGAACCCGGCCAACGAAACAGAACTGCCAAGCGGGGCACTCACGGACAACGACAGCGTCGAATCGGGCCGCCCGTGTCCGCAGCCCTGCTCAGTCTGCCGGCCCCCAAGCCGGCAGACTGACAGAGCGCTGCGCCTCTGATCGGCCAGCGACATCGGAAAAAGGATCGTCTCCGTTGTCGCGACTGCTATCGGCATGCGATCCACCAGTTGATCGCAGTGATGATCAGTCCGCCGCAACCGCTGGCGAGTCCCTTCAGCAACCCCAGCGCGATCTCCGCACCTGCCCGCCGCCACGGCCCCTGAGACTGTTCGGTCTTCTTTTCAGCCATGCCCATCCTCCTCGTCGTGGGTCGATGCATGTCACGCTGCCGTCCGAGCTGGTGTTGCATCAATTGCAACGCGTTGCAAAATTTTGTGCAACATCTGGGCAACGCGCGGCTCCTAGGGTTTACTTAGCGAGTGCGGCACACCTCCGGTCACCTTGCACCGCTGAGAACCGACCTCCCCGCCGAGCGAGTCGCGCTCGCGAATGCGTTGCGTGCGCAGTTCAGGGTGCTGCTTCCGACGTCCGTGCGTGAATATGCAAGGAAGCAGGCGCTCCAGGCGAGCACAGTGACCCGCTACTTAAGCGGCGCGGTCTTACCGTCCGAGGACTTCATCAACGACCTCGTCGACGAGGTTCAGCTGCGGCTCCAAGCTCCGCAACCTGGGCAGCCCCGAGAGCTGTTGAGCCTGATGCACGCTGCTCAAGACGCTCAGAGCGGGACGTGGGGACATGCGAAGCGCCTGCAGAAGCAGGCGGCAGCCCTCCGAGATCGTCTCGAGTCTCTCGCGCTGAGCCGTCAGGAGCTGCTGGAAGAAAACCGCGAGCTCAGAAACGGTCATTCCTCGGCGAGCGAGTCCATACCTCAGCAACTGCGGGTAGCGCAGAACCGGATCGCCGAACTCGAGCGTGAACGAACTGCTCTCCTCGCACGTCTCGACGACTCTGCCGCCATCCAACTGCCGGAAACGCGGGCGATCTGTGGAGGATACTGGCGATTCTACCGGGAATCATTGCAAGCCCGAGGCTGGTCTGCTCAGGCGATCGCCAATGCCGATTCCGTGGCCACCTCGGTGCTCACGCAGCTAGCGGATCCTTCCGCCAGCGCGCCTAATCACCGCAAGGGGCTGGTGATCGCCCAGCCAGGAAGCGGCCGAACCGCCGCCGCTACCGGACTCATCGCGAAGGCAGTGGACGCGGGATACCGCTTGGTCATCGTCCTCGGCGGCAATCTGAACACACTCCGTCGCCAGGTCCAGGAACGCCTGGACGAGGCGCTCCCCTCGTTGCCAGACGAGCCTGCCATCGTCCGCCTAACCGGCCCGGACCTCGACTACAGCAGGCTGGGCCCGCGCTTGCGCGCACTGGAATTCGAGAAGCAACAGCCTGATCAGCCACTGAACTCACCGGAAAACCTGAATAGCACGGCGGTACGGCTGCTCGTCATCAAGAAAAATGCCGCAGTACTGCGGAAGCTCAACGCCGACCTGAATGCCGCAGCACTCTTGCTTACCGAGGTGCCAACTCTCGTAGTCGACCTGGACACCGATATCGCGCAGCCCGGATCCGCCGTTGACCGGCATGTCAGAAGGCTGCTCCATACGCTCCCGAACGCACAGTACGTTGCCTACACCCACAGTCCGTTTGTAAACCTCCCAGCCGACAATGGAAACGATTTCATCGTCGACTTGCCCAAGCCCACTGACTACTTTGGCCCCGACACCTTCCATGACGCCGGCCAGGAGGCATCGACCGAACAGTTGGACCTGGCCAGGTCCGGAGAGGCCGCCTTCGTCCGCCGCGTCGACCCTCATGCCCGCGGCCTTCTGGCCTCAATGGACGCGTTCGTGCTGACCGGCGCAATGAAGATCCACCGCGCCTCGCAGGTCGGCGAGGCATTCGCGAGACATACCCTATTCGTACACGGGTCAGCCAGACTGGACGAACAAGAAGCACTTCGCGCCCAACTGGCCACCCTATGGCAAGAGACCAACTATTCAAGCGCCGAAAGCATCGCCCGGCTACGCAAACTCTTCGAGGCAGACATTTTGCCGGTGTCGCGAGCTCGCAACACTGAGGTGCAGCTGCCATCATCCTTCGACGAGTTGACCCCCGCGATCGAGACAGCCTTGAATCGCATCGGAAAAAATCCGATCGCCCGCAAACTGGACACCGACGCAGATCTCTTCTGGAAGATCTTCGTATCCAACTCCCGCACAGTAGGCGAATCCGCGAGCGAAGGACTCACCATCCTGCACGTGCGCGACAGCACTGGACCGACCACAATGTTTCAATTATCGGACATCTGGTTCGGATTCCGTCCGCACTATACAGATCTAGTTCGCCTTTATACGCCTCCGACAAGCCATTCCGGCCGTGACCTCTACGCCGAGCTTTCCAGCATTTGGCATACATCGGAAAACCTTCGCAGAGAAATGCTCGAACTAAATAACTCCACTTCCAGCACGAAAGAATCCGCCACACCACGATATGGCGACACAACACGCTTTGACATCGGCAGGAGCGATCGATAGCCAAGAAGCAGACCGGGCGACATCGAAAAATTAGCGCGCTCACCAGATCGGATTCGAAGTCAACAATCTCGTCGACCACGTCAACCAAGAGATGAGAGCACAATGTCGAGCGCGGGTGCGTTTATCCACGGAACAGTCGGCGCGATCATGGATCGCAACCACGGCCCCATTCCAACGCTGCGAGCGGCATTCGCGCACACTGCGCGTAACTCCGACCGCATGGCGGGGTTGCGTGCGTGGTTCCAAAAGTCGCTCACCGACGCTCACCAGCGGCTTTACGCAGCTCGTTCGTATTCGTTGATCGGGCCCCCGAGAAGCCGCTGTCGCTTGATCCGCTGAGTGTTGAGGTCTGCCACGGGGGTAGATGGGCCGGGGTGAGCGAAGCTGGCGAGAACGGTGCGGCCGTCGACGTTGTAGTGCCGGACGTACTCGGCGAGCACAGCCCGCAGACGCCGCTCGTTGAGGATCAACATACGATCGGTGGGTCACCGGGCCGTGCTCGTGGTCGCCGCGCCGGTTCACCCGGCACGCGCGCTGCACTAGCGCGGTCCGCTGGCCAGCTCGGTCACTATTCCCGCCAGGTCGATGTCGGCCCCGACCTCGAGTGTTCCGCGACGAGCGGCGACGGAGGCTTGCGGGCCGTGAAACCCGCGACCTCGACCAGCTCTCGATAACCGCAGGTCAGGGACGCGTCGGGTCCATTCTGGCAGTGAGGGGGTCGACGATGCTGTTCCCACAAATCAGGAATACCCGGATAACACGTTTCCTCGATCCCGCACGCCCGCTCACGACCTGCTCGAAGATCTCCTCGACGAGATAGCCGGCTGCCACCTGCACTATGGCTCGTACTCCAACGACTAGGACAAGGAACTCAACGAACGACTCACCGTCCGATTCGCGAACACGCCCCGGACAGAAGCCGCGGCCAATCAGAACCGGCTGTCATGACATAGCACGACAGCGGACACCGACTAGGCTCGAGCGATCACCGCCGAGCCGAACTGGGCTCGTCGCGCCACTCCTCTTCGGCAGCACCTCCGCCGGAACCGGATGCTGATGCCGCGCACGATGCTCCGCGTCAATCTGTCGTGCCCGCTCCACCAGGACGGGGTCAAGCCGAACTGTTCTCTCACCGGCACCCTCCGACAAGGACTCATGGTGGACGGCCACTGACGCACCGGGACGCTGTTCGGCTGCCCCGTGCACGTCGGCAAGAGCTTGCAAGAGCCCGGGGCCGATTTCGGACCAGCCGATCAGCAACAACGGCCCCACCGCGTCGAACAACGCCCTGCCGACCTCGCCAGCCGCAAGCGGCTCAGCCTCACTCAACGCCAACGTCACCACACTCGCGCCCACCAGCAACCGGCGCGCAGACCGCATGGTCTACAGGAAAGCCCCGCAACGCCGATAACCGCCGAATCGCGACCAGCAACGCCACCACCGTCAAATCAACTGCAGGCGCGACCAACGGCGCCACCCAGACCGGCACACCAACCGAAGGGCAAGCGCCGAGCATGCCGGCGATTCATACAGGCGGACCACCTGGTACCAGGCAGCCTGATTGTCACGGGGCGCTAAAGCTTGGGCTCAGACCGTTAACGTGGATACGCTGGGAAGCGATTCATCAACGGACATATCGGGACGCGCTCGCGGCGCAGCACGCTTGACTCGAGGGGAACTCATGGCGCAGTCCTTGTTCAGCACAACCGAACGAGGGAACGGCCAGATAAGCGCCGAATTGCACCATCCACCTGCACTGTTCTACGCGCTGGGCGCCGAGCTGGGGATGTACCTGCCGCCTGACGACGCGGCCCAGCAACTCGGGACGGATTCTCGATTCACCCTGGCCGAGCGCGGCGGGTGGGCGCTGGCGACGTGGCGTTCCGAGACAGACAGCGACCTGGTCGCTACGATCGACACCATTCTGGACGTCACCGGCAGCATCCCGCTGGATGAGCTGGTCGGCCGGATCCAGGCACGCGCCCGGGTACCTCGGAGGCGGCCATCTCCGTGGCCGCGGCACAACACCCCTTCGAGAGACGTAGTGGGCGCGTTTGGCGCGGCACCAGGTCCCCTGCCGCACGCAAGACGCCCGAGGAGACCGGCCGGCTGTTCCGCAAGGACGGCGCCTGGCTGTTGCGGGTGCAGATCACGCAGGATCATCTCCGCGGGGCGAGCGTCCCGATTCCGGTCGCCCTCGCGACCGCGATCGGTCTCGCACGCGACGACCAGGTCGAGTTCCACTCGCCGGTCGGCCTGGGCGCCGTGCGCTGGTCGGGGCTGCAGCCCACCGTCCCGTCCGTGCGGCTCCTGCTGGAGCGGACCGGCACGCCCATCGGCGCGGTCGTATTCCTGTGGTTCGGCGACGACGGCATATTCGACGTCGAGGTCCCCGTCCCGATGCCCGACGACCCGCCGCTCGCTCGCGCGCTGTGGTTTGCGGGCCGCTGGGAGGCAGCGACGCAGAACGCCGAGCGTGAGCTGGCAGCGGCCGTTCGGCTGTCGGGAGCAGCGGACCGGCACACGCTGATCGCCACCTACCGGGAGCGTGGTGACGATGAGATCGTCGCGGCATTGGAGGAAGCATGGGCGAAGTGAACGAGCGAAGCTGTGCACGAGGGAGGCCATCATGACCGCGGCAGCGACGAATACGCCGACGATGGGCGATCTGGTCTCGGTCCGAGGCCAGAAGTGGTTCGTCAGCGACATCGACGCGACGGATTCGAGCACCCTGCTCAAGCTGCAGAGCGTCGACGAGGGCCGCTTCGGCGAGTCGCTCGAGGTGATCTGGGAGGTCGAACCCGCGCGGCAGGTCCTGCCCTCCGGATCGTTGCCTGAGGTGACCAGCAAGTTCGATCCGCCCGGGCAGCTCGCCGCCTTCCTGGACGCGGTCCGCTGGTCCGCCGTCGCGTCGGCGGATGTCCGAACCCTTCAAGCGCCGTTCCGCTCAGGTGTCGCGATCGAGGATTACCAGCTCGAACCGGTCGTCCGCGCCCTCCACGCCCCTCGTGTCAACCTGCTGCTCGCCGACGACGTCGGTCTCGGCAAGACGGTGGAAGCCGGCCTGGTCGCGCAGGAGCTCCTGCTGCGTCACCGAACCCAGCGGATCATGATCATCTGCCCCGCCGGTCTGACGGTGAAATGGCAAGACGAGATGGCCGACAAATTCGGCCTGGACTTCACCGTCATCGACTCGGAGCGTTGCGCCGAGGTCCGCCGCGAGTTCGGCAGCGCGGCCAACCCGTTCAACGTCCACCCGCTGGCGATCGTCAGCCTGCCCTGGCTTCGCGGCGCGAAGGCGCAACGCCTGCTCGACGAGGTGCTGCCGCCGGACGGACCGACCTACCCGCGCACGTTCGACCTGATGATCCTCGACGAGGCCCATCACATAGCCCCAGCCGCACCGAAACAGGTCTACGCCGTCGATTCCCAGCAGACCAAGCTGATCCGCAGGCTGGCCCCGCACTTCACCCACCGGCTCTTTCTCTCCGCGACCCCGCACAACGGCTACCAGGCATCGTTCACCGCGCTATTGGAGATACTCGACGACCAGCGCTTCGCGCGCGGTGTCGAGCCGGACAAGTCCGCGGCACGGGACACGGTCGTACGACGACTCAAACGGGACATCGTCAATGCCGACGGCACGCCACGCTTTGTGGCCCGCGACACCAGACCTATCCCGGTGGAGTATCCCGACACCGAGCGCGAGATCCATCGCGTGCTCACACAGTTCGCCGAGCTCCGTCACAAGAAGCTCACGACCCAGCGCGGCCGCAAGGCCACCGACCTGGTCACCCTCCTGCTGAAAAAACGGCTGTTCTCCAGTCCTGCCGCGTTCGCGCACACCGTGGCCGTCTACACCGACACGCTCGAGTCCAAGATCCGTGCTGTGACGCCGGCAAGTGACGAAGTGCCGGAGTGGATGGAGGACTTCTTCGACGACATCGCGACCTACGACGACGAGCAGCTTTCCGAGGCCGAGGATGACGCGTTCGGTCGCACCCGCCCAATGCAGCCCGACGCGGACAACGAGGAGAAAAACCTCCTCAAGCGCATGCATGAGTGGGCGCTGACCCACGAGGCCCGGTCCGACGCCAAGGCACACGAGCTGATCAAGTACCTGAAGGCGATCTGCAAGCCGGACAAGCACTGGAGGAACGAGCGGGTCGTGGTGTTCACCGAGTACCGCGACACCCAGCATTGGCTGCTCAGCCTGCTGAGGCAGGAAGGAATGGGTGCGCCGTATGTGGCGGAGATGCACGGCGGTATGACGACCGACGAGCGTGAGCAACTGCGCCTCGCGTTCCAGAAGGACCCCACTGAAAGCAAGGTGCGCATTCTCGTCGCGACCGACGCCGCGAGCGAAGGTATCGACCTGCAGCGACACTGTCACCGGCTGGTCAACTACGACATCCCGTTCAACCCGAACAAGCTCGAACAGCGCATCGGCCGCATCGACCGCTACGGACAGACCCAGACACCAGAGATCCGGCATTTCGTCGGCACCGGCTGGGAGGGGGCGGTCGACCGGTACGAGGCCGATCTGGAGTTCCTGTCCCGGGTCGCGATGAAGGTCACGAAAATGGAGGCGGATCTCGGCTCGGTCAACGCCGTGCTCTCCGACGCCATCCAGCGGCGGATGGTCGGTCAGATCGCCGACTTCGACATTGACAGGGCCGGCCAGAAGAAGGACCGGTTGCCCGCCGAACAGAACGTGCGCGATCAGGTGCGCAGGATCCGGTCGAACCTCGACGAGACGGTGACCGAGCTCGGCATCACGCCGACTCGGGTCAAGCGAGTGGTGGACACGGCGCTGACGCTGGCCCGCCAGCAGGCGCTGAAGCCGTACCTTGACGAAAAACACCTGGCCGAGGGCATGTTCGATGTGCCGACACTGACCGGGTCGTGGGTGCGGGCGAGCGCGGGTTTGCTGGAGAAGTACCAGCCGGACAAGCACCAGAAAGGTGTGGTTCCACGGCAACTGCCGGTCACCTTCGACCAGGAGGTCGCTCGCGGCCGCGACGACGTCGTGCTCGCCCACCTCAACCACCCGCTGGTCGCCATGTCGACCCGGCTTCTCCGGGCAGCGGTGTCCAATGACGACATCGGCCTGCACCGGGTCACAGCGGTGGTCAGTGACGACCCTCGACTCGAGGATGTCCTCGTCGGCGCCTACTCGCGGTTCCTCATCGTCGGTGCGGACGGCGTGCGGCTGCACGAGGAGGTCCTGCACGCCGGTGGCTGGGCACCCGAACACGGCCGGTTCCGCCGGCTGGAGAACCTGAGCGTGCTCGGCGATGTCCTCGACACTGCGCTCGGACAGGGCAAACCGGTGTCCGCCCCGGTGTGGCGCCGCATCGCGGAGCGCTGGCCGCGCGTGTCCGACGGCCTGCTCAATGCCATCGAATGGCGCAAGAACACGCGGCTCGAGTCGCTCAGCCGCGCGCTCAAACAGCGCGAGGTCGACGAGAAGCACCGCATCACCTCCACCATCGAACAGTTCTCGGCGACTCTGCGCGAAAAGCTTGCCGACGAGAACGACGAGGAGGCGCTGTTCAGCCTGGTCGACGTGCAGAAGGCCTCGAAGGAAGAGCGTGAGCAATACCGCAGGGACCGCAGGCACTGGGAAGCACGTCTCGCCGAACTGACCATCGAACGGGACCGCGAGCTCGACGCCATCGCGGCCCGTTACCGCCACCAGGAACCACACCGCTTCCCCGTTGCCGTGGTGTTCGTGGTGCCCAAACGGGAGGCCATCCGATGACGCCCCGTCGTCCCCATGCACCGGACAGCGCGCAGCAGCACCGTGATTGGCTCAGCCTGATCGAGGTGACCGGCCCGTTCCTGTCGCTGCCGGTCCTTCGCGCCACCTGGCCGAACCTGGACGCGATCGACAAGCCGACGCGCGAAAAGCTGCGCCTCGCGCACACCACGTGGCAGGGAGACCCGGCGGCGGGTCAGCGGGCATGGGCGGACTTCATCCTCGGTGAGCTGCTCGGCTGGGGCGATGCCCTGCACTGGAACGACCTCGGCCGGCTGGATGCGCTTGGCGTGGACGTCACCGAGCACGAGACCCGGATCAACCCGTCGTTCGCGCTCGTCGAGCCGGGCGAGGATCCCAAGCCCGCCACGACGCGGATGCTCGGGCTGATCTGCGAACCGGGTACGCAGCCGACCGCTCGGATCGCGGGTGAAGCCTGGGCGGCGACGCCGGTGGACCGGATGGCGCAGCTGTGCCGCCATCACGAGGTCCAGCTCGGGCTCGTGACCGACGGACGCTGGTGGGTGTTCGTTTCCGCACCGCGCGGCAAGGTCACCACCACAGCGGTCTTCGACGCCGTCGCATGGAACGAGGCGGCCGAGCGCGATGTGGTCCGGGCGTTCCTCTCACTGCTCAACCGCAGGCGGTTCTTCGGTGTGCCCGACGACGAGAAGCTCGTCGCACTGCTGCGTCGGAGCGAGGACTCGCAAGAGGACATCACCGAGCGGCTCGGCGTGCAGGTCCGTCAGGCCGTCGAAATGCTGGTGGCGGCGTTCGGCCGCGCCGACACCGCCGCCCGCGAGCGGGGCGAGCCGGGCCTGGAGCGGGTTGACGCGGGCGACGTGTACCGGGCCGCGGTCACCGTGATGATGCGCGTGGTGTTCGTGCTGTTCGCGGAGGAGCGCAAGCTCCTGGCCTCGGACAACGACCTCTACTCCTCGGCCTACTCGGCCGGGCGGCTCCGCGCGGACCTGCAGGACCTGGCGCTGCAGGGTTCGGAGACGGAGCTGGAGAACTCCTCGGCCGCCTGGTACCGGCTGCTTGCGTTGTTCGAGGCCATCTACAACGGCGTCGACCATCCCCGCCTGCGGATGCATGCGCTCGACGGGTCGCTGTTCGCCCCGGACCAGTTCCCGTGGCTGCAGGTCCTCAAGATCGACGACCGGACGGTCCTGCACATGCTCAAGGCCCTGCAGGAAGTCGAGATCGGCACTGGAAAGGCGCGGGAGAAGCGCACGCTGTCGTTCCGCGAACTCGACGTGGAACAGATCGGCTACGTCTACGAGGGCCTGCTGTCCTACGACGGTTTCCGCGCCGAAGACGTCACCGTCAGCCTCATCGGCAAGGAGGGCTTCGAGAAGGAAGTCGCGTTGCGCGACCTCGAATCCTTGGCCGCCGGATGTCCTGATGTCCAGACGCTGGCGAAGACAATCTCCGAGGAATTCAAGGACTACAAGGTCGGTTCCGCCACGGCGGTGGAAAGGAGCCTCGCGCCGCTGGCCCGGGCCGCCAAGGAGGAAGCCCGCCGGAAACTCCTCTCGGTAACGCGCGGGGACAACTCGCTGACCGAACGGCTGCTGCCGTTCTTCGGCATCATCCGGCAGGACCTGCGGGAGCAGCCGGTCGTCGTCATGCCCGGCGAGCTGTTCGTCACCGATTCGCCGCTGCGCAAGAACACCGGCACCCACTACACGCCCCGGTTCCTGGCCGAGCAGATCGTCGAGGGTGCGCTCGAACCGATCGTGTATGAGCCCGGGCCATTGCAGACGGCCACCAAGGAGGAGTGGGAGCTCAAGTCGTCACGGCAGATCCTCGCGTTGAAGGTCGCCGACATCGCGATGGGCTCCGCTGCATTCCTCGTGGCAGCCGCACGCTACCTCGGCGACCGGTTGATCGAGGCATGGACCCGCGAAGGCGATTCCGCGGTTCGCGACTACACACCATCCGGCACCGAGCGCGCGGCGGAAACCGACCAGGTCGTCATCAAAGCCCGCCGCGCCATCATCGAACACTGCCTGTACGGCGTGGACATCAACCCGATGGCAGTGGAGATGGCGAAGCTGTCGTTGTGGCTGGTGTCCATGGATCCGCAGCGCCCGTTCACGTTCCTCGACGACCGGCTCGCGGCTGGCGACTCGCTGCTGGGCATCACCTCGACGGAGCAGCTGGAGCGCATGGACCTGGACGTCGCGCGGGCACGCCGCGAACAGGCTGACCTGTTCGGCTGGGCTGCAGAAGTTCCAGCCCTCGTCGCCGAGGTCGCTGATATCCGCGAGCGACTGTCCCAAATGGATGGTTCGACGTTGTCCGGCCTGGAGGCCAAGCGAGCAGCCCTTCGGGAGGCGGAGGAAAAGTCCAACCGGCTGAGGCTGTTCGCGGACCTCGTCGTGGGCGCGGCGCTGGCGGGAAGCCGCAAGGCGACCGGCTCACGCAGTGCCCAGTTACGGGAGCAGTTCGCCGACGAGGACGCGCGGGACCAGGAAAACTTGGTGCTCGAAGCTAAGCGCCTGGCCGAAGAGATCGCCTCCGGTGCTGCAGAAGAAAAAGCCCAGACCCGACGCAACCAATGGCTGGCAACTGACCTTCCCTCCGGTTCGTTTCCACGCGAACCGCTGCACTGGCCCCTGGTGTTCCCGGAGGTCTTCGCACAAGGCGGCTTCGACGCCGTCATCGGCAACCCGCCTTTCCTGGGGGGACAGAAGCTGACGGGCGCACTGGGCACGGCCTTCCGGGAATACCTCGTCACCGCCCTTGGCGGTGGAGTGCGCGGCAGCGCCGACTTAATCGCCTACTTTTCGCTCCGAGCGCACGAAGTCCTGGATTCGATGGGCCAAACCGGCCTGATCGCCACTAACACGCTCGCGCAAGGCGATACCCGCGAGGTCGGACTCGATCAAATCACCGCCGGCGAGACGACGATCCGGCAGTCCATCAAGAGTCAACCCTGGCCCTCGAAGTCGGCCGTCTTGGAGTTCTGCGCGGTGTGGACCAGCCGCACCAAGCTCAACGACAAGGCTCAGCGTCTCGCCGACGGTGTCGTTGTCCCCGGCATCACCCCCTCCCTCGACGCCGTTTCCCGTGCCACCGGTAACCCGGCGAGGTTGTCGGCCAACTCAAGGAGGTCGTTCCAGGGTTCAAACATCCTGGGCCTCGGCTTCACCATGGAACCGGCCGCAGCCGAGGAGCTCATCGCCCGAGATTCCCGCAACGCCGACGTGCTGTTCCCCTATCTCAACGGCCAGGACCTGAACTCCAACCCGCGCTGTTCAGCGAGCCGATGGATCATCAACTTCCAGGACTGGCCCGAAGACCGCGCGAAAACCTACCGAGAGTGCTACGACCAGGTCCTGCACCTGGTGAAGCCAGAACGAGAAAGCAATCGCTATAGCAAAACAGCGCGAGATCGTTGGTGGCTATACGAACGCTCCAGGCCCGAGCTCTACACCGCCATCGCGGGGCTGGAGCGGGTCGTGGTGATCACGCTTGTAAGTAAGACCGTGATGCCGGTGATGGTGCCGACCGGCCAGGTCTTCTCACACATGCTCGGCGTCTTCGCTACCGACGACAGTGCGATGCTGGCGTTGTTGTCGAGCACACCGCACTACTGGTGGGCGATCACACGCGCATCCACGCTGGAGACCCGAGTGCGCTACACCCCGTCCGATGTCTTCGAGACTCTCCCCCTGCCCAAACTCACCCAGGAACTCCGCCACCTCGGCGACCAGCTCGACACCTTCCGCCGGGACGTGATGCTATCCCGCCAGACCGGCCTGACCAAGACCTACAACCTCGTCCTGGACCCAAACTGTCGCGACAAGGCCGTCGAGGAACTCCGGGCCATTCACCGGGCGATCGACGAGGCCACCATTCGCGCCTACGACTGGGAAGACCGCATCGAAGCGATCGGCGGTCTCGACCACGGCTTCCACCAGGTCGGCCGCGAGACCCGCTACACCATCGGCCCCGCAGCACAGCGCGAAATCCTCGACAGCCTGCTCGAACTCAACCACGAACGCTACGCCGAAGAAGTCGCGAAAGGTCTGCACGACAAGAAGAAGGGCGCGCGGAAACCCAAGGCGGACGAAGGGACTCTCTTCTGATGGAGCGCATCGTGCCGAGCTCACCGGTGGAATTCGTTGCCCCGACAACCACCGTACTCGACTTCGCACCCCGGCACCCCGCTGCCCTGTCTGCCTGGGTAAGCTGATGAGCTCTGGCACCAGGCAAAGACTGACCCGCCAGCGTCGTGCGTCCGGGGATGCACAGCAACATCGCGACTGGCTGGGCATGATCGATGTCGAAGGCCCGTTCCTGTCGCTGCCCGTACTTCGGAAGGCGTGGCCGACGCTCGAGTCGTTGGACAAGCCAGCTCGCGATCGACTACGGCTCGAGCACAAGGTGTGGCAAGCCGATCCGGCCAACCGGCAACGTGCGTGGATCGAGTATGTCCTCGGTGAGCTTCTCGGCTGGGAGGACGCTCTGCGGTGGGCGGGTACGGACGGATTCGCGTCGCTGGCGATCGATGTTCCCGAGCACGAAGCCCGCGTAGTGCCAACGTTCGCACTGGTCCGCCCCGGCAAGGAAGCCGAACCGGCTTTCGCGGAACTGGTGGGTCTGGTCTGCCCGCCCGGTCAGCACCCCGGCGAGCGAATCGCCGATGACGACTGGGCGGCGAACTCGGTCGATCGCCTGGTGCACTTGTGCCGCAGACGCGAAATTCAGCTCGGCCTTGTCACAGACGGCCGGTGGTGGACTCTGGTGTGGGCTCGGAACGGTAAAGTCGCCACCACCGCAACGTTCGATGCCATCGGCTGGCCAGATGCTGCCGAGCGCGAAGTGGTGCGCGCCTTCGTCTCTCTGCTGTCCCGACGACGGTTCTTCGGAGTGCCGGAATCGGACAAGATCGTCGCATTGCTGGCCGCGAGCGAAGGTTCCCAGGAGGAGATCACCGAGACGCTCGGTGTGCAAGTCCGTCAAGCCGTCGAGCTCCTTGTGTCAGCGATCGGTCGCGCGGACACGGCGCAACGGGAACGGGGCGAGGCCGGATTGACGGGTGTGGACGCCAAGGACGTTTACCGCGCCGCGGTCACCGTCATGATGCGCATCGTCTTTCTCCTGTTCGCCGAAGAGCGCAAGATGCTGCCCTCGGACAATGAGCTTTACGCGTCTTCCTACTCGGTCGGGCGGCTGTGCGGGGATCTTGAGCGGCGCGCGTTGGAGTCCAGCGAGGACGATCTGGAGCACAGCTTCGCGGCGTGGCATCGGCTTCTCGCGTTGTTCGAGGCCGTCTACTATGGAATCGACCACCCTCGACTGACGATGAATCCGCATGACGGATCTCTATTCGACACCACGTCTGCCACCTGGTTCCCGCACTCAATCGATGACCGGACGATCCTGCACATGCTCCGTGCGGTGCAGTTTATCGAGGCGGGCACCGGGAGCACCCGCGAACGACGCAAGCTCTCGTTCCGCGAACTACAGGTCGAGCAAATCGGCTACGTCTACGAGGGACTCCTCGCCCACGACGGGTTCCGCGCCGGCGAGGTCACCGTCAGCTTGATCGGCAAGCAGGGCTACGAGCAAGAGGTTGCACTTGCCGACCTCGAAGCGCTCGCCGCTGAGTCAGCGACGGCGTCCGCCTTGGGTTCCCGGCTCTCACAAGAGTACAAAGCTTCCGGCATCGGCTCGCCACGCGTTCTGGAGCGCAAGCTCGCACCACTCGCCGCTGTGGAACGCGAGGACGCGCGCAGGAGATTGCTGGCAGCAACCCGTGGCGACAACGAGCTCGCCGACCGGCTCATGCCCTTCGCGCGACTCATCCGCGACGACCTTCGTGGTCTGCCCATCGTGATCCGGCCGGGCGAACTGTTCGTCACCGACTCCCCGCTGCGACGGCTGACGGGAACCCACTACACACCGCGGCACCTGGCCGAGCTTGTCGTCAAAGACGCCCTCGAGCCGTTGGTCTATTCGCCGGGGCCCCTGCAGACGAATGACCGCACCAAGTGGGTTCTGAAGCGCAGTAACGACATCCTCGCTCTCAAGGTCGCCGACATCGCGATGGGTTCCGGAGCGTTCCTGGTGTCCGCGGCACATTTTTTAGCGGAACGTCTCGTCGAAGCGTGGACCCGGGAGGACGACGAACAAGCGTTGCTCTCCCGGCTTTCCCGCGCTGTCGGAGACACCGACGAGGATCCCGTGATCATCAAGGCGCGACGGCAGGTGATCGAACACTGCCTCTACGGGGTGGACATCAATCCCAGCGCTGTCGAGATCACAAAGGTTTCCTTGTGGCTGATCTCCATGGACCCCGATCTTCCCTTCACCTTCCTGGACGACCGGCTCAAGACCGGCGACTCGCTACTCGGCATCAGGTCGCTGGACCAGCTCTGGCACATGCACCTCAATCCGGAACAGGGTCGAAAGCTGCACCATGACCTCTTTCAGTGGGTCGCGCCGGGCCAGGCTCTCATGTCCAAGGTCGCGGACATTCGGCGACAGGTTATCGAGATCGATGTCCGGGACAATCCTCTCGTCCGGCTCGCCGAAAAACGCAAGCTCCTCGAAGAAATTCACAAGGACACAGCCGAACTGCGGCGCAACGCCGATCTCCTGGTCGCGTCAGCGCTGGCGAACGCCAAACGGGAATCACGAGGTATGTCGAACGGCGCGGTAGAAGCGGCTCGGCTGTCGCACAACAGACTGCGCGATCTCGAAGAAGACCACGCTGCGGCCCAAGCGCACCGATGGTTGTCGACCGACGAGCCGGAGATCGGGTTCGGGCGCAGACCATTCCACTGGCCACTCGAATTCCCCGAGGTCTTTGACGACCGGGGCGGGTTCGACGCCATCATCGGCAACCAGCCGTACCTGGGTGGCCAGAAGCTCACCGGCGCGCTCGGCGAAGCTTACCGGGAGTATCTCGTCCACACGCTCGCCCACGGCGTACGTGGCAGCGCCGACCTCATCGCATACTTCCTCCTGAGATCTGCCGAGCTCATCAACGACACCGGCACACTCGGCCTAGTCGCCACCAACACCCTGACGCAGGGCAGCACTCGACGGGTAGGACTCGACCAGGCCGCAACAAACGGCTTGACCATTTACAACCCAATCAAAAGCATGCCTTGGCCATCACGAAGCTCCGTGCTGGAGTGCTGCGTCGTCTGGGCATCGCGTACGAACGTCAGGTCAACTATCGGGTTGACAGCAGGGCTCGAACCTTCCTCGCGAGTGATCGCTCCGCCCAGAAAATTAGCAATCAACGGAGGGATCTCATTTCAGGGTTCGAATATTCTTGGTCTTGGATTCACGATGTCCCCGCCGGAAGCCGAGAGGTTGATCGGACGCGATCCGAAGAATAGCGAAGTACTCTTCCCTTACCTCAACGGCCAGGACCTCAACTCCGATCCGGGCTGCGCGGCCAGCCGGTGGGTCATCAACTTCCACGACTGGACAGAAAGCCGCGCGAAATCCTACTCCGAGTGCTACGACCAGGTTCTACGTCTGGTCCGACCGGTAAGAGACAAGAACAACGACAAGCGCCGCCGCGATCTCTGGTGGCGGTTCACACGTCCTGCCCCAGAACTATACGCGGCGATCGCAGGGCTGGCCCGAGTCGTAGTAATCACGCTCGTAAGCAAGACGGTGATGCCTGTGATGGTTCCAACCAGCCAGGTCTTCGCACATAAGCTGGCAGTCTTCGCCACCGATGACATGGCGATGCTCGCACTCCTGTCCAGCGGCCCACACTATTGGTGGACGGTCCGTCGAAGTTCGACGATGAAGACAGACATCAACTATTCGCCAAGCGATGTCTTCGAGACTTTGCCGCTGCCACCACTCACTGACGAACTCCGTCAGCTCGGCGACCGGCTCGACTCCTACCGACGCGATGTGATGCTCTCCCGCCAGACCGGCCTGACCAAGACTTACAACCTCGTCTTCAATCCTGATTGTCACGACGAGGACATCAAGGAACTCCGCCGCATCCATTGCGAGATCGACGAAGCCACCATTCGCGCCTACGACTGGCAGGACCGCGTCACGGCCGTCGGCGGTCTCGACCACGGCTTTCACCAGGTCGGCCGCGAGACCCGCTACACCATCGGCCCCGCAGCCCAGCGCGAAATCCTCGATAGTCTGCTCGAACTAAACCACGAACGCTACGCCAAAGAAGTCGCGAAAGGCCTCCACACCCAGAAACGACGCTCTGGCAAGATCAAGAAGACAACCGAAGGGGGTATCTTCTGATGGGCTCAGACGCCCTCTTCCCTGACCCACGCGGCGAGCAAAACGCACCGGGCACATCCGGTGCCGTGCCGGAAACGCCCGCACCGCTGGACACCCCGCAGACCTTCGGCGACAGCACGTCGTTCGCTGTGCGCGACGAGTTCCAATCGCTGGTCGAACGCGACCTGCTTGGACCGTGGGACGGTGCTGCCGAGGAGTTCCGGCCGCGTGCGATGGGGCCCCGAGAGCGGTATCTGGTAGGCATGCTCGGTCCCAAGACAGCACCGAAGACGACGGCGGAAACCGCCGATTCGGTCACCGACACCGACGTCGGCGTGCACGGCGATGCCAAGGGCGAGGACGGCGCCGAGTTGCCGGAGATCCTGACACCACAAGCCCTGGGGCGTCTGTGGGCGTCGTCGATGGGCCTGTACTTCTGCGTCTCCGCGGACACCGATGTGCTCGCGGTGACCGCGTCCTGGGGGCGCTATTTCACACACGAGACCGAAGACACCGAGGGCCGCAAACGCACGGCGTGGGCGCGGGAACCGGTCGAGTTCGAACGGGAGCTTCGCCTTGACGGGGAGCAGGACTACAAGGTTCCGCTCACCACCACCGACCTCACTCAGCCCGGCGTGTACCTCTCGGTCGCGATCCGCACGCACGACAAGCGGCGCACCGTCAACGTGACGCTGGTGAACGGACAACAGGAGCCGCAGTCGAAAGCCGACGTCGCGTGGATCTTCCAGACCAAGCTGACCGTGACCGCGCTCGACGGCGGGAGCCCCGTGTTCCTGCCGATCGACGATCCGATGACCGATGCCAACCCCGCCGTCGAAGACCGCGAAGACCTCCACCTGCGGTTGCTCTACCGCGATCAGCTCAAGTTCGCGACCGGCCAGAACATCGCCGTGCACGCGCACGCCGACCGCCAGCTGCGCCGTGCGCACAAGCTGGAAACGCAGTGGCTGCCCACCTACAACGTGCCCGCGACCATCGCTCAGGTCGGCCCCGGGACTCCGCTGGAAGGCGCCGAGCTGTCCATGGACGCCCTTGCTGAGGCGTCCCCGGAACGACTTCGTGCGGGTCTCGCACCTCTTGTCGACGCTTACGCCACCTGGCTGAACGAATGCGAAACTGAGATCGCCACCCTGCCCGGCGCTTTGCAGGAGGCGGCCGAGGCTGCGCTATTCCGGGCGCGTACGGCGCATCGCCGCGTCAGTGCCGGCATCGCTCTGCTCACCGACCCGGGCCAGCCCCGGCACGCGGAGGCGCTTCAAGCGTTCCGCTTCGCCAATCGTGCCATGGCACTGCAGCGGCGCCACACCGAAATCTCCCGGCTCCGCGAGAACCCCGACGTCAGCTACGCCGAGGCCGATGCCGAGGTGCAGGCGCTGGGCGCGGGAGCCGCATCGTGGCGGCCCTTCCAGCTGGCATTCGTCCTGCTGAACCTCCCCTCCATCACCGACCCCGACCACCCCGAACGCGCGGCCGACCCGGACGCCACCGTCGACCTGCTGTTCTTCCCCACCGGTGGCGGCAAGACCGAGGCCTACCTCGGCCTGACCGCCTACACTTTTGCTATCCGCCGCCTGCAAAGCGTGGTCGGCACGGCCGAGGCCGCGCGAAGCGGGCTGGCCGGCGTCGCGGTGCTGATGCGCTACACCCTCCGTCTGCTCACCGCGCAACAATTCCAGCGCGCCGCGGCGCTCGTGTGTGCAGCCGAGGTGATCCGGCGCGAGGATGTGCCAAGCTGGGGTGCCGAGCCGTTCCGCATCGGGCTGTGGGTCGGCGGCTCGGTCTCCCCCAACTATTTCGACCAGGCCCGCGACCAGATCGCCGAGGCTCGCGAGGCAGGGCAGGGCAAACGGGCCAACGTGCTGCAGACACTGTCCTGTCCCTGGTGCGGGACCAAGCTCGAAGCGCATCGTGACCTGTACCCCGACGAGGACACCCGGCGCATCCTGCTCCACTGCCCGAACGCGGAAGGCGCAACGGCCTGCCCGTTCTCCCGAACCCAGTCGGACGAGGGGCTGCCGATTCTGACGGTGGACGAGGAGATCTACCGGTACGCGCCGAGCCTGGTCATCGCGACCGTGGACAAGCTCGCACAGCTGCCGTGGCGTGGATACGCCGGCATTCTCTTCGGCCGTGTCCGCGAATATTGCCCCCGGCATGGATACCGCCACGACGACCTCGACGAGCGCACCCAGTGCAAAGCCAAACACAACAAGAAGAACAAGCTCCCTGCCGTGGTCAGCCAGCCGGTACCACGGCTGCGGCCGCCCGACCTCATCATCCAGGACGAGCTGCACCTGATCTCCGGATCGCTCGGCACCACCGTCGGCCTCTTCGAAGCTGCGGTGGACGAATTGTGCACGTGGACCACCCCGAGCGGCAACGAGGTGGGTCCGAAGATCGTGGCTTCCACCGCGACAACCAAGCGGGCTCGTGAACAGGTGCGCGGAGTGTTCGGACGCGACCTGGAGATCTTCCCGCCACAGGTCACCGACGTCGCCGACACGTTCTTCTCCAAGCAGGTGCCCGTCTCGGAAACCAACCCCGGGCGCCGCTACCTGGGAATCTGCGCCCACGGCGTCCGCCTGAAGTCCGCCGAGATCCGGCTCTCGGAAATCCTGCTCCTGGCAGGTCAGACGATGTTCGACAGCTACGGTGCACCAGCCGATCCGTACCTGACGCTCGTGGGCTACTTCAGCTCGACCCGTGAGCTGGCCGGCATGCGCCGTTTCCTAGACGACGACGTGGCCACCCGAGTACGCCGGCATGGGCGCAGCAAGGGCCTCGCCGACCGGATCGTCGGGTCCACGGCCATGCTCGCCATTCAGGAGCTCACATCCCGCATCTCGTCCGGCGATATCAGCGACGTGCTCAAACGGCTGGAGATCGGGTTCGACCCCGACATCGACACCACCGCACGGCGACGCGCGATCAACCAGAACCTCAGCGACGTGATCAGCGCCAACCGCGGCAAGTCCATCCGCAGCAAAGACCGGCTCGAACCCCATCCGCTGGCGCGACGCATGACGGACCGGCGTCAGGGTGACCGCGTACCGGTCGACGTCGTCCTTGCGACGTCGATGCTGCAGGTCGGCGTCGACGTCTCCCGGTTCGGCCTGATGGTGGTGACCGGACAGCCGAAGAACACCGCAGAGTACATCCAGGCATCTTCCCGCGTCGGTCGTGACGCGCGGCGGCCTGGCCTCGTCGTCACCCTCTACAACTGGTCACGCCCACGCGACCTCGCTCACTTCGAAGATTTCGAGCACTACCACGCCACGTTCTACCGCCAAGTGGAAGCGCTGTCCGCCACGCCCTACACCCGACGATCCCTGGACCGTGGCACCACCGCCACATTCGTCGCGGCTGTCCGCAACATGGCCGAACGGAACTCCCGCAACACCGATGCGCACGACGTCGACCTCGACGACACCATGATCGACCGGCTCACCGCGCGCATGCTGGCGCGGGCCGAGCGGATAGGCGGCGAGCGTGGCCGCGATTATCTCAGCGAACGGATCAAACGATTCGTCGACATCTGGACCCAGGCGAAGACCGCGGCCACCCGGCTCGGTTACGAGAAAGCGACCTTCCGCAAGCAGCATCTGCTGGGGCTGTTGACCAAGCCCGGCGAAGGCAAATGGCGCGACACCACGGTAGGCCTCTCGATGCGGGAAACGGAGAACGAGATCAACCTCCTGTTGCCTGGCGGAGGTGAGTTCTTCGACCCGCAGTACAACGCGCCGGACTGGTCGTTCTCGCCTCAGGATGGAGAGACCACCGACGACGACGCCCCCGAGGGCGACGAGATGGGCGACTCTGCCTTGCCCGAAACCGGCGGAAGGCGAGGAACGAAATGACCGTGCAGTACCGGCGGCGCGTCGGTGCCGTCCGCCCCAGCCACCTGATGTTCACCACCGGGGTGGGCGCGCTTGTCGATCTGCCCAACTTCTCGGTGCTGGTCAGCGGTCTGGACGACTGGCGATACGACAACGTGCCCGAATGGGAACCGATCGCCGAGCCGCGGCTGCTCGCTGCGGTGAAGACCCACCACGGCATGCGCTTCGTCGAACAGCTGAAGCCCGCTCCCTGGATGCCGGGAACCGATACCGAACCCAGCGGCCCGGCCGCCCGCGTCGGCGTTCCCATCATGCCCTTCCCAACCTGGTTGCGGTGCACAGCCTGCAATGAGCTGGGACCGCTGGACTCGCGGGTGTTCGGGTTCGAGAACGTCCTTCCCAAGAGGCCGCATGATGCGCGGTTCTTCCATGACGCATGCGGCAAGAAGCGCTCAGGCAAGAAACCCCTAGCGGTACCCGCCCGATTCGTTCTCGCTTGCACCGAGGGGCATCTCGACGACTTCCCGTACGCGCATTTCGTGCACCAAGGCAGCGCGTGCCCCAAGGCGAGCCACCCGCGCATGCAGATGGACGACCGTGGCGGGAACATCGGCGCGAACGTCGAGATCCGCTGCCTGAGCTGCGGCGAACGCCGCAACATGCGCCAGGCCACCGGTGTGCGGAACCTTCCCAACCTGCCACGGTGCCGCGGCCGCCACGCGCACCTCGGCATCTTCGAACCCGAAGGATGCGACCAGGATCCCAAGGTGCTCGTCGTCGGGGCCTCGAACCAGTGGTTCCCTCAGGTGTATTCCGTGATCGCTGTCCCGCGCAGCGGGGCCAGCGAGCTGGAAGCCAAGATCGAGCAGCATTGGGATCCGGTCTCGCCGGTCCCCAAGGCGATGTATCCCTACGCCAGGGACAACGTGCCCGCCTTCCGTGAGCTCAGCAAGTGGTCCGACGACGAGATCGAAGCAGCGGTCGCGGCGGTTCGCGCCAGCAAGGAGAGCGCGCAGGACCCACAACCCCAGGGTTATCCCGACCTGCGCACTGCGGAGTGGGACGTGTTCTCCGCCAGGCAGCTGCCCGAACCGACCGACGACTTCGCACTCCGCCGCGACCCGAATGGAGTTCCCGAGCCGCTGAAAGCGATCTTTGGCGACGTCGTTCAGGTTGAACGGCTCCGCGAGGTGCGCGCGTTGGTCGCCTTCACGCGACTCGACGCGCCGGATCCCGAAGACCCCGAGCTCGTCTCCCCCGCACCGCTCGCGCGAGAAACACCGAAGTGGGTGCCGGCCAGCGAGGTGCGCGGTGAGGGCATCTTCCTGAACATTCCGGAACAGGTACTCAGCGACTGGGAGAGCCGCATCGCCGGATCGAGCGCGCTCACGCACCATCGCGATGCCTACGCCGAGTTCCGCAAGAACCGGTACTCGGACCGGATTCCCGGCTCATTCGATCCGATGCGCAATTGGCCGGGCGCGCGGTATATCGCCTTGCACACGTTGTCACACCTGCTGCTCCGGACGATCGCACTCGATTGCGGTTACAGCGCCGCGAGCCTGTCCGAACGGGTGTACGCGGGTACCGAGGACGACCCGCGGACCGGAATCCTGATCTACACGGCGGTACCGGACGCTGAGGGAAGCCTTGGTGGTCTGGTGTCCCAAGCCGAGCCCGAGCGCCTCGTACCCCTGGTCCGGCGGGCGTTGAACGAGGGCATGACCTGCTCGTCGGATCCGCTCTGCAAGGAACGGCTTCCCCAACCGCCTGCGGACTACCTGCACGGGGCCGCCTGCCATGTCTGCCTGTTCCTGTCGGAGACAACCTGCGAGCGCGGTAACCGCTTTCTGGACCGGCGGTTCGTCCTGCCGATCGACGACCCAGCGCTCGCCCTGTTCCCGGACCTGCCGTGACGTCGTTCGAACAGGTCGCCGCGGCATCGGCGTCGGAGCTCGGGTCCGCGACCCTGCGTGGTGTGGCCGAACGTCTTCGCGCCGGTTGGCCATCAGGTGCGATTCTCGACTGGCTCGGCCATCCCTTCGCCGACGCAGCGACGCCGCTGCTCGCTGCCCACGAGAAGTCGGGCATGGCTTCCGGTGAGGCCGCGGCGTTCCTCCGCGGCCTCGCGACCGGGCACGAGCACCTGACCTCCGCGGTCACTGTGGAGACCGTCTGGAGTGGACCGAGCAGCCATACCGTGCCCGTGCGGGCCACCGCACAGGCTCTTGTGGAGGTGATCAAAACCGCGGAGCACGAACTGGTGCTGATGACCTACTCCGCCAAACCCCACGACGACATCCGCTCCGCGCTCGAGGACGCGGTGGCGCGTGGTGTCGAGGTGTCGGCGGTGGTCGAGACATTGCAAGGTGCAGGCAGCGCACTCGCCGGGTCCGAACCCGCCGCGGCGTTTGCCAAGATTTCCGGCGTCGTCCTCTGGCATTGGCCGGTCCTCCAACGAACCGAGCCCGGGTCGAAGATGCACGCGAAGCTGGCCATCGCCGACCGCCGTGTCCTGCTCGTCTCCAGCGCGAACCTGACGCAGTCCGGGGTCGCCAAGAACATCGAGGCGGGGCTGCTCGTCCGCGGCGGCAACGCGCCCCGCCGGGTCGCCGAGCACATCGACGAACTGAAGTCCAGGAAGGTCCTGGACCGATTGTCCGTGAGCACCGGCGGGACGTTCTGATGCCGGGGCAAGGAGGAGATAGGCCCAGCCGCACGGTCCTCAACGGACGTTACGAGCTGACGCCGCTGCCCCTCGCGCGGGGCGGAATGGGTGAGGTGTGGGAGGGCCGTGACACGAAACTCGACCGCGAGATCGCGGTCAAGTTCATCCGGTGCCCCGATGGCACCCCCGACGACGAGCTGGTGCACCGGTTCGTTCGGGAATCGCGCATCACGGCCCGCTTGCAGCATCCCGGTGTGCCTGCGGTATTCGATGTCGGCACCCACGAGGGGCGTCCGTTCCTGGTGATGCAACGCATTCATGGCATGAGCGTCGCTGACCTGATGGCCGAACGCGGCACCCTGCCTGTTGGCTGGTGCGCCTCGATCGCCGCCCAGACGTGCGCAGTGCTCATCGTCGCGCACCAGGCATCGCTGGTCCACCGCGACCTGAAGCCCGCCAACCTCATGCTCGAACCTGACGGCACCGTCAAGGTTCTCGACTTCGGCCTTGCCGTCGCCCTCGACATGGCCGACGCGTCACAGATCACCCGCTCCGGACAGACGATCGGGACACCCGCGTACATGGCTCCCGAACAGGTGCTCGCCGCCATGAGCGGACCGCGGAGTGACCTCTACACACTCGGCTGCACCTTGTTCGAGATGCTCACCGGGCAGCAGGTGTTCGGCGGGCCCACCGCATACGCTGTGATGAACAAGCAGGTGGACGAGCGCCCTCCCGCGGTGACTCCATTGCGACCGGACACCCCGCGTGCGCTGGCACAGCTGATCGATGAACTGCTGGAGAAGAAGCCGGAGGACCGGCCGGCGGACGCGCGATCCGTGTATGAACGGCTGCTTCCCTTTGTGCGGGATCTTGGGCCCATTCCTGGAGCGCTGACTCCGCCGGCGGTTCCGAGTCCGCTACGGATGTATGCGTCGGTCGTGAGCAGGGCCTTCGACACCACCATCGCCACCGGCAGCTCCACGACGCCCACGGCGCCAGTCCCCACAGCCGCCGAGCGTCCACCAGCGAGCCGGCCGGACGTCGGCCAGGCCCGCCGCGAGGCTGGATCCCTGATCAAGCAGTCGCGTTACGCGCAGGCCGCGCAGGTTCTCGAAGGCGCAGTCCACGCCTCGCTCGTAACCTCGGACCCTACCGGCGAGGGGGTTTTCCCACTGCGCCTGGAGTGGGCGAATGTCCTCTTCGAAGGCGGTGAGTACCGGCGCGCCGCGCCGGCCTACCGCGACCTGGCACGTGATTTCACGAAGAAGGACGGCCCGGACTCCGAACTCGTGTTCCGCTGCCGCCTGCAGGAGGCGACCTGCCTGGCCCTGATCGGCGACACCAGCCTCGCATTGCGCTCGCTGGAAGGCTTGCTCTCCGACGAGCAACGGGTCTTCGGAGCGGATGACTCCCGGCCGCTGGAGCTACGCCGCCAGATCGGGCTGCTTCACCTGGCAGGCGGTCAACGCGACGAGGCCACGCGTACCCTCTCCCGGCTGCTCGACGACCTGATCCGGGTTCAAGGGCCAACTCATCCATCGGTGTCGAAGGTGCGCGATCTGCTGAGCGGGATACCGCAAGAGGGAGGGCGTTGACATGGCGAAACTGGGGATCGACAAGGAATTCCTTCGCGAATTCAGCAAGCTCGAGAAG
This sequence comes from Amycolatopsis halotolerans, assembly GCF_042647905.1. Lineage (NCBI taxonomy): Bacteria > Bacillati > Actinomycetota > Actinomycetes > Pseudonocardiales > Pseudonocardiaceae > Amycolatopsis > Amycolatopsis halotolerans. Next base: position 28,187 of record NZ_JBHRWI010000023.1, read on the forward strand.
ACCGTGCAACAACGGGTGCTGGAATCGTTCGGCAAGTTCGAGGCTGCCACCCACGCCGGCGCGCACCTGGAGAAGATCACCAACGCCCGCGACGACCACTTCCGCACGATCAGGATCGACCAGTTCTGGCGCGGTGTCGTGCTCGCGCCGGAATCCGGGGACAGCTACACGCTGCTCAAGGTATTGCCGCACGACGACGCCTACGCATGGGCGCAACGGAGGACCGCGTCGGTGAACGCCGCGACCGGGCGGATCGAGATCCGCGACACCGAAGCAATCGACGCCACGCTCCCCGCGCTGTCGCAGATGGCCGCGAACGCTCCGGCCCGTCTCTTCGACGGTGTCAAGGACGCGGAACTGCGCAAACTGGGACTCGACGAGCAGACCTTGCAGTTCGCGCGGGCGTTGACCGACCCGGTCCAGCTTGACGCCTCCAAGTCGTTCCTGCCGCAGAACCAGTGGGACGTGTTGTACGGCCTGGCGGCGGGGCTCTCACCGGAGGAGGTGTGGGCCGAGGTCGGCGCGTTCGCAGCAGCGGGCGAGGTCGACACCTCCGACATCGGCGCAGCGGTTGAGCGCAGCACGGACCGCGTGGTGTTGGTGGACGGCCCCGGGGAACTGATGGCCGTGTTCGAGTGGCCCTTTGACCTTTGGCGGATCTACCTGCACCCGCAGCAACGCCGTCTGGCCGAAGCTTCGTTCTCCGGACCGGCGCAGGTGAAGGGCGGGCCGGGCACCGGCAAGACCGTCGTAGCCCTGCACCGTGCGCACAACCTGGCTCAGGCCGGGGCGGGGCGGATACTTGTCACCACCTACATCTCCACTCTCCCGGCGACGTTGAGTGCAGGACTCAAGCTCTTGGCGGACTCGCCCGGCGTCCTCGACCACATCGACATCCGCCACGTCGACCAGCTTTCACACCAGATCTACCGGGAACAGCACGGGGCGCCCTTGCTGCTGCGGGCCGATCAAGAAAAGGAGTTGTGGCGCTCGGCGGCGCGAAAAGCGGGCGCGCCCTTCAGCGAGGCGTTCCTGGCCGAGGAGTGGCGCCAGGTCGTGCTTGCCCAGGAAGTGACCGATGCCGATGACTATCGCGCCGCCGATCGCACGGGTCGCGGACACAGGCTCGGAGCCCGGCAGAAGGCCCAAGTGTGGCAGGTGATTTGGGAATTCCAGCAAGAGCTGCGTCGTCGCAACCTCTCGACGCATGAGACTGTGTGCACCGAGGCAACACGTCTTCTCGACGACCGGCTCGAGAAACCCTACCGCCACATCGTGGTGGACGAGGCACAGGATCTCAGCCCGATGCACTGGCGGCTCCTGCGTTCCGCGGCGCCCCAGGCACCCGACGATCTCTTCCTCGCCGGTGACACGCATCAGAGGATCTACAACAGCCGCGTCAGCTTCCGAGACGTCGGCATCGCCATAGCGGGACGCTCCAGCAAGTTGAACATCAACTACCGGACGACCGCTGAGATTCTGGCTTGGAGCCTCGGCCTGATGCGTGGCGAACGGATCGACGACATGGATGGCGGGCTCGATTCCATCGCGGGCTGCCGGTCCGACGTGCACGGCATGACGCCCGAACTCAAGGGCTTCGGCAACTGGGACGCCGAACTCGCCAATCTGACGACGACCGTCACCGACTGGATCGACGCGGGCGTGCGCCCAGCCGAGATCGGGATCGCCGCCCGGTCGAACTATCTGGTCACCGCCACCGTGGCTTCCCTCGGCAAGGACGGCATACCGGCGCGTGCACTGGCCAGCACATCGGCCAGGGAGGATGCGGTGTCGGTAGGAACCATGCACCGCATGAAAGGTCTCGAATTCCGCTGTCTCGCGGTCGTCGGAGCCGGGGCACGACAGGTGCCATCGCCCAACGCCGTGACGGCAGCCGGGGAGGACAAAATCACCCATGAACACGACATGCAACGCGAACGCTGCCTGCTGTTCGTCGCCTGCACTCGTGGCCGCGAACAGCTGTCGGTCTCTTGGCACGGAGCTCCGAGCCCGTTCCTGACGGCCCTGACCTGACCACGGATACCCGAGTCGAAAGGTCAATCATGTCCCAAGCTCACCACCATTCTCGACCAGATCGATTCCGGAGCGTCCTGGAGCCACGCTTGAAGCCTGTGGATTTGGTGGGGGCGGACGTACCTACTGTCTCGTAATTCTCTTTGGTTTACGTCGTGTTGATGGTTCATGGTGTTGGCTGGGTGGTGGAGCTGACTGCGGACGAGCACGCCGAGTTGCGAGATTTGGACAATAGCCCCGACGTGCCTGCGACGGTCGGAATTCGGGCGCGGATCGTGTTGTGGCGCGCCGAAGGCCGGCTGAAGAAGGAGATCGCGGACTGGGCGGGCGTGTCGCGGCCGACGGTGGACCTGTGGCTGACCCGCTACGCCGCGGACGGGGTCGCCGGACTGATGGACCACTGTCGCGGGGCGGGCCGCGTGCAGGTGCCGGCCTCGACCCGGCCCCGCGTGCTGGCCCTCACGCACCTCGCCGCCGGTCGAGTCGGGCCTGTCGCACTGGTCGTCGCGGGAAATGGCCGCGTTCCTCGCCCGCACCGAGGGCGTGTCCATCTCGGACCGCCACGTGGCGAAACTGTGGCGAGACAACGGAATCCAACCCCACCGGCAGGGCACCTTCAAGATCAGCAGGGACCCGGAATTCACCGAGAAAGTCGCCGACGTCGTCGTGCTCTACCTCGAGCCGCCCGGCGGCTCGATGCCACCGCAGCACCGTGTCCGGGCTGACCACAAGCCGGAACCGACGCAACACCGCGCGCGACAGCGCCACCAGCAACATCGAGAGGAACATCCGGGTCCTCGAGCCGAAGCCGCGGACGCTGGCCACCGAGCTGTCGCTGCAAGATGGCCAGTTGATGGCGTAGGACCAGGATCTCGACGTCCCTCTCGCGATCGGCCATCGACAGCAGCCGCAACACAGCGAACACTTGGACCACGGCGAGATAGACGAAGCGCACCAGCACGAGACGCGACCATGCCGGACCACGAGCGGCCATCCACCGACAGCTCTTGACCTGCACGGATGCATTTCTCGGCACGTACAACGCCAGCCCGGTCGAGCAGCGCTGCCAGCGCGAGTGCGGTTAACGGGGTCTCGGCCGAGGGCTTGAGCACCGTGGTGCACCCCGTCGCCAAGGCAGGCCCGACCTTGCGAGTCGCCATCGTGGCGGGGAAGTTCCACAACGTCACCAACGCGGTCACGCCTACCGGCTTGAGCACGGTGACGATGTGGTGGCCGCCGCCGGGGCAGGCTGCGTCGTGCCCGCCAGCCGGACGGCTTCCTCCCGAGTACCAGCGGAAAAACTCGGCAGCATAGGAAACCTCGGCGCGCGCACCGACAAGAGCCTTGTCATTTTCGAGGGAGATCAGCACCGCGAGGTCTTCGCGGTGCTCCATCATCAGGTCGAAGGCGCCGCGGAGTAGCGCATTCGCGTCCCACTCATGGTTTTCCCTTGCCGTGCCGTGATCGCGGAGTCGTTCAGGGCCAGGGTTCGCCTTCGTCGAGCACCGGCGCGTCGCGCTGCTGGTCGGCGATGTCGGAGGGGGCGGCGTCCAGCGTCTTCGCGACGCCAGGGACGACGTGGTCGTCGTCGGGTTCGGGGCGTGCCAGGCGCTACCGGTCCTCTTCATCGTGGGCAGGGGCGTCATCGAGCATGGTGCGGCTACCGTGCTGGGCGGTGGTGTGCGGGTGGGCGAGGAGCTGGCGCAGGTCGTCGAGATCGACCTCGTCATGACGGTGGACCGCACTGTTCCTTTGGTCGTCCGCACCGCGCCGACCGCAAACAGCTCTTCCACCGCCTGAGCCCCCAGACCAGGTAAACCATCAAGAACGCACAGCTTGGCCGGCCGGTCGAGAGATTCTGCGGATGGGGCGGCTGAAGAGTCCGGCCGCGGCGCAGATGAGCAGCGCGGCCGTGCACACGAGGGTCCCGGCTCGAGGTCCGAGCGCGTGGGCAACCGATCCGATGATGTTGTTGGTGGCCAACAGGGTCACGCTCTGTATCACCGAGAGGATTGCCTGGACACGAGCGAGATGAGTATCGGGAGCGGCGCTGAGGAGCAGCGGGCTGAGGTGGCTGACGAACATGCCGCTCGCTGCGCCGACACCTGTCGCGCCCGTGATGGCCATGGGCAGCGCCGGCGCGAGGCCGACCGCCAGTTCGCCCACGGCGACCACTGCCAGCGCGAGCGCGGCAACAACGCCGGGGCGGGCGAAGATCCCGCGGCGACTGACGATCAGGGTTACGACGATCGTGCCCATGCTCTGGGCTCCGACCACAAACCCCGCGCCGGTCGAACCCCATCCGTGCTCGCGCGCCAGCAGCGGGATCAGCAGAGCGGCAAAAGGCAGTACGAATCCTGCCGCGCCCGCGACGAGCAACAGTACGGGTCCCAGTCCAGGGGTCCTGACCGCGACCTGGATCCCTTCCCACACCTCGCGCAGGATGTGCTTGCGCTGCGCGGGCGACGGCGGGGTGAACGGCGGACGCACCATCACCAGAACGACCAGCACCACAGCGAAGGTGATCGCGTCGGCCCACGCCGCTGCGGAGAGCCCGGCGAACGCCACCAAGGCACCGCCGACAGGAGCACCGACCAGACCAATCACCTGCGTCCCGCTCTGCCGAAGCGCGACTGCCCGCGGGAGCAGTTCGGGCTCGACGAGCCGGCGGGGCATCGATCCGGACGAGGGCAGGTAGAAGGCGTCGTTCGTGCCGACGATGAGAGCGGCTATCACGAGAATGGCCAACGGCGCTCCAGTTGCCTCCGACACGACAGCCAGTGTTACGGCGACGACCAGCATCACGGCATCACCGATGATCATGACCTGTCGGGCTCCGAGCCGATCGCCGACGGCGCCGCCGAGCAGGAGCAGAATCGTCCGCGGCAGCGCGACCGCCGTCAGAACCCATCCGGCCGCCAGGCCGCCGTGAGCCGAGGCCGCCCACCCCAATGCGAAGTACAAAGCGGCGTCGCCGAGCTGCGACACCAGAGCACCGCCCAGCCAGACGTGAAAAATGCGGGGAAGCACGGTTTTCTCCGCCGTACTGGACGACGCTGTCACTATGAATCTCCCCCAGCGGCGCACGTGCGCGACCGGCATTCCGACCGTCGGAAGCCACCCGCAGCGCGCTCGACCTCGGCTGCAAATACCAAAAGCGACCGATCATATCCACGGCGTGCGGACAGCATTACAGCGAATGGGGCCTCGGGTGGGCCGGGAACCCAAACCGGGACTGTGATGCTTGGCCTGCCTTCGACGTCAGGGGGGATCGTGAACGGCGCGAACTCAGCTTGCGCTGCAACAGCAGCCACCGGGTCGGAACGCCGCAGCTCACCGATCGCCAGTCTCGGACGCGAACAGACGTGACCCAGCTCGACACCCACTCGGCTGCGCACGGCGTCATTCCGCTGCCTTTGGTAGGTCGCTGCAAACGTGTGGGGGTTCCAAAAGTCAGTGACCGACCCTGACCAGTAGCTATGCGCGGCCCGTTCGTACTCGTTGATCAGGCCTCCGAGAAGCCGCTCTCGCTTGATCCGCTGAGAGTCGAGGTTCGCCACCGGACAGGTCGGCCGCGGTGGGGGGAAGCTCGCGGGGCCGATGCGGCCGTCGACCGTTGCAGCGCCGGACGTACTCGGCGAGCGCGGCGCGCAGA
>NZ_JBHRWI010000024.1:0-255541 GCF_042647905.1 Amycolatopsis halotolerans
TGCGTGGTCCACCCGCCGTCCGGGTGGGTGGCCGTGCCGAGAACGTGGACGCAACGGCCGCCGACCTCCACCACGAACAACACGTAGATCCGCTTCAGGGCGAGCGCGCAGTCGACGTGGAGGAAGTCGCGGGCCAGCATCGTCGATGCCTGCGTGCGCAGAAACTGCCGCCAGGTTGTGTCGTTCTGCCGGTCCGGCGCGGGAGGCGTCCGCGCCCGCTTCAGGACCCGCCGGATCGTCGAAGAACCGACCCGGCGACCAAGCTTGAGCAGGTCACCGTGAATCCTCTCGTAACCCCAGTGCCGGTTCTCAGTGGCCGTCCGTTCGATCAACTCGGCGAGCGCGATGTCGACAGGCGGACGGCCGACTCGGTGTGGATACGTCCACTTCCCGGCGACCAGACGCCGGTGCCAGCGCACGATCGTGGCCGGAGTGACCAACCGGCGCAGCCGCAATCCTGTGGGCAGTAGGCGGACCAACGCAGCAATCACCGCCCGGTCGGCCCAGTCCAGGCGCGGCTTCGGGTTGCCTCTGCGCAGCACGGCCACCTCGTGGCGAAGCACCAGCAACTCGACGTCCTTCGACGCCGACGAGCGACCGAGCAACACCAGCAGACCCACCAGCCGGAGGAAGAGCAGATACAGCAAACGCAACGTCACGACTGGCGATCACGCCCTGCCCGACACGTGTCTGTTTCCGCAGGTCGGGCGCGTGAACCGACTTCTGGAACCCCCGCAGGCACAAGGACTGCTGTGCGCTTTCCTCGGCCAGTGCGTCTACTGCTGGGACGGTGCCCCTCGTTTCTTCGCTTCGGCGGTGAGGTGGCAGCCTGTCTCCACGCGGACGGTGGTGTTTACGGCAGTGCCGAAGTGCAGGAGTGCGCCGTCGGGTTTGCCGTAAGCCACGTCGTGGTCGCCGGGCCGGTTGGTGAAGACTTTAGGGGCGGAGTTGAAGCCGTAGCCTGCGGCGATCTGCCCGACCAAGGCTTGGGCGCGAGGCCAGTCCGCGTCGGGAAGGTTTCCGGACGAGTCCCAGCGGGGCAGCCTGAGCGTCTGGCCGTCGGAGTCGAGTCCCGGGTAGTCGTTGCCGCAGGTGCTGCCGCTGAGTTCTCCTCCTTGCTCCCAGGTGCGGCCGAATTCGGCGGTGAGGCGGTCGCGGATGGTCTTGGTCATCGTGGTGTAGGCGGCTTGGGCCTGGTCGATGTCAGGGCGTTGCATGAGCTGGTCGTAGGCGTCGGACACGCTGGGTCCTTTCTGTCCACAGCCACCGGTCACGGCGAGCGCCAGTGCGAGCGCGGCGAGGCGGGCGACAGTCAGCGTGGCCGGACGTCGGGTACGGGATCGGTGCGGGGGCATGAGGGATTTCTACCGTCCGCCGGGCATGCGGTACTCGAAGCCCGGCTGGTCTTGGAGGGTGAGCTGTGCGGGGGTGTCGGCGACGACGGCGGCGATGTTGTGCTGGCTGGTGGTGCCGGGGCGCAGGTACTGGTCGACGCTGGAGTGCCCGCTGGTGGCGTCCAGGGGCGGTCCGTCGGCCGGGTATGAGCGGTCGGTGGACATGTGGTGCACGCCGGGCATGTCGACGGGGTCTTTGCCGAACCAGCCGGACGTGGCAACCGGGTCGCCGTCGTTTTTGAGGACGTAGGACTGGCCGGGCGGGACTTTCAGGTCGGTGATGTTCCCGGTGTCGATCCCGGGCGACCCGGCGAAGATCGCCGCGTCGGCTCCGGCGTGGCGCAGCGCGATCCCGGTGGTGGTGGAGCCGTAGGAGTGCCCGAGTGCGACCTGCCGCGCCGGGTCGCCCTCGCGTGAAGCGTCCAGGCCCTGCAGGAACGGTGCCAGTTTGCCCGCTCCCGCCTCGGCCTTCCCCGTGCCCAGCACGTCGACCGACTGCGGCGCGTCGTATCCCATCCACGTCACCGCCGCCGATTTTCCGCCGTGTCCGTACCTTTCCGACAGGTCGTCGGCATCCTGCCTGATCTGGTCCATTCGCTTGTCGTAGTCAAGGAGATCGCCATTGACGGAGGAGCCGAACCCTCCAGTGAAAGTGACGATGTTGCGGGCGGTGTCCACGTTCCCGGACGCGACCGCCGCTTTCAGGTGGTCTCCGCCGCCGTCTAGCACTAGCAGCTGCCGACTGCCCGGCTGCGCCAGCGCTTTGCCGACCTTGTCCAATTCGGACAGTCGTCCGTCGATCCGGTCCAACTGGCTTTGCAGGTCGTGGTGCTCGGTCTGCTGCTGCGGGTCGGACATTTTCAGCCCGTTCATGCGTCGCTGGATGTCCTCTCGCTGCCGGCGCAGATCGGTCTCTTGCTGCGCCAGCACCGCCCGGTTCGCCCGGTCCCGGGCCGAGCCCGGCAGCCCGTCCATCGCGCCGACCGTCCCCGGGCGGTCTCGGATGAGGATGTCGCGCTCGGCTGGCGTGAGAGTGGCCCACCAGGCCGAGGCTTGCGACGGCGTCGCGTTCGGCGGCGGTTCGGACGCGGTGATGCCGGGCGCCGCCAGCCCGTCGGCGGCCGCGGCGGCCACTGTGGACTCGTTTCCGGTGCCGAACTGGCCCGCCGCCGCGCGGTCCAGCACCGACGCGAGATCGGCGTCGAGGTCGTTGGCGGTCCGCAGGATCTGGGCGATTTCGTCCACCAGTTGGGTATGGATGCGTTCCCGGTCGTCGGGGTTCAGGTCGGGCGGCGGCTGCTTCCCGGCGTAGGCGTCAGCGATCCCGCCGGCGTCAGCGATCGCGAATCCGTATTTGCGGGCCAGCTCGTCGGCATTGTAGATCGCAGACTGAACCGCCACGATCGCGTCGGAGGCCTGCCCGACCGCCTTGCCCAGAGCAGCGGCACCGGCGGCATAAGCGTCCAGGGCTTGCATGTGAGTTTTGTGCTGAGCGGCCGCGTTGTCGGCCGCGGGCCCGCTCCAGCCCTCGACGGGCACGATCTTGCCGTAGTCGTCCCCGTCGTGAATGAGGATCTGCGTCCGGATCTGCAAGACCGAGAACACCTCGTCCAGCGCAGCATGGTCCCAGGCCCGGACATCGGCCAGCGACACCATCAGCGCGGCCCCCGCATCGTCGGCGCGGACGGGAACACCCCTGCCGCCTCGTGGTCGCCGCGCTCGTAGCGACCGGCCGCATCGCCGAGGTGCTCGCCGAAGCGCTGCGCCTGAGCGCACCACTGCGCGAACGTCGTCGACAAGGACTCCCGGCAGTGTCCGGCCGCGGCCGCGGCCTTTCCGCCCCGTACCGCCCCGCCGATCCGTCCCACCGGTTCGGCGCAGTCCGCCTCGCGCAGCCTGCCCGCCTTCTCCCCGGCCGCTCCGGCCGCCGCTCTCAACGCGTCCGGCACCGCTCTGAACCCCATCAGACCCCTCCCGTAGTCAGCCCGTCACGCTACGGGAGCAAGGACAGCGAGATCAACCTTGCTACCCCCCGAGCGGGGCACCTACCTGCACAAACCACGCGCACCTACTCACCAGGCCTAAGCAGAACTACTCAATTCCACCCAGGTCCTGCGTCATGGTTCGCTCTCGTGGGGCAACGGCGGCCCTCGCGGCGACGAGCGAGGCCCACGCGACGGTTCAGGCACGTCTTCAGGGTCCCGTTGATCCGGTGGATCGACAGCGGACCGACCGGCCACCTCACCGCCGCGATCTTCCCTAGCCCGGTAGACCGCGATCAGCTCGTTGTGCTCCTCGGTCGCGTCAGGCAACCGGGGGTGCCGAGGGCTGGCGACGAACGAGAGGCCCAGCAGTCCGCACCAGCGGGTCGCGCTGCACGAATCGGGACCGTTGTCCTCGCTTCCCCGGCGGCACCACCGCATCACTCCTCGGGCTGGACGCCGGGTTTGTCAATCACGATGGGTTTCCTCGTTCCGTTCCATTATTTCTCGCACGGCCGTCGCCCGGCGAACCACTTCCGGCCATTGCGGGCTGTTCAGGTACTCGGCGTCGGGAACGTCCCCGAGTTCGTCGATCAGCGGGCCGAGCATCTCCCCCAGCCGAGCCAGCGGAATCTCTTCGTCGGCGTAGATCAGCTCCCCGACGCAGCCGGGCGCGGGGGACGGAAGAATCGGCGAGTCGTCGAAGAGGGAGTGCACTGCCAAATCGAATTCGTCGTAGTAGTCCGGGTGCGGGAATTCACGCCGGATCCACACTCGTTCCTGGTAGTCACGGTCCGACAAACTGACGATCGCGGAGACGATCTGAGTTCTGATCCCAGGGAAGCGAATCCCACTCATGTCAAGAGACTTTCCATCGGGCCAGGGCATCCCTCGAAAGCGTGCGCACGACCTTCCAGTCGGCCGAGGACTCCAGCGAGTCCACGTGCCACAGATCCTCGTTCTTACGACCGCTCATGTCCATCAGTTTCTCGTCTATCGCATCCAGTATCGCGATGGCAGAACTCGTGATCAGGCCGGATTCGGCAAGCTCTGGCACAAACCGCCGCATCGCATCGAACTCCAGAGCCAGTTCGTCCGCGGACGGGTAGGTCCGCAGATCGCGCAGGTAAGCAACCTGCGCAGCGGCCGGTTCCGCCAGGTGTTCGACCGTTCGAACCAGGGACCGCAGCTGCGAACGGGCTTGCTCCGAGGTCATCGGATGGTCCTTTCAAGGTCTCCGTTGGCACCGACGACCCTCCGGCACGGCTCGGGTCCGTGGTGCCCGCCGCCGGGATGCCACCGGATCTGAGGTCCGGTCGGGTTTCCGCGATCATGGTACTCGCGAGCGGGAGCGGTCCCCAGGCTCGCTCGGTCGCCGCGAACTGGGAATTCTCCCCGCGCGTCATGCCAGGGATTCGCACGCCCCGTTGGAATAGCGGAGACCGCCTGAAATCGGTGGCGATGCTGTCCCGCAGCGGCATAAGCTTTCCAGCGCGGGGAACGGCATGGAGTAGATCAGCGGCAGATCACTCGGCTCGTAACCGGGAGGGCGCGGGTTCGAGTCCCGCCTCCATGTCCATCCTCCGCGTCTTGGAGTAGTTCAGCAGGCAGAACACCCGGCTCAGGTCCGGGAGGGCGCGGGTTCGAATCCTGCCTCCAAGTCCTTGAGAGCAGGGGGAATCCACATGGGACACACCGCGTCGGAGGGGTATGCCTACGGGCAGCTGGAACGGGCTGTGCACACCGCCGCGGCCGCGAAGGACGGCGCGACGCGGCAGCGTGCGCGGGCGAAAGCGGACCGGTGGCGGGAGGTCCTGGCCGGCATGGCCGACGGCTCCCTCCGGATCGGCTCGCGGGTTCCGGTCGCGGGCACTCCGGCTTGGGTGACCCTCGAAGTCGCGCACGGCGGGTTCGCCACCGGCCGTTTCCTGGCCGAGGTCCCGCTTTCCCCTGCCGAGGTCGCCCTGTGCGCCGACGGGCCGGGCACGACCGACCGCGAACGGCTCAACCTCTGGTATCTCACCGACGCCGGGCTCGGCACGCTCCGAGCCATGCTGGCGTCCGAGTCTTACCGGATCGAGGTTCCTGAGGATGCCGCGCTGCCGGTCGTGGCGTGGCTGCTGGACCACGGGCACGCCGAAGCCGCGCTCGACCTGGTCGCCGAGCTTCGTCCGTACCTTCGTCGCCTTCGCCTGGCCCCGCTGCCCGGCGCGGCACCGCGACCGGCGGGCGCGTTGGTGCGGCTGAGCACCGTCGGCGAGGTCCGGGGATCGCTGGGATCGGCGAGCACCCCGCCCGCGGTCGCGGCGATGCTCGAAACGCTGAAGGTGTGGCACCCGCTGTTCGACCGACTGGTCGCGCTCTGGTGCGACACCGTGAAGGGCGATCTGCCGCGGCTGGCCGAAAATGACGTCACCGGCGGCTGGCCGTGCCGTACTTGGCCTGCCGACTGGACGCAGCGCCGCGCCCAGTGGCTCGCGGACTACGCGAGCGCGAGCGCCCGGCACACCGCGTCGAAAGCCCACACCCATCCGAAGAGCAACTTCGCCCGGCTGCACCGCGCGTTGCTGGCATGCGAGCGCGACAGCACGGAACTGACCGGACGGGACGTGGGCTGGATCCGCCGTGCCCTGGCGAACACGGTCACCAAGCACGGCGAACCGGGCTCGGAACCGCGGGCGGCGCTGCGGGCGCTGCAGGCCGCGGTCGCCGCGCGGCCCACCCACGCCGCACTCGCCGCCGCGCTGGCCGAGCGACTGGACCGCTTCCCCGCCGACGGCGGGCTGCCGTCGATCGAGGCGGTTGCCGGGGACGCACCGGCCCATCTGGTCGCCAAGGTTGCCCGTGCGCTGGAGGCCCCGATCGAGGAACTGGTCGCGCGCAACGTGATCACCTCGGCCGACGTGCTCGCGACGGTCCTGCCGCAGATCACCGCGCAACTGCTGGCCGCGAACTTCGACAACGAACAGCTCTCGACGCTGTACGCCCAGACTTACGCGGCCTTCCGCCGCCGGCGCAGCCTGCTGCTGCTCGACCTGGAACACCAGATCCGCATCGAGGAACTGCCCTGGGTCCGCGCGATCGATCCGTTGCGCGCGCGGCGGCCGGACGCCGCCCGGGCAGCCCGCCAGACAGTGGCCCAGACGGTGCTGCTGGCGCTCAACGCGTTCCCGCACGCGATCCTGCCGAACACGCTGGTGCGTGAACTTGGCGCGCTGGCCAAACAGGCCGAGCTGCCGATGCCGCTGGTGGAGGAGGTCGCCGCCGACATCTTCATGGGCCGGTTCACCGCGAAATGGCGCGCGGCGGCGGAAATCACGAGCCGCACGATGGCAGGCACGCTCTATGCCCGCTACTACGACCTGCCGCAGTCCTGGCCTTCGACGCCACGCCCGCGCCCGTTTCGCGCGCTCGCCAAGCGCACCGCCGACGAATTCGCCGACGTGTGCGTGGCCCGAGCCTCCGAAGCCCAGCCGGCGCACCGGCCCCGCTCGGTCGCCGCGAACGGCACTGTCCTGGAGCAGAGCCAGATCCTCACGACGCAGAACCTGGCAGTCTTGGTGCACACGCTGGACTTGCGAAGCCGCCTCCGGGCATCGGCGCCCGCGCTGGCCGCAGAGTCATTGAAGTGGACGGTGACCCGGCTGGCGACCCGCACCGACCATCACCACGCAGCCCTGCAAGCGATCAAGAACGCGGCCTACGCGTGGCGACAGGCGCTGTTCTTCCTGAGCTTCTGCGACGCCGACACTCAGCGCGCGACCGTGGGCCAACTCGCCGAACAGGTGACCCGAGCGGGCTTGGCCGAACGGTTTACCCCGGCAGTCACCGGCTTGGCACATGTGGTGGAGGGCGGCTGGTTCACCCCGGGCGGACAGGTGGACAGCGCGGCAGGGCGGCGCTTCCTCGGCTGGACCACTGGCAGGCACTGGTGTTTGCCGGACGCTGCCGACCATGTCCGCTAGCGCGCTGCCTAACCCCGTTCGGACCGCCGTGTACCTCCGGCACTTTTGCGTTGCCGGACCACAGGTCGACGGCACCGGGTTCTCCGATGCTCGCCGGGATACGCCGGCGGTGCAGCTTGGCATCTTCGGACTCGGCGGCAAACACCTACAGATCGCCTCGCCAGTCGCCGCATCCGCCCGGAATCCCCCGCCAAACCGCCACCTCAACCCGCACCGCCACACAGCCCAACAACACAGCCGCCGGAGCAACGTGAACGAGAACCCACCCTTAGCCCCATAAACTCTGCAGGTCACAAAGCGTCCTCCCCGCGCGAGCGGGGGTGGTCCTCGAAGCGTGCGACTCCGAAAGCACAGCCATCGGTCCTTTCCGCGTGCGCGGGGGTGGTCCCAGCGAGCCCCGGACGATCTCCGGGTCGGCGACGTCTTCCCTGCGCGAGCGGGGGTCTCGCAGTCTCGTGGCCCGAGGTGAGCGCACGCTGATCGTCTCGCGTGAACTGAGGGGTCAGATCGCATTGTTTCCGCAGCCTTTGGAGGTTCCACTCGGTGCGGGCGGACACGCGACTCGTCTTGTTCGCGGGCCGGACTCGGCGAGCGCGTTAATCGTCGTGTTCGTCGTCGGGAACCGGGTCGCCGATCCGGCGGAGGTCGATCCACAAGGTCTGGATGGGCCGGGTCGACGGTCTGGCCGGTGCGCAGGTAGGCGGCATACTCGGTCGCGGGTGCGACCACGGAAGATCAACCCTCGCCTCGTCCGTCGCGCGCTACGGCGTGATGGCGACACAGAACGGGTCACCGTCAAGGATTGGGGTCAAGGTGTAGTTCTGGTTGAGCCAGCATCCGGCGAGCTGAGAATCGGCCGCCCGCCCCGTAAATCCACGGTCGGGAAGTGCTTTCCTCCGCGCGGGCGCGGGTGGTCCCCTACGCAGGATCAACAGCAACCTGAAGGATCTCGCCTCGCTTGAGATCGGGACCGCGGTGATGCGCATCGCCAGTTGCGACAACATCGACCCTGAGGACGACGGACGCCCGCCCTGCCGAGCCGTTCGCGTCGTTCTCGACGGCACCGGGCAAACCTGGTTCGGACACGACCACAAGCCACGCAACGACCCTCACCAGCCGGCCCGGCCCGGCGAACTCCGCAAAGAAATCGAATAAGCAAGGTCAATCAACTTTGCTCAACCATTTATCCGACGTCCGGCTCGTGAATCTGCGGCATTCGCCAACGCGACGGCAAGCTCAGTTTCCGCATGCGGCGGACACGGGCGACACGACATCGGCGCGACGACGCGGCGAGGAAAGAAGATTCCCCGTCAAAACGTACCGCCACCTCAGTGTCCATAGTGGACAGAACAGCGCCTTGACCGCAGACAACCAGCCGATCCCGCGCGTCCGATCAGCGGGTTTCCGCGGCGGGCCCACCCCGGTCATACTCCCCTCAGTCGCGCATTCGGCGCGCATCGGGAGGTGTTCTCGAGTGGTGCGAAGACATTCCTTTCCGGGCACTTTCTTTTCCATCCTTTTACTCGGCGGCGGCCTCCTCTTGGGCGGAAACCAAGCCGCGGCGACGGAGGCGGTCGTCGATCTCGGCGCGTTTCCGGGCGATACCTCGAGCGAGATCGCCGGGATCAACGACAGTGGTGTCGCGGTCGGTTCTTACGACACTGGGGCCGAGGCCTCCGTCGCCGCGCGTTGGGAGCCGGGCGGCGAGGTGGTCCGGCTGCCGGTTCCCGCACCGTTTAGCAGGTCGGCGGCACGGGCGGTCAGTGCGCACGGAGTCGTCGTCGGGTTCGCCTACAACGGTGCCGGCACGCAGAAACCCGTGCGCTGGCAGCCGGACGGGTCGTTCGGCGAGTTGCGTTCGGCTAGCGGTTTCGGGTACGGCGAGGCTGCGGCGGTCAACTCCGCGGGCGTCGCGGTCGGTTTGACTATGCCGGTCAATTCCCGTGGGCAGGCGGCGCGGTGGGACATCAAGGGGAATCTGACGATGCTCCCGATGCCTTCGGGAGCCGACGAGTCGGCGGCGTTGGCGATCAATGACGGCGGGACGGTCGTCGGGACCATCCGGAATCAGGCTGTCCGGTGGGACCCTGACGGCAAGTTCGTCATACTCGCCTTGCTTCCCGGGGCCAGCGACAGCAAGGCGACCGGCATCAGTGACACCGGGATCGTCGTGGGTAGTTCTGGCGGGCGGCCGGTGCGCTGGGACGCGGACGGGACCGTCCACCAGTTGCCGGGGCTTCGTTCGCCGGACTCGGGCGGCGGCGCGAACGCGATCAACAAAGCCGGGGTCATCACCGGCAATTCCAGTGGTGCGGACGGGGTCAGCCACGCTGTGCGCTGGGATTCCCGCGGCGGCATCACGGATCTCGGTGCGCTGCCGGGGAGCCGAGGGAGCAGTGGTTCCGCGATCGATTCGTACGGCACGGTGGTCGGCTATTCCGTGTCGTCCACCGGCTCCGCGCGGCGAGCGGTGCGCTGGTCGCCGTCGGGGCAGGCGGTCGATCTGGGCCGTTCGCTGCCCCGGTTCGAGTCGGCCTCGGCGAGTGCGGTCAACGCTCGCGGGCAGGCCATCGGGAGTTCCTGGAAATCCGGCGGCAAGCTCCACCCGGTGCTCTGGTCCCGCGACGGCCGCATGACCGACCTCGACCCGGACGGGGACACCCGGTGGGCGAGTGCGATCAACGACAGTGGCGTCGTCGCGGGCACGGACGGCTCCTGGGCGATCCGCTGGAACCCGGACCGGACCGTCACGCGGCTCAAGACGCCGAGCGGAAACGCCTGGTCCAGCGCCGCGGGGATCAACGACAGCGGAGTGATCGTCGGCCGGACGGCGCAGCGGTTCCGGGGAGCCCGGCCGATCCGGTGGAACGCGGACGGGACTTCGACCTACCTGCCCAAGCTGGACGGCGACTTCACCGGCGGAGCCACGGCGGTCAACAACCGGGGAGTGGTCGTGGGGCACTCCGGCCACCGGGACGACACCTCCCGGCACGCGCTCCGCTGGGCGGCGGACGGGACTCTCACCCCGTTGCCCGGCCTGCCATTGGCCGGTTACACCGCGGCCCTCGCGGTCAACGACCGGGGCGAGGCGGCTGGCTATACCGCTCATCGCCCGGCGCGGTGGAGTGTGGACGGCAAGCTCACTGTCCTCGCTGTTCCCGCCGGCGCGACCCATGCTGAGGCCACCGGGATCACCGGTGCCGGAGAGGTGGTCGGGTGGGCGGCCTTCAGCTCCGGCGTTCCGGACCGGGCGCTGCGGTGGAGCGCGGACGGGACCCTGACCGTCTTGCCGTCCCTGTCGGGCGGGGCGTCGGCGCGAGCGTTGGGGGTCAACGCGCGCGGGGACGTCATTGGCAAGTCCGACAACTGCGACCATCAGGTGCACGCGGTGCGCTGGCCCGCACGCTGAGGCGTCGCTGCCGGTTCTGGCGGACATTCCGGCCTGGGCGGGATCGGGTGACCGTCGGTACCGGCCGGATGCCTGGCGTGCGTGCGGGGCGGGTCCCGGGCGGGCATTGGCTCGTCCGGGAACCGGTCAACCAAGGTTGGCACCCACGATCCAAATGTCGTATTCCTCAGTCGTCACCCCGCAAATCGCCCGGCCGTCCATGGACATCGCCACGAATTCAGGCTCGCCGGGATAGCTCGCCAGGTGGCGCGCGAGGGAAGAGTCTTGGCCACGGCGGACGTGCGCCCACGGCAGAGTCCCCAGCTGACGGACTCCGACGCTGAGCAGAAAGTCCCCTCCGGGACCAAAGACGCCGAAGTCCGCGGCCGTCGACACCCAGCTCCGCTCAACTTCGCTGAGATTGTTTCCCGTCTCGAAATCGTGTGGCACCCGCACGGTCGGAACAGCGTCTCCGCTGATGACAACTCGCCACGCGTCCATCGGAGGGGGTACGGCGGAAGAATAACTCGCTTCCACCACGACAAGACCTGATTCGCGAAGCATTTCATTCCGGAGCTCGAATTCCGGACGACCGTCGTGCACACCTCATAGTACCCCGTCGCCAAGATCGAGAGCGGTGTCCGAAATCCGCCAGCGCGCCCGGCCCCGCCCAGGCACGCTCGACTCCTGTGGCTGTCGAACTCTCCCCGTCCTCCGAGCAGATCCGCGTGCGCCGGGGGTTGCTGCTCGCGGTGTTGCTGTCCGGGCAGTTCATGGTCAATGTGGACGGTGCGGTGGTCAACATCGCCGCGCCCGCGATCCGGACCGGGCTCGGCACTGGGGAAGGGCCGGTGGCGCTGGTCGTCTCGGGCTATCTCATCGCCTACGCGGTGCTGCTGGTCACCGGGGCGAGGCTGGGGGCCACGCACGGGCGGCGGCGGATTTTCCTGTGGGGGCTGGCTGGGTTCACCGCCGCGTCGCTGGCCTGCGGGGTCGCGCCGGGGATCGGCTGGCTTGTCGTCGCGCGGTTCCTGCAAGGGGCGGCCGGGGCGCTGATGGTGCCGCAGGTCCTGAGCGGGATCCAGACGCACTTCACCGGGAGCGATCGGGGCCGGGCGCTGGGGTACTACGCGGTCGCGCTTTCGGGCGGGGCCGTTGCGGGGCAGGTTCTCGGCGGGCTGCTTGTCTCCGCCGATCTCTTCGGCACCGGTTGGCGGTCCGTCTTTCTGATCAACGTCCCGGTCGGGGCGGGGCTGCTTTTGGCGGCGCGAAAAACGTTGCCCGCGGACAAGCGGGACGAGCGAGGCGCGCTGGATCTGCCGGGCGCGGCCGTGCTGTCGACTGCAGTCTTGCTGGCGATCGTGCCGCTGGTGCTCGGGCGCGAGCATGGCTGGCCGACGTGGATGTGGCTGTGTCTCGCGGCGAGCCTGGTGGTGTTCGGCTGGTTTGTGCGCCACTGCCGGGCAGCCGTCGCGCGTGGGAGGCGTCCGTTGGTCGCGTTGGATGTGGTCGCGGATCCGATGGTACGCAACGGGTTGATCGCGCATGGTCTCACCACCGCGACCTATGCCGGGCTGTTGTTCGTGCTTGCGCTGTACCTGCAGCAAGGCGTTGGCTTCGGACCGGCTGCGACCGGGCTGGCCATGGTGTCCTGGGTTGCCGCCTTCGGGGTGGCTGGGCTGGCGCTCCCCCGTCTTCCCGCTCGCTGGCGCCGGTTCGCGCCTACCGCTGGGTGTCTTGTCCTCGCTACGGCCTATGCCTCGTTGTGCATTCACCTGTCGATCGCCGGGCGTCCTGGGCCGCTGTTGATCGTGTTTCTCGGGATCGGCGGGCTTGGCCTCGGGGCCAGTTCGAACTCGCTGATCGACCGCGTCACCTCGACCGCCCGGCCGGATCGCGTCGCGGATCTCTCCGGTGTGCTCAACACTAATGCCCAGCTGTGCGCCGCGCTCGGGGTCGCGGGGGCGAGCACGGCTTATCTTGGACTCCCCTTCGCGACGACCCCTTCGTTCGCGACGGTGCTGGGCGGGTTCGCTGGGCTTGCCCTGATCGCCGCAGTCGTCGCGCTCGGCACGGAAAGGAAATGACATGCTCGCCGCAGCTCTGTTCGATCTCGATGGGACACTTGTCGACACCGAACCCCGCAGCCAAGCCGCGTGGCGTCGGTTGTTCCGCGCCCACGGGGTCGGGTTGGACGAGTCGTTGCTCGCTTCGTTCGCCGGGCGTCCTGGCAAGACGGTGCTGGTTGAGAACCTTCGGCTCTTCCCTGACGGGTCCACAGTGGACGGGCTGTTCGCCGAGGCGATGTCCTACGCGACCGACGTGGCCGAACCGATGCCTGGAGCTGTCGAGCTGGTGCGTGCGCTGCATGAGATTGACTGTCCGATCGGGGTGGTCACGTCGGGCACTCGCGACTATGCGCACGCCGAGCTGAACGCGCTCGGGGTGCGGGCGCTGTTCGATACGGTCATTACTGCTGAGGACGTCTCGCGCGGTAAGCCTGATCCTGAGGGCTATCTCCTCGGTTGCGCACGGTTGGGCGTCGAACCTGCGCGGACCGTTGTGTTCGAAGACGCTCCTGCTGGGATTACCGCGGCCAAGGCTGCGGGGACGTTCTGTGTGGCGATCGGGGCCGACGGTTCGGCTGCCGATCTGGTGGTCGCCGATTTGACTGAGGTGCGGGTGCCGTTCTCGCTGGAGTTTGACGGGATCTTGTGACGGCGGACGGTTTTCTTCGCTGCGCTGACGAAATTCCCACGGCGTCCGGTGCCGTTTCGCAGTGTTTGGGTTGGTGCTGCTATTGGCGCCGTCGGATTCGAGGTGCTGAAGCAATGCGTCGGACCGCTTGCGCCAGCGCACGCACAGCTTGGTTACCGGCCAGCGCGGGGTACTCCAGCATCACCCGTTGCAGTTCTCCCGCGATGAACCTCGTCCCAGCGTCCACGAATTCGTCGACGGAGCATTGCAATGTGGTCTCCAGATAGGTCGGAGTCGCCCGGAGGGAACCGCGATCGAACTCGAAGGTGATGAGTTCGGCGTTCTCGGTGAAGTCGACCTTCCAGACCCCGCTTCCTTCTCGAGCGGACCTCATCGCATTCCGTACGCTGCACATCGCGTCGAACAGCGGAATCCAGCCCCACGAAGGCCCGATTTCGACGTCGGTGTGGGAGATCGAAAGCTGGCCGAGGAAGTAGTACCACCTCAGATCGTTCTCGGAAACGGAAGTCAGGTCTTCACCCTGGGTGCGCTCTCGTCCGTGCGGCGAATAGACGGGACTGGGCGAGAAAGAGATTTTCACGAGGCCCCTCCCTTGAACGAGAGCCCGGACAGCGTCAGGCGCGGCCAGGCATCAAAGCGTGCGTCAACTGCTCAAGCAACGTACTGGTGTCAGCGGCGACGGCGACAGCTGACCCCGCCGGGTACGCGGCCTTGACGGCTCGGGTCTGTCCACGCCGCTGCTCCCCGAGGTCGACCGTGACCGACGCGCGGTGGAGCCTGGCGATCGTCGGGTCGAGCAGGATCGCGGCGGCCAAAGGATCGTGCAGCGGAAAAGCCGGTAACTTCCCCGGTACGGCAAGGAGTATCGCCGCCATGCGCCCCCACAATCGGTCCTGATCCGTGGCGAGGCGTTCGAGCCACAGCCGGGTGACGGTGGCCTTGCGGGTCACGTCGAGAGGGACCAGCGTCAGGTCGAACCCGGCCGCTGCGACCTGGGCGGCTGCTTCGGGATCGTGCCACACGTTGCTCTCGGCGTAGTCGCTGATGTTGCCCTTCACCTCGAACGCGCCGCCCATCGACACCACGCGCCGGACCAGGCGGGGCAGTTCGGGTTCGGAGTCCAGGGCGATCGCGACATTGGTGAGCGGGCCCAGGGTCAGGAGATCTTCCGGGTGGGCGAGATGAAGCGGCCGGGCGAGCGGCTCCGACGCCCCTACCGCGACGGGCGTCGACTGATCACCCGCGATCTCGAGGGCCCGCACGCCATTGTCGGCCGCGGCGGTCGCGGATACGTTGCCGTGCACCGAACCCACGCCGACGATCTCGACGCCAGGGGTGCGGGCGAGGAGAACGAGGGCAAGCGCGTCGTCAACACCGCCGTCCTGATCGACGATGACGGTGGTCGTGGTTGCCATGGGACATCTTCTCCAGAAGCCCGCAGGTGACGCAATTCTTCTACGCCGCCTGCGAGCGTGCTACGGCAGAGAGCCTCCCTAGGGACCACACCCCCTTGACAGGTCGTTTCATCAGACAATACGTTCTTGTCGCCAGATGAAACACCCTCAGCAAGGGAGGCCGCTCGGATGGTTCTCGACACCGCCTACTTGCTCCGCCGGGCGGGGGCCTCGTATCGGGGCCTCACGGCGGTCGACGACGGGCGTACGGCGCGTACCTTCGGCGAGCTTCTCGACCGCGCCGAGCGGGTGGCCAATGGCCTCGACAGCCTGGGCATCCCGGAAGGGGCGAGGGTCGGGATCCTGTCCGACAATCGCACGGAGTTCGTCGAGGCTGACTGTGCTCTCGCACTGGGGCGGCGGGTTCGGGTGGCGCTCAACGCGCGGCTGCATCTGGAGGATTTCCGTTACGTAGCCGAGGATGCCGGACTGAGAGCGCTCTTCTTCGCGCCCAGGTTCGCGGCGGAGGCGCACGCGCTGGCCGAGGAATTCGGGATCCTCGTGATTCCGTTCGAGGAAGACAACAGCTTTGAACACTCGTACGAGCGGCTCATCGCGGAAGCGAAAGCCGAGCCGGTCTTGCGCGACGGCGATCCTGAAGGCGCGGCCTGGATTTCCTACACCTCCGGGACAACGGGGCGGCCCAAGGGAGTCGTGCTGTCGCATCGGGCGCTGCGTGAGGTGGCGTTGAATCTGCTGCTGGAACTGGCACCGGTTCGTGAGGGCGAGCAGATTTTGCTTACCCAGGCGGTTTCGCACGCGTCGGGGTATTTCGTGTTGCCGTATTTGATCAGCGGGGCAGGTGTGCACGTCATGCCCAAGTTCGATCCCGACGAAGTGTGGCAGCGTTCCCGCAAGGGGCATTTCCGTACGCTAAAAGCGGTTCCGGCGATGCTCGAACCGTTGCTGGACGCGGCGCACGGCGAGTGGGGTTTCGAGACGATCGTCTACGGGGCGTCGAGCGTGGCGTTACCGGTCCTTGAGCGCGCGCTCGATCGGTTCGGGCCGACGTTGGTGCAGGACTACGGGCAATCCGAGGCCCCGATGACGATTACCTGCCTCAGCAAGTCCGATCATCTTGACGCGCAGGCGAGACAGTCCGCGGGGCGGCCTTGGCGGTCGGTGGCGGTCGAGGTGCGCGACGGGGACGGACGGGTCGCGCGGCCGGGCGAGATCGGGGAGGTTTATGTGCGCGGGTCGCATTTGATGTCCGGGTATCACCGCAAACCTGAGGCTACGGCCGCGGTTCTGGTGGACGGGTGGTTGCGCACCAAAGATCTCGCGCGGGCGGACGAGCGCGGGTTTGTTCATCTCCAAGGGCGCAATGACGAAATGATCAATTCCGGCGGGTACAACATCGCGCCTCGCGAGGTGGAGAACGAACTGTCGGCGCACGCGGCGGTCAGCGAAGCGGTCGTGCTCGGCCTTCCCGACCCGCGCTGGGGCGACGCGGTCACGGCGGTGGTGCGGTTGCGGGACGCGCAGTCGGCGTCCAGCCAGGAACTGATCGAGTTTGTCCGGCCCCGGCTGGGGATTCGCACGCCGAGAAGGCTCGAGATCTGGGACGCCATTCCGCGCACGCCCTACGGGAAGGTCGACCGGGTCGAATTGCGCGACAAGCTGATCGGAGGGTTCGAGTGAACACCGACGACATTGAGATCTTGGGCGTGGGGATGCATCCCTTCGGCCGGTACACCAACTCCTCGCTGAAAGATCTCAACCGCGTCGCGTGTGTGTCCGCGTTGGTTGACGCGGGGCTTGCGGTGCGCGACATCGACGCGGTCTACGCGGCCAATGCGATGGCAGGGTTGCTGCAGGGGCAGGAGATGATCCGCGGTCAGTCGGTCATGCGGGAGATCGGGATCGAGCGCGTCCCGGTCACGAATGTCGAGAACGCGTGTGCGAGTGGGTCGACTGCGTTGCGGCAGGCCATCTTGGCCATTCGCGCCGGGTCGGCGGATACAGTGCTGGTCGCGGGCGTGGAGAAGATGTTCGTGGAGGACCGTTCCCGGACACTCGCGGCATTGGAGTCCGCGGGTGACCTCGATGTGGTGTCCGGGATCGGGCTGCAGTTCACCGCGGTTTACGGGATGCGGCTGCGCAAGCTCATCGCGGCGGGCAGGCTGACGGTGGACGATCTGGTCGCGGTTTCCGTCAAGAGCCACGCCAATGGCGAGCGCAATCCGTATGCGCAGCACCGGAAAGTCGTCAGTCCTGAGGAAGTGCTGGGTTCGCGGCCGATCGCTGATCCGTTGACGTTGCTGATGTGCAGTTCCATCTGCGACGGTGCGGCGGCGGTCGTGGTGGCGCGGTGTGGGGCGATTCCCACCAGAAAGCCGACTGTCCGGATTAGAGCGTCGCAAGCGGCAACCGGGTACACGACCACCGGGAACGAGCCGTCGTTGACCGAATTGTGCGCGGCTGCGGCGTATGCGGAGGCGGGGTTCGGGCCGGAGGACGTCGATGTCGCCGAAGTACACGATGCGATGGCTCCGGCCGAACTCATCGCGTACGAGCAGCTCGGCTTCTGCAATCCGGGCGACGCGGGCGCGCTGCTCGACAGTGGCACGACGCAGATCGACGGCTGCCGGCCGGTCAATCCCAGCGGCGGGCTGTCGTCGCGCGGGCACGCGGTGGGGGCGACCGGATTGGCTCAGATCGCCGAGTTGATCTGGCAGTTGCGTGGCGAGGCGACGGGACGGCAGACCCAGCGTCCGCGCATCGGCCTCGCCCACAACAACGGCGGCTGGCTGGAGGGCGAGTCAGCCGTCTCGTGCGTGCATTTGCTGGAGAGGACCGATCCATGGGATTGAACGCCGCTTTGAAGGTTCCGACTACCGCGGAGAGGCCGCGCGACAACGGGCACGCGCTCGTCGGCAGCCGTTGCGGACAATGCGGCGCGGCGTCGTTTCCAGCGCGCGCCGTCTGTCATCGATGCGGGACGGCCGCGCCCGCCGAGCACACGTTCGCAGCGACCGGCGTGCTGCTCACCTACACAACCGTGCACGTCGAGCGACCTGGGCTGCCCGCCCCGTACACGCTCGGTCAGATCGCCCTCGACGACGGCGGGCCGATGGTGTTCGGCCAGGTCCGGACGGACGGGGACGGGCTTGAGGCCGGAATGGCCGTGCGCGTGCGGATAGGCGAGACGCCGCGCTACTGGTTCGTGCCCGAGCGTTTCGCTGGTTGATACGGTGGCCTCACCTGAGGAAAACGCAGAGGTGACCAGTGACTGAAACCCCCGACGGCTCCACGGTCCGCGCGGTCAGCCGGGCGATCGACATCCTGTTCGCACTCGGACACAACCCGCTCACGCTCGGCGACGTGGCCGAGGTCGTCTCGCTGTCGAAGCCGACGACCTATCGGCTGCTGAGCACGTTGCGCGCCAAGGGAATGGTCGTCCAGGACCAGGCCAGCGGGCACTACGGGCTCGGCCCCGGCTGCTTCCACCTGATGTCGTCGATCTCCAACGGCAACGCGGGCTTCATCTTCGAAGCGACGGACGCGCTGGAGCAACTGCGCGACGTCACCGCGGAGACCGTCGCGGTGCACGTGCGCGCCGGCCGTTCCCGCATCTGCGTCAAGGAACTGCCCAGCCCGCACCTCATCCGCTACATCGCGGGCGTCGGCGTTTCCGAGGGCATCCACACCGGGTCGGCGGGCAAGACGCTGCTTGCGTTCATGCCCGAGGCCGAGCGCGAGCGCCTGCTCAAGGATCTCCCGCTCAACCCGACGACGCCGAACACGATCACCGACCTCGAAACCCTGCGCGCCCAGCTGAAGAGCATCGCGGCCGCGGGCATCGCGCACAGCCACGGCGAACGGGCGATGGGCGCGGTCGGCGTCACCGCGCCGATCACGGACGCGAACGGCTTCGCGCTCGCGGCGTTGAGCGTCATCGGACCGGAAGGCCGCCTCGGCAAGGAGAAAATCGCCGAGATCGAACGCCACGTACGGGAGGTCGCGGCCCGAATTTCGGCGACGGTGTCCGGAGCATCCGAAGTGGACTGAACGAGACGGAGGTCCAGTGGCCCACGACAGCGACGACATCACCACGGCGAACGACGGCCGGGTCCCGATCCGCGCGCGGTACGCACCGACCGCTGCCGAGCCCGCGCTGAAAGCGTGGAGCGACAACCGGATCGCCGGGCCCGGACCGTTCCGGCCGCGCTTCATGGTCTACTCCGGACTCGGCCCGCCCGCGATGACCGCGGAACGGCTCGCCGTGCTGCAGGAGGTCGGCGCGGAGTCGTTCCTGCTGGCCGCGGACCTGCCCTCGCAGCTCGGGTTCGACCCCGACCACGAGCTTTCGCACGCCCAGGTCGGCCGTGCCGGGGTGTCGTGCGCGACGCTCGACGACTTCGCCACGATCTGCTCCCGGCTCGACCTCTCCGCCGCCGACAGCGTCGGGATGCTGCAGAACTCGCTCGGCCACGTCGCGCTGGGAATGGTCCACAGTGTTCTGTCCGATCGGGACGCTCGGCACGTGAAGCTGGTGATGCAGAACGATCCGCTCAAGGAATTCACCGCGCGGGGCACCGAGATCCACTCCCCCGCGCAGGCGCTGCGGATCGCCGCCGACTGCGTCGCGTTCGCGATCGACGAGGACATGCCCGGTGCGGCGCTCACCGTCTGCTCCAACCACTACGACGTCGCGGGCGCGGGTCCGCTGCTGGCGGTGGCTTTCGCGTTCGGGAACGCCATCGCGTATGTGGACGAATTGGCCGCGCGCGGCTACGAACCCGCGGACGTCGCCGGGAAGTTGATGTTCTTCCTCAACGAGCGCAGCGATTTGTTCGTGGAGGCTTCGGTTTTCCGCACAGCGCGGCTCCTGTGGAGTGAGATTCTGCTTGACCGCTACGGCATTCCGATCTCCGAGCAGCCCGTCGCGAAGCTCATGGGTTACGCGCACGGCCTGGAATCCGCCGAGGAACCGCTGGTCAACATCCCGCGCGTGACGCTCAGCGTGCTCGGTTCCATGCTCGGCGGCGTCGACTACCTCTGCGCCACCGGTTACGACGAGGCCTTGCGCATCCCGTCCGCCGACGCCGCCGCGCTCGCCGTGCGGACGATGCAGGTCGTCGCCTACGAACACGGCACGTTGACGACCATCGACCCGCTCGCGGGCAGCGCCAAACTGCGCGACGTGGACGAGCAGGTGATGCGCAAGGTCCGGCTCGAACTCGACCGCCTCGCCGAGGCCGGCGGACCGCTCGAAGCCATCGAGAACGGCTACATCGCCGGGCGCATCGACGAGAACCGAGGCGCCCGCCAGGAACAACTGAGATCCGGCGAGCGGCTGATGGTCGGTCACGGCGTGTTCGACGCCAAGGCCCGCGCGGAGTGGTTCGCGGGCAAGAGCTCGGGCGAGATCGACTTCGCGAAGGTCGAGCGGGATGCCGTCGAACGGATCACCGAGCACAAGCGCCGCCGGGACACCGCGCTGGTCGACCGGGCGCTCAAGGCGGTCGAGACCGCGGCCGCGGGGACCGAGAATCTCGTCCAGCCCAGTATCGAGGCGCTGCGTGCGGGTGCGACCTCCGCCGAGATCGTCGGGGCTACCCGGGAAGGGTTCGACCGATGAAACGCGTCGTCCTCGCCAAACTCGGCCTCGACGGACACGACGTTGGCGTCCGGCTCATCGGCAAGCACCTCGCCGACGCCGGATTCGAAGTCGTCTACCTGGGTAAACGCGTCGCCACCGCGACGATCGTGCAGGTCGCGGTCCAGGAGGACGCCGATGCGGTCGGGCTCAGCTGCCTCAGCGGCGGGCTCGGTCACTTCGCCTCGCTGACCGTCGAGGGACTGCGTCGCGAAGGCTCTGACGTCCCCGTCCTCGCTGGCGGTATCGACGAGCCTGCCGAGATCGATCGGATGATGGCGGCGGGCGTCCACCGGCATTTCGGGCCCGGTGCGTCGATGGAGGAGGTCGTCGCAGCATTCCGCCGGGCCGCCGTCCGTGAGGGGAACCCTGAGGGAATCTGAGTCCCTCAGGGTTCCCCTCACGGACCTCTGAAGAGCCGAGGCAAGACCCCTCTTGACCTGCGTGACCAGGGCGAGTAGACAATCCATATCACGTAGTGATTCGCACGTTTCATAGGACGAAACACAGAGAGTTTCGTCCCGACGGCCGTCGAAGGTGGCGGAAGGAGCGGGCAATGGCGCCGGCGCAGGAACCGACCCAGGCACGACCCGAGACGAGACTGGCCAAGGTCGCGGTGACCGCACTCTCGGCCTCGAGCATCGAGAACTACGACTTCTTCATCTACGGCACCGCGGCGGCGCTGGTCTTCCCCCAACTCTTCTTCCCCGAGCAAACCGCGCTGACCAGCGCACTGCTCAGCTTCGCGACCTTCGCGGTCGGCTTCATCGCCCGACCGCTCGGCGGGGTGCTCTTCGGCCACATCGGCGACGTGCACGGCCGCAAGAAGGCGCTGATCGGGGCGCTGGCCGGGATGGGGCTCGCGTCGACGCTCATCGGCCTGATGCCGACGCACTCGGTGATCGGGGTCGCCGCGCCGATTCTGCTGGTATTGCTGCGTTTCCTCCAGGGCATCGCGGTCGGCGGACAGCTCGGCGGGGTCGTCCTGCTCGCGATGGAGAGCGCGCCGCCCCGGAAGCGCGGCTTCTTCTCGAGCTTCGCTCAGGCGGGCGGTCCGGGCGGCATCATCCTCGGCAACCTCGCGTTCATCGCCGCCATCCGGTTCACCTCGCCCGCCGCGTTCGAGGCGTGGGGCTGGCGCGTTCCGTTCCTCGCGAGCGCCGTGCTGGTGTGGCTGGCCATCCACCTGCAACTGCGTCTCGAAGACACGGATGCGTTCCGACGGCTCAAGCAAGTCAAGAAGCCGGACGCCGAACGCTCGCCCGTGCTGCGCGCGTTTCGCGTCCACTACAAGCAAATCGCGCTGGTCGCGGCCGCCTACATCGGTATCAACGTCACCTACTACCTGTTCATGACGTTCGCGGTTTCCTACAGCACGAACTCCGCGATTTTGGGCCTGTCGAAGGACACCGTCCTGCTCGCCGTGCTCGTCGCGGCCGGGGTGCAACTGGTATTGCTCCCGGTGTCCGGCGCCATCTCCGACCGCATCGGCCGCCGCGCAATGCTGCTGGCGGGTTCGGGGATGCTCTGCGCCTTCTCGTTCGCGTTCTGGCCGCTGCTGAACACGAAATCGACGTTCCTGATCCTCGTCGCGTTCATCGTCGGCCTCGGCCTGATGCACACCACGATGTACGGACCGCAGGGCGCTTTCTTCGCCGAAGCGTTCTCCACCGGGCTCCGGTACTCCGGCGTCTCGCTGGGCGTGCAGATCGGCGCCGTCGTCGGCGGTGCGTTCGCCCCGCTGATCGCGACGTCGCTGTACGCGGCGACCGGATCCTCGATGTCGGTGGCCATCTACATGGCGGTGGTCTGCGCGATCACCTTCGGCGCGGTACTCCTCATGCCGGAAACCCACCTGAAAGACATCAACGAACCAGTGGCGGCGGCCGAACCCGCCGCCGCGAACGACCCAGCCGTCTGACCAAAGGAGAAGCAGCATGGCGATGCCCACCCGGCATCTCGGCAAGCTCGACGTCGGCGCCCAAGGGCTCGGCTGCATGGGCATGAGCGATTTCTACGGCAGCGGAGACGAAACCGAGTCGATCGCGACCGTGCACCGCGCGCTCGACCTCGGCGTGACACTCCTGGACACCTCCGACATGTACGGCTACGGCGCCAACGAGGAACTGGTCGGACGGGCGATCGCCGGCCGCCGCGACGACGTCGTCCTGGCCACCAAGTTCGGCGTCGTCCGCGCGGAGGAGGACTCGATGGCGCGCTCAGTGCGCGGGGACGCGGAGTACGTCCGGCAAGCCTGCGAAGCGTCCCTGCGCCGCCTCGGTGTCGACCACATCGACCTCTACCAGCAGCACCGGGTCGATCCCGCAGTCGACATCGAGGAAACCGTCGCGGCGCTGGCGGAGCTGGTCGCGGCCGGGAAGGTGCGCCATCTCGGGCTGTCGGAGGCGTCGGCGGACACGATCCGCCGGGCGCACGCCGTCCACCCGATCACGTCCGTGCAGACCGAGTGGTCGCTGTGGTCGCGCACCATCGAGGACGAGGTGGTGCCGGTCTGCCGCGAGCTGGGCATCGGGATCGTGCCGTACTCGCCGCTGGGCCGCGGCATTCTCACCGGCCGCTACCGTTCGACGGACGACTTCGAGAAGGACGACTTCCGGCGGACGTCGCAGCCGCGCTTCGCCGAGGGCAACCTCGAACGCAACCTGGAGTTCGTGCGGGCCCTGGAGGAACTCGCCCGAGCACGTGGCGTCACGGCGGGTCAGCTCGCGCTGGCGTGGGTACACAGTCACGGCGACGACGTCGTGCCGATCCCGGGCACGAAGAAGCGGAGCAGGCTGGAGGAAAACGTCGCGGCCGTCGATATCTCACTGTCCGCCGCTGACGTGGCAGCGATCGAACAGGCGGTGCCCGCTGACCAGATCGCCGGCGAGCGGTACTCCCCGGACCGGATGTCGTTGCTCGAATGACCTTGATGGGTTGGTGAAATGCGTTTCGCAGACCGTGTGGTGATCGTGACCGGCGGCGGTGGCTCCGGACTGGGCCGGACGCTGGTCCGCCGCTTCGCCGGCGAGGGCGCCGCCGTCGTGGTGGCCGACCGCGACGAGGCGGCTGCCGACCAGGCCGCCGCCGAGGTGGAAGAACAGGGCGGGCGGGCGTTGGCTGTCCGAACCGATGTCCGCAGCGACGACGACGTCCGCGCGATGGTCGAAGCCGTCCGATTCGCCTACGGCCGCGTCGACGTCCTCGTCAACAACGCCTTCACGTCCAATCCGGCGTCCATTCTGGACACCCGCATCGAGGATTGGCAACGCGACCTCGACGTCGTGCTGACGGGCGCTTTCCGGTGCTCCCAACAGGTTCTTCCCACGATGATCGACCAACAGCGCGGGGTGATCATCAGCGTCTCGTCGGTGAACGCGCACACCCACGTCGGCGCGGCCGGATACAGCGCCGCGAAAGCCGGGGTGGAGGCGCTGACCCGCAATCTGGCCGTCGAGTTCGCGCCCTTCGGGATCCGGGCCAACGTGCTGGTGCCCGGCACTTTCCGCACCGACGTCTGGAAGGAACGGCAGAAGATCGACCCGGATCTCCTCGACCGTCTCGCGACCTGGTACCCGCTCGGCCAGGTCGGCGTGCCCGACGACATCGCGTCCGCGGCGCTGTTCCTGGCTTCGGACGAGGCGTCGTTCATCACGGGCAGCCTGCTGCCGGTCGACGGGGGTCTGCTGGCGGGCAATCCGCAGTTCGCGCGCGACGTGCATCCGGAGAATCACCGATGAAGGACGAGGTGCGCGTTTCGCTGGTGCAGTTCAGTTCCGCGGTACTGGACTGTCCAGGCAACGCCAAACGGATGGCGGAGTTCGTCGAGCGCGAGGCACAGGAGCACGGTGCGGAGCTGATCGTCTTCCCCGAACTGAGCAACACCGGGTACGTCCGCTCCGCGCGCGACGACGCCTATGCCGAAAGCCTCTACGCAGCGTCGGAACTCGTGCCGGGCCCGACCACTGAGGCGCTGGGCGAGGCGGCTCGCCGTGGTGGCGCACACGTCGTGGTTGGTATGTCACAACGGCATCCACGCATACCAGAGGTGCTCTACAACAGCGCCGTGCTGATCGGCCCGTCGGGCGATGTGATTGGTGTGCAGCACAAGGTGCATCCGTGCCGCGACGAGAAGGAATACTACGTCCCTGGCGATGAGATCTCAGTGTTCCCCACTGCGCTCGGCACTCTCGCGCTCAACGTTTGCTACGACGTCCGGTTCCCCGAGATGGCTCGCGTGCAGACCCTCGCCGGTGCCGAGATCGTCGTCTCGCTGTGGGCGTCGGCGGTGCAGCCGGGGAAGGTTCCGTCGGACAGCATCGTCTCCCGGTGTGCGACGCGGGCGATGGAGAACGCCGTGTTCTTCTTGGGCTGCAACCGAACTGGCACGGACGACGAGCAGCACTTCTACGGTCGAAGCGCCGTCGCGGGCCCGAGCGGTGACGTGCTCGCGCGTTCGGACGACGACCGGGAGGACGCTGTCCGGGCCGTGCTACGGGGTGCAGATCTCAAAGCGCAGCGGCGATACCTCACGATCTTCCGCGACCGCAGACCGGAACTGTACGGCCGCGTCACCGAACCGCTCTCCCGCCCGGAGCCCTGATGACCTTGGACCTCTGTCAATGGACGGCTGAACAGCTCGGTGCCGCTTACGCGTCCGGCGACCTTTCGCCGGTCGAAGCGACGAAGGCAGCGCTGGAGGCGATCGACGCCGATCTCCGCGCTTTCGCTTACGTCGACCAGGAAGGCGCGCTCAAGCAAGCGACCTTGAGCGAACAACGCTGGGTCGACGGACGCGCGCTGGGACCGCTCGACGGCGTTCCCGCGTCGATCAAGGACCTCTTTCTCACCCGAGACATGCCAACGCTGCGCGGTTCGCGTCGCACCGACCTGACACAGCCCTGGGACACCGACAGCCCTGCCGCGGCAGCACTCCGCGCGAACGGTCTCGTCCTGCTCGGCAAGACGACCACGTCCGAACTCGGCTGGAAAGGCGTCACCGACAACCCCGTCGACGGCATCACCCGCAACCCGTGGGACCCGACGCTCACCGCGGGCGGATCGAGCGGCGGCAGCGGCGTGGCAGTCCGGGCGGGAATGGGCGCGGTGTCCGTGGCCACCGATGCCGCGGGTTCAGTCCGGATCCCGGCCGCTTTCTGTGGCGTTGTGGGCTTTAAACCGACGCATGGACGCATCCCGATGCACCCGCCGAGCGTCCTGGGCACGCTGGCGCACGCCGGACCGATGGCCCGCTCGGTAGCCGACGTCGCCGCGCTCACCGAAATCCTGTCTGCTCAGGACCACCGCGATCCCTCCTGGACGCCAACGATCGGCGAGCCAGCGGACCCCGTCAGGATCGCGTTCTCGCCAGCGCTGGGCCGCGTGGACGTGCAGCCGGAGATCGCCGCTCTTGTCGCGGAAACCGTCGCCTCATTGGCCGAGGCGGGCTTGCGAGTCGAGGAGGCCGCCCCCTCTTTCCCAGACCCGGCAAGCGCCTTCGACGTGCTGTGGTCTGTCGGCGTCGCGCACATCGTCCGGCGCTACGGCGGCACGGCACCGCTCGACCCGGGCCTGCAGACGCTCATCGAACGAGGTGTCCGCTACGAGACCGCCGACTATCTCGACGCGCAAAGCGAACTCGCCGCGCTCGGCGTCGCCATGGGCGAGTTCCACACGCGCTACGACATCCTGCTCACCCCGACCGTGCCGATCGAGCCTTTCGCCGCGGGTCACGACGTGCCACCGGACAGCGGAATGACCGACTGGCCACAGTGGACACCGTTCACCTACCCGTTCAACATGTCACGGCAACCCGCGTTGAGTGTCCCGATCGGACTCACCGCACGCGGTCTGCCAGTGGGCATCCAGATCATCGGCCCCCGCTACGCGGACTCGGCAGTGCTCGCGGTGGGCGCGTTGATCGAGAAATTACGACCCGCGATCGACTATCCGCAGGAGGACGCATGAAGTTCGGCGTCAACACTTTCGTCACCGACGAGAGCATCCGCCCGGACGCACTGGGCCGGGCGTTGGAAGAGCGCGGTTTCGAAACGCTTCTCGTCACGGAGCACTCGCACATCCCGGTCAACCGGGAAACGCCCTGGTCCGGCGGCGGCGAGCTGCCGCGCGAGTACCACCGCACCTATGACCCGTTCGTCGCCCTCGCCATCGCTTCCGCGGCAACGAGCACGCTCACCCTCGGCACCGCCGTCGCCCTGCTGGCCCAGCGCGATGTCTTCCAGACCGCGAAAGAAGTCGCGACGCTCGACGTCCTCTCCGGCGGCCGAGTCCTTTTCGGAGTGGGCGTCGGCTGGAACCGCGAAGAAATGCGCAACCACGGGGTCGAGCCGCGTCGCCGGGGTCCGCTGCTGAACGAGAAACTCGCCGCGCTCAAAGCGATCTGGACCACCGACGAGGCGGAATTCCACGGCGAGCACGTCGACTTCGACCCGGTCTTCTCCTGGCCGAAACCCGCGCAACGCCCGCACCCGCCCATCGCCGTCGGCGGCGAAAGCCCGGCCGCGCTCGACCGGCTCGTCCGCTACGGAGACGAATGGCTGCCCCGCGCGAAAACCCCGGTCGACGAACTGCGCCGCGTGTCGTCTTGGCTGGCCGACCAGGGCCGCGCCGACGTCCGCACCACGCTCTGCGGGGCCACTTTGGACTCCGACCTCGCCGTCTGCGCCGAGGCCGGAGTGGACCGGGTGACGTTCACGCTGCCGCCGTCACCGGAACGGGAAACGTTGCAATACCTGGACAAACTGGCGGCATACGTCGAACGACAGAAAAGCTGAAAGCGGCCACTGCCAGATTCAGCAGTGACCGCATCAGTTTTTGAAGACTAGATACCCATGCTCGCGCCGAGCGTGTCGAGCGCCTTGTTCACCATCCCCTGCGCAGCGGCGTTCAGGTTCGCGTTCGTCCCGTTCACCACCCAGTCCGAACCGGAGAACATCACCACGGTCACACCGTTGTCGACGCCACCGTCAGTACCGCTGCTGTTGATGCCCAGCAGCGAAGCCGCCTTCACCGACGCTTCGCCCAACTCGCGGGAGTCGTTGTCCGAAGTGTCCTGGTCGTTCGCGGTCTGCGTGTCGCCGAAGATCGCGCCGATCACCTTGCTCTTGTAGAACATCAGCGCGAACTGCCTGCCCTTGATGCCGTGCTCCTTGTAGAAGAAGTGCGGGCACGGGCTCTTCTTGTCGTAGCAGTCGTCGCCGAGGACGTAGAACGGCACCTTGTGCGCGCCGAGCGACTTTCCGTTGCTGTCCTTGAAAGTCGTGGTTCCCTGGTGGTCGGGATCGGGGTCGGGGTCGCTGCCGTCGGTGTCGACGGCCAGGCCGGAACCGTAGGCGTAGACGCCCTTCGCCACCTGGTAGACGTTGACGTTCTTGGCCCGCGTCATGGTGTTGATGTGCGGCTGGGTATTGACCTTGTTCTCGTTCGTGCTGTTCTTCTTGACGCCGGCCAGCACCTCCGCGGCCGTGTACGACTTGGCGGCGGTGTCCGAGGTGGACGCGTGAGCGGAGTTGACGGCGAGCGGAACGGCGAGCGCCAGAGCGGCGCCGACCACAGCGAAACGCCTACGGGAGGATGACATGACCGGGCGACCTCCAGCCTTCATTAGGAAAACTTCCTAACATAGTGAACCATCCGTGACCGGTCGTTGTCACGAGGTGACCTGGAGAAAATTCCCGGCGGCGGCCTGGTGCTGGGGAATCCACCCGGGACAGGTGCCGCTGAACGGAACTGCGGCGCGGGTCAGGGCAACTCGAAGCGGTAAAACTGGTGCCCTTCCACCATCAGAACAATCTGGCTGACCCCGCGGGTGCGGTACGGCAGAGCGGCACGCATCGCGAAGAAGATCGTCCTGATCGCCTCGAACATCGCGGGGCGGTCTTTCACCAGCCGGTAGCTGACCGGGAGATTCATGACCGCGCTGGATCGATTGTTCTTCTGCGCGTCATCGAGAAGCTTCGCGGCGTTGACGGCGAACTCGCCCGCCAGGAGATAGTCCCCGGCTCGCTCGGTGCCGCGCGCCTCCGGCGGCGTCAGCAACAGCGGGTCGAACTGCCGGGCCGCGGCCAAGACGGCCTCGCTCGGCCCAGCTGACTTGAGGTTCGGTTTGGGCGCGTCCCGAGACGGAGAGAAGTCAAACGGAACCGACGGGCCCGGGATGATCTTCTCGCCGGGCGCGGACGGAACCGGCGGCGCGACGGACGGCGGCACGACCTGGGCGTACGGGCTGCCCGCGCCCTCCTGCTGGCGTTCCATCGCCTTGCCCGGCTGCTGGTTGATCCATCCCTCCACGAGGCTGTGGATGGAGCCCTGTTCCTCGGGCTTGAGGTGTGCCTGATCCATCGCCACGTCGACAAGCTTGAGCACTCCCGACGCGACTGCCGACTTGGCGCCGTCCACGACGAGCTTCCGCAGGCCGTCGGACAGCCCTATCCGGCGGAGGATCGGCGTGAGGGTCGAGTCGACGATCACGGCGCCGACCGCCTCGCCCGCGTTCTTCGGCCGCTTGTCCGGGTCGGCCTTCGCCGGAGCGATGCCCAAATGCGCCACCCGATTCTCCGGAACGACGGGCGGCAGTTTCTTGGCGACCTCGTGCGCGAGGGCGGACGGCGTGCCGGAAACCGGACCGGACAACCACGCCTGAACCGACGCCATCTTCATCGCATCGCCGACGAACAGCTTCAGGATCGCGGACTTCACCTCGTCGGTGTTGTGCAGCGTCTGGCCGCCCTGTACTCGCTGTATCTCGGTCAGGTATTCGGTGAGCGCCTTCTCCACCTTGCCGACCGGCACGCCCGGTTTCTCGCCGCGGCGGTCGACCTGCCGCTGGACCGCTGCGACCGGGCCGCCGGGCACCGCCACCAGCCCCGCGTCGGCCGCCCGCTCCGCCGCGTCCCCGGGGGAACTCACCCCCGGCACGAGGCGGCTGGCATGCCGCTGCTGCACCACATGGGCCGCCTCGTGCGTCAGGAGGTGTTCGTCGGGGGTGCCGGCGACGACGATGTCCTCGCCGGAGGTGTACGCGACCGCGTCCTGGTCCCGCGCGGACTGCGCCGCCTCGGGACCGGTGTGCACCCGGACGCCGCTGAGGTCCTCGCCCCACCGGTCCTCCAGCCGATTCCGGACCTCGGATGGGAGCGGAGTCCCAGCCGAACGCGCTGGGATCTGGCTGAAGTCCGTTGAGGTGGCAGCCGGCGTCTCCCGCGCCTCATCCGGCACGACCTGAGGGGCCGGATGAGGCGTCGGCCTCGTCGGACGGTGGTCGTGAGCCCGCATACCGCGCCTCGCTTCCGGTCGCCTGGCTACGGCTTCAGCCCCCAGGATCGGCCGGGCGCGTCACCGCCGCATCACCGCCGGGTCAGGACGCGCAGTAGGCCTTGAGCGCCGCGTTGCCCAGCGTGGTCTGTCCCCGGGTCGCGGCACCCGCCAGATGGTTCTCGTTGGCCGCGATCAGCACCTGCTTGCTGCCGTCGTCGCTGGTCAGCCACAGGTTGTAGTAGCCAAGCACCCCGCCGCTGTGATTCCAGACCAGGCCGCAGGACGTTGGCGACAGGCCGATTCCCAGCCCGTACTGGTTGCCCGCGTTGTCGGTCGGCACTGTCGTCTTCAACTCGGTTTGCTGCTGCGGCGGCAGGAGTTTTCCGCTCAACAGCGCGCGTTCGAAGGTCGCCAGATCGTCCTCTGTGGACACAATGGCGCCAGCGGTGCCGAAGGCCTGCACGTTGGAGACCGTGACGTCGTTGTAGAACGCGCCGAACGAGATGTAGTAGCCGTTCAGATAGTTGCCGGTCAGGCCGGGGTCGGCGGTCGGGAAGGAAGTGCCGCGCAAGCCGAGCGGTTCGATGATGCGCCGCTGGATCTCCGCGGCCGGTTCGTTCCCGGTCACCGCCTTGATCACCATGCCGGCGAGCACGTAGTTGGTGTTCGAGTAGTGGAATCCCGCGCCCAGCGACGGGTGCGACGTCGCGATGTCCACCAGCGTCTGCGACGGCCATGCCTGACGAGGATTGGTGTTCGCGACGTAGGGGCCGAGGAACCGGAGGTCGCCCGCGTAGTCCGGCAGACCGGAGGTTTGGTGCAGCACCTGGCGGACGGTGATCTTCGTGCCGTCGTTGCCATTGGCGTTCACCGAACCGGGCAGCCAGCGCGCGAGCGGGTCGTCGAGGGACAGCTTGCCCTCGGCTTCCAGCTGCAGCAGGACGGCCGCGGTGAACGCCTTGGTGTCGCTGCCGATCCGGAACTGCGCTTTCGGGTCCGCCGGGGTCTTGGTGGTGAGATTTCCGTATCCAGCGTGGATATAGTGCGCGGTTTCACCGTTCCGGACGAGGCCGATCACCCCGGGATATCCCGCGCTGACCCCGCCCTGGGCTCCGGCTTGGAGGATCTCCGCCGGAGTCTCCGCCGAAGCCGGGCTCGCCAGACCGGTCAAGGCCGCCACCACGGCCGCCGCGACCGCTCCGAAAGCTTTGCGTCTCATCGCACTCCCCGCGTCGAAGGTCGCCGGGCTTGCCGATTCCTGAACGGGCACAGCAGTTTCCGGCGAGAGGAATGCGCACCGTATCCGCTTCCGATCAAACTTCGATGAATCGTCAGAGCTTCGCCGCGTCCACGATCGCCTGCGCGAACGGCCGCGGCGCCTCCTGCGGCACGTTGTGCCCGATGCCGTCAAGGATCCGGTGCTCGTACTTCCCGGTGAACTTGGCGCGGTAGGCCTTGCCGTCCTTCGCCGCGCCGTCGAAGTCGCTGGCGAGCGTGATCGCCGGGACGCCGATGGTCGCGCCCGCGGCGAGTTTCTGTTCGTACGCCTCGTACTGCGGTTCGCCGGGAGCGAGACTGAGCCGCCAGCGGTAGTTGTGGATGACGATCGCGACGTGGTCCGGATTGTCGAAGGCGGCGGCGCTGCGATTGTACGTCGTGTCATCGAACTGCCAGGTCGGCGACGCCGTCTTCCAGATCAGCTTATTGAAATCGTGCCGGTTCGCCGCGTAACCGGCGCGGCCGCGCTCGGTCGCGAAGTAATACTGGTACCACCAGCCCAGTTCAGCGGCCGGGGGAAGCGGCTGAAGGTTGGCCTTGAGGTTGGCGACGATGTACCCGCTCACCGGGACAACGGCCTGGCACCGCTGCGGCCACAACGCCGCGATCACCGCGGCTGTCCGGGAACCCCAGTCGTAGCCGCCGAGAATCGCTTTGTCGATCTTCAACGTGTCCATCAGCGCGACGACGTCTTGTGCGATAGCCGTCTGCTGTCCATTTCGGACGGTACTCGCCGACTTGAACACCGTCGGGCCGAAGCCTCGCAGGAACGGGACGATCACCCGGAACCCTTGCGCGGCAAGCAGAGGCGCGACGTCAGCGTAGCTGTACGGGTCATACGGCCAGCCGTGCAGAAGCAGCACCGGTTTGCCGTTAGCCGGGCCGAATTCCGCGTATGCCATCGAAACGACACCGGCGTCCGCGTGCTTGATCGTGCCCAGTGAGGTGTGTTCGCCCGAGCCCGCTCGCAGGCCGGGGACGGTGGGCTGCGAGGCAGCGGGCGAGGAGCAGGCAGCGAGAGAGGTCGCCGCCAGACCGGCCGCGAACGCCTGGGTGAATCGTCTCCTGCTGATCATCTGAACTCCTGTGCGCGAGACCGTGGGACGGCCTCGACGCTAAGGAGCCCGGCCGCCGGCCGCGCCCGTCAGATGACGCAACCGGCGTAAGTCAGTCGCTCAGCGCCCGCACCGCACCGGCCAGTTCGGCACGGGAACTGACGCCGAGCTTCGGGAAGATCCGGTGCAGGTGAGTCCCGACGGTCCGGTGCGAAAGATAGAGCCGCTGCCCGATCTCCCGGTTCGTCAGCCCCTCGGCGGCCAGCTGCGCGATGCTCAGCTCGTGCGGCGTCAGCTTGTCGCGGGCGTCCGGGCTCCGGTTCGGGCTCGACTCCCCCGCGCTGCGCAACTCCCGCCGCGCCCGCTCGGCCCACGCCGCCAGGCCGAGCGCGTCGAACGTCTCCCGCGCGGCACGCAGGTGCGCCCGCGATTCGACGACCCGGCGCTGCCGCCGCAACCACTCGCCGAACGCCAGGTGGACCCGCCCGCGTTCGGCAGGCCACCCGCTCAACTCCGCCTGCAAAGCCGCCGTGAACAGGTCTTCCGCGGTTTCCTTCGGCGCGAGCACGGCCCGCGCGTACCGGAGCCCGATGTGCAGCGCCGGGGCTGACGTCACCGCGGCCAGCGGCTCCAGCTCGGCCAGGATTTCCCGCATCGCGTCGGCCTGCCCGGCCCGGACGGCGGCCTCGGTCAGCTCCGCGACGCAGTACGCGCGCAAGGCCAGCTGATAAGCCGGATCGGCGGGATCAAGCAGGCGGCGGAGATCGGCGAACGCGTCCTCGTACCGGCCTTCGCTCAGCCCCACGAGCCCGCGCGCGAGCTGGACCGTGGCCAGCACCGGACGGGCGCCCGCCGCGAGCCCAGCGCGTTCGGCCTCGTCGGCGAGTGCGCTGGCCTGCTTGTGGTCGCCGCGCAAAGCCGCGATCTCGGCCTGGACCGCCAGCGCCAGCCCGCCCATGAACGGCTGGCCCGTCTCCCGCGCGAGCCGGACGGCCTCCGCGGCGGAAGGCGCGGCACCGGCCAGGTCGCCGAGCCGGACCCGGCTCCACGCCTGGACCGCCAAGGCGCGCGGCAACACCCCGAGCTTGCCTTGCGCCCGCAGCCCCGGCACCGCGGCCGTCGAAAACCGGGCCGCCAGGTCGAATGCGCCGACCTGCAAAGAAGCGCTGCCCAGGTACCGGTCGGTTTCCGGATCAGCTCCGGTCGCGCCGACGAGCACCCTCAGCTGCTCCAGCACTGCAGCGCCGCGCTCAAATGGCGCGACATACGCGGCGACCGCGATCAGGCGCGGGTCGTCGTCGGGGATGGGCGACTCGGCGGCGACGTCCAGCAGCGTCCGACGAGCCGTCGTGCCGGGCTCGGCCCAGAAACACCGCATCGCGGCGCCCCAGAGGATCCGCATCGCCGCGTCGTCCTGCCCGTCGGCGGCGACGGCTCCGGCGAGGACCGCCAGCTCCCCGATCCGGGCGGGATCCTCGCGGACGCCGTCCTCGAAACCGCTGAGCAACTGGCTCGCGGCCGCCTTGCGGCGCGGGGAAAACGACTCGTCGCGCACCAGGCGTTCGGCGGTCTCGCGACGGCCCGATTCGACTGCCAGCCCGGCGGCCCGCAGCAGCCGATCGGCCCGCGCGTCCGGGTCTTCGCTGAGCCGCGCCGCCTGCTCCAGCGCGGCGATCGCGGCGGCGGCCCCACCCCTTCGGCGAGCCCGATCCGCCGCCGATTCCAAGGCCGCGGCCACGGTTTCATCGGGTCCGGAGGCTGCCCGGGCTTGATGCCAGGCACGTCGATCAGGGTGTTCGCGCACCGTCTCGGCCAACGCGAGCTGGGCCCGCCGCCGGTCGCCGAGCGTCGCGGCGGCGGGAATGGCCGAGCGCATCAACGGGTGCCGGAAGGTCACGCAGCCGACCTCGAACTCGACCAGCCGGGCGTCGACAGCGGGGCCCAGCACCTCCGGCTCGACCGGCGTGCCGAGCAGAATCCCCGTCGCGGCAAGGGTTTCGGCGATCGAGCCGGTCTCGTTGAGCGCCGCGACGAGCAGGGCGGCTCGGGTGGATTCGGGCAGCGTCACGACCCGGGAGGCGAACGTCCGCTCGAGCCGTTCGGTGAGCGGCAGGATCGGGTCGAACACGTCGAGGTCGGCTACCGCGGACGGAAGCTCGGTCAACGCGAGCGGATGGCCGGCGGACTCGGCGAGCAGCCGCGTCCGGACCATCGCGTCCAGCCTCGGTGCGACCGAGTCCAGCAATTCCGCGGCGGCGTCGTCGGTGAGGCGGCCGAGCGGCATCGGCGAGAGACCGGCGTCGAGCAGCGGACCGGAATCGTCCCGGAGTGTCGCGAGCAGCGCGATCGGCTCGGTCTCGATCCGCCGGGCGACGAAAGCCAGGACGTCCGCGCTGGCGCGGTCGAGCCACTGGACGTCCTCGGCGACGACCAGCACCGGCTTCGCGGCGGCGGCATCGGCCAGCAGCGTCAACGCGGCGAGCCCGACCAGGTACGCGCTGGGTTCCGGCCCTTCCGCGAGCCCGAGCGCGGTCTGCAGAGCAGTCCGTTGCGGCACGGGCAACTCGGCCACGC
Organism: Amycolatopsis halotolerans; assembly: GCF_042647905.1. Taxonomy (NCBI): domain Bacteria; kingdom Bacillati; phylum Actinomycetota; class Actinomycetes; order Pseudonocardiales; family Pseudonocardiaceae; genus Amycolatopsis; species Amycolatopsis halotolerans. The sequence continues at coordinate 34,687 of NZ_JBHRWI010000024.1, forward strand.
CGGAGCGGACCGGGTGCAGCAGCTGGTGCAGTCCGGCGTAGGCGAAATCCTGCTCGGCCTCGGCACCGGTCGTCCGCAGCACCCGCATCCCGGCGACCGAAGCAGCCGCGGCCGCCGCTGCGACGAGCGCGGACTTGCCGATGCCAGCCTCGCCGCGGACGAGGACGCCGACGCGTCCTTCCGGTCCGTCGACCAGCTCGGTCAGCTCCTTGAGCTCGGCGTCCCGTCCGTGCAGCGTCATGATCCCTGACGATACCGGGAGACGACGTACGTCGACGGCGTCGTCCGACGGGCGCGAAGACGGCCGCGAGCGGCTTAGTTTCAGGCGAAAGCGACCCTCCACAAAGGAAAGCGATGAGACGCACCCGAACCCTTCTCTCGGCGTTGCCGCTCGCGGCGCTGCTGGTGACCACCGTCACCCAGCTCGCGCCCAGCGCCGCCGCGGCCGAGACCACCGCCTGCGCCACCGTCCCCGTCACCGCGCCCGACGGCGCGAAAATCGAATCGGTGCGGGCCGACCCGAAGCCCGGTTACTGCGAAATCACCGTCACGCTCACCCACCCCGGGGCCAATGACCACGTCAAGGTCGCCGTGGCATTGCCGCAAACCGGGTGGACCGGACGGCTCCAAGCAGTCGGCGGCAGCGCATACGCCGCCGGCGACTTCGGCGCGCCGCTGGCCCAGGCCGCCAAGGACGGCTATGCGGGCGTGACCACCGACGCCGGTGTGCTGACGGGGCTGGACACCTCGTGGGCGCTGACCGCGCCCGGCAAGGTGAACCGGCCGCTGCTGACCAACTTCGCCACCCGCTCGGTGCACGAGGCCGCGCTGCTCGGCAAGGACGTCACCCAGCGGTTCTACCACCGGCCGGTGACCTATTCGTACTGGAACGGCTGCTCGACCGGCGGCCGCCAGGGCTACTCCGAGGCGCAGAACTACCCCGGCGACTTCGACGGCATCCTGGCGAACGCGCCCGCGGTCCACTGGACGCAGTTCGCGGTCGCGACGCTCTGGCCGCAGATCGTGATGAACCAAGAGCACGACTTCCCGAGCGCCTGCGTTTTCACCGCGTTCCGGCAGGCCGCGGTCAAGGCGTGCGACGCGAACGACGGCGTCCGCAACGGCATCGTCGACCGGCCGGACGAGTGCGGCTACGACCCGCGCGGTCTGATCGGCACGAAGGTCCTCTGCGACGGCAAGGAGGTCACCGTCACGGCCAAGGACGCCGACGTCATGCGCAAGATCTGGGCCGGCCCGACCGACGAACGCGGCCGGAAGCTGTGGGACGGCCTCCCGAAGGGCGCCGATTTCGCCTGGCTGGCCGGAACCGGCGACAGCCCGTACGCCACCGGCTTCCCGGTCGCGCTCAAGTGGGTGCAGTCGTTCGTCGCCAAACAGGCCGATTTCGACGCCTCGAAGCTCACCTACGCCCAGTTCGCCCAGGTGTTCCGCCAGTCGGTGCGGGAGTACGACGACGTCATCGGCACCGCTGACCCGGACCTGTCGGCCTTCCGCCGGACCGGCGGCAAGCTGCTGACCTTCGTCGGCTCGGACGACCAGCTCATCCCGCCCGGCGGCACGCTGCGCTACCGCGCCGAGGTCGAACAGGCGATGGGCGGCTCCCACCGGGTGAACGACTTCTACCGGCTGTTCCTGGCTCCCGGCGTCGAACACTGCGGCGGCGGGGCGGGCGCCTCGCCCACGAACCCGCTCGGCGCGCTCGTCGACTGGGTCGAGCACGGCAAGGCCCCGGCCACCTTGGCGGCCGCGACCGCGGACGGGAAGCAGACCCGCGACCTGTGCGCGTACCCGCGAGTCTCGCGGTACCGGGGCTACGGCGACCCGGCCGTGGCGTCCAGCTACCGCTGCCGCTGACCTGTGCCGTGCGTGCCGACCCCAACGGCACGCACGGCACTTCCCTGCCGACGTACAGCGATACGGTCATCCGACAGGCGCGGCGATGATCAACAGCGACCTAGTTTTCTTTCCATGGCTCACTTTCTTCGTACCGCAGTCCTCGGTTCGGTTGTCTTGCTGGCGACCGCCTGCTCTGCTTCCGCGGCTCCCTCGACGCCGCCAGCCGCCCCTCCCGCAGCGGCCTCGGGCTGGCCGCCCGCGCCCGTCGTCCCGCTGCCGACCCAGCCGCCGCCCTCGCTCGCCGTCGACGCGCCGCTGCCGGAACAACTCGCGAAAGGCCTGGTCGTCCTGCGCTACCGGGCGGAGAACCTGCGCATCGTCCCCGTTTACGGCCCGGCCGCGCTCGACGTTTCCCCGCGCATCGGCCACATCCACGTCACGGTCGACGACGCGCCCTGGCACTGGGCCGACGGCAGCGGCGAACCGCTGATCATCCAGGCGCTGCCGCCCGGCCCGCACAAGGTGTGGATCGGGCTCGCCGACCCGACGCACCACGTCCTGGACAGCAAAACCGTCAGCTTCGTCGTGCCGGTGGGCGGCCACCACTGAGCGGACCGGCAGAATCGGGCGCATGCGAACAGCCGAGCGTTCCGGATGACCGATCTCGCCGACGGCAGGCTCAAGCTGCGGCACCTGCGGTACGTCGTGGCGATCGCCGAGCACGGGTCGCTGGTCGCCGCGGGCGAGCGGCTGCACATCACCCAGCCGGTGCTGACCCGCGGGCTGCGCGAACTCGAGTCGATCCTCAAGGTCGAGCTGTTCGAACGCGGCCCGCGCGGGATGACGGCGACGCTGTTCGGCGAGGTGTTCGTCGACCACGCCCGGGCCGTGCTCGCCGAACTCCGCCAGGCCGGGCGGCATCTCGAAGAGCTGGTCGACGGCCACGCCGGCACCGTCACGATCGGCTCCTTCCTCGCCGGGGCGAGCGTGCTGCTGCCCCGCGCGGTCGCGCGGGTGAAAGCCGTCGCCCCCGACCTGACCGTCATCATCCGGCACGGCGGTCCGGAAGCGCTGTACGAAGCGCTGCTCGCCGGCGACGTCGACCTCGTCGTCGGCACGCTCGAACCGGCGAACAACGACCGGCTGCGCCAGCACCACCTCTACTACGAACCCGCCCGCGTGGTGGCGCGCAGCGAGCATCCCGCGCACCGGCGGCCCGGGCTCACGATCGCCGATCTGATCGGCGAACTCTGGTCGCTGCCGCCCGCCGACAACCCGCAGCGGCGCCAGCTGGAAGAACACCTCCTGAGCCGCGGCCTCTCGACCCCGGCCAACCGCATCGAATGCGGTTCGTTCCTGGCCGTGCGCGCCATCGCGCTGGAGACCGACACGCTGGTCGTGATGCCGCAGCTGGTCGCCGAAACCGAACCGGAGCTGGCCGCGCTGCCGATCGACCTCGGCATCGTCGAATCGGTCGGCGTCACGCTGCCCGCGGGCAGGCAGCTCACCCCGACGATGCTGCTGATGATGCGGAAGCTGGACGAGGCAGCGGCCGAGATCCGGGCAACCATCGGCTATACCCAACCGACATAGCCCAGCGCCAACGCGGCATTGGACGGGCATGGCCACGGCTCCTAGCTTGGAGTCATGGAAATAAATTCCTCCTGCTGCACCCCTCCCGGTTCCGGTTCGGCGACCATTGTGCGCCCGGTTCCGACAGTCGGCGGAAGTTTCCGGCTGATCGACGATTCCGGCGCCGCGGTCACCGAGCGTTCCTATTTCGGCAAATACCTCATCGTCTTTTTCGGCTTCACGCATTGCCAGACCGTGTGCCCGCCCGCGCTGGCCCGGATCGACCAGGCACTCGAAGAACTCGGCGAACTCGCGAATAGCGTGCGGGCCCTTTACGTGACGGTCGATCCGGAACGCGACACCCCAGAGGTCCTGCACGCTTTCCTGGCCGCGCAGCACCCGCGGATCACCGGGCTGACCGGGTCCGCCGCGGAAATCGAGTCGATGAAGAAGGCGTACCACGTGCACGCCCGCCGCGTCGACGACCCGGACGGCTACCGGATGCCGCACAGCGCGTTCACCTTCCTCATGGGACCCGAAGGCGACTACCTCAAGCACTTCGCGGACACGGTGGACAGCAAGGAAATCGCCGCCGCTGTCCAGGCTTCCCTGGCGGTGCGATGATGCTCGCCGCACCGGACATCTCGGGGTATCCCGCGCTCGACGACTTCCAAGCGGGACACGTCCAGCACGTGCGCAATCTGGTCGCCCAGCAGGACAACGAGTGGGCGAACATGGGCAGCATGCTGTGGGGCCAGGAATGGACCGACGCTTATCGCTACCAGCTCACGCAGATGGCCTACACCCTGGGTTTCGCGCATTTCCACCATCTTCCCGCGGCCCCTGGAGCGTTCCGTCCGGCCTTCGAGGAGATCATCCGGAAAATGCAGCTCCCGGAAGTGTGGGCGTACTGGCGCGAGACCAGCCGGGGCAGTATCCGCAACAATCCGGACATCACGGAATTGCGCGAGGGCTGGCGCGATCCGGTGATCAAAGAAAACATCATGTACAGCGGCCGCTTCTTCGCGATGCTCGGCATGCACAGCATGCTCTTCGACAGCGACCAGTACGACCGCGACGGCGCGCTTTCCTTCCGCTGGGACCCGCTGTTCCAGGGACTCGGCCCGGAAGTCTACGAGTACTCGCTCAGCTCGCTCGCCGACAACCTGTACTGGCAGATGGCCGAACAAGGATGGTACGGCATCGTCTGCGAACCCAACTGCCTCTTCCTCGTCTGCAACCAGTTCCCGATCCTCGGGTTCCGGTTCCTCGACCTGCGCAAGGGCACGTCGGTCGCCGAGGAGGTCACCCAGGCCTACCAGGCGGCGTGGGACAAGCGGGGAATCCTCAACGAATACGGCGAGTACTGGCGGCTCTGGCTGGTCGAGCAGGACCGCCCGGAAATGCCGCTGGAAGGCGGCGGAAACGCCTGGACGGCGCTGAACCTGAACGCCTGGAGCCGCGACCTGGTGCACCGGCTCTACCCGGACCAGATCCGCGACGAGATCCGGCGCACCCCGGACGGCCTGGTCACCCTCGCCGAGCCGACCGCGGCCCTGGAGGCCCGCAGGGCCCGCCTCGCCGGCCGCGCCCCGGAGTTCACCCGCGACCTGGACTTCACCTGGCGCGCCCCGGCTTTCGGCTACGTCGCCGGGTGCATGGCCGAGGTCGGCGACCAGGAGAACCTGCGCGGCCTGCTCGGCTACGCCGACGCCTACCTGAATCCGACCTGGGAGAACGGCGGCCTGTTCTACCCGCGCCAGGACCGTTCGTTCGACGAGAACGGCAACCTGATCTTCATGGACCGGCTGACCGGGAACGCGATGCTCGGCTACGCCCGGCTGAACGTCCCGGACGGGCTGTGGAAGATGTATCACCACCCGTGGACCGCGGAGCATTTCCGCGAACCCCAGGTGACCCGGATCGACGGCACGGCCGAGGTTCTCCGCGCCTGGTACGACCGGGAAAAGTCGCTGCTTGCACTGACTTTGCGTCCCGTCGCCGGAAAACCCACCGACGTGACGTTGCGGATCAGCAACGCCGAGGCGCCCTGGAAGCTCTTCCGCGACGACGTGTTCGCCGCCGATTCCGCCGGGACCGGAACCCCGAACCTGCACACCCGGCGCGAGGGGGACGACCTCGTCGTCAGCCTCCCACTGCCGGTGCGGACCAATCTGACGCTCTGTTTCTGAGGAGAAAACCGTGAAACTGGCCAATGTGGACGGTCGAGCCGTCCTGCTCGCCGCCGAGAACAAGGGAATCGACGTCGCCAAGGCGTCGGGCGGCATCTTCGGCTTCGGCTCCGTCTATCAAAACTGGACCGAATTCCGGGCCTGGGCGAAGAAACTCACCGCCGAACCCGATGTCGTCTTCACCCGTGCCCAGCTGGGCCCGCCGTCCCCCGCCCCGCGGCAGATCGTCGCGGCCGGGCTCAACTACGACGCGCACGCCGCGGAATCCGGTTTCGCCGCGCCGGACGGCCTTCCCCCGGTGTTCGCCAAATTCGTTTCCGCGCTGACCGGCCCGGACGCCGAGGTCGTGCTGCCGCCCGGCGGAAACGTGGACTGGGAGGTGGAACTGGTCGCGGTCGTCGGGCAAACCACCCATCGCGTCGAGGAATCCGAGGCCTGGGACCACCTCGCCGGGGTGACGATCGGGCAGGACCTTTCCGAGCGGGTCTCGCAACTGGCCGGCCCGGCCCCGCAATTCGGCCTCGGGAAGTCTTTCCCGAACTTCGCGCCGGTCGGGCCGTGGCTGGTCACGCCGGACGAGCTGGCGGACCGAGACGACCTGGCGCTGTCGTGCGCGGTCGACGGCGAGACCGTGCAGGACGGCCGGACCCGCGAGCTGATCTTCCCGGTCGGGAAGCTGATTTCCGCGCTGTCGCGGACCCTCACCTTGTATCCGGGCGATCTCGTCTTCACCGGAACGCCGTCCGGTGTGGGCGTCGGCCGTACGCCGCAGCGATTCCTGCGAGCCGGGGAAGAGCTGGTCAGCCGGATCGAAGGCCTCGGCGAAATGCGGCAGACCTTCGTCGCGGATCCGGTGGCCTGACATGGGGATGCATCGGCTGACCCGGGTCACGATGGGGGTCCCGAACGTCGCGGAAACCATTGCCTACTACGCTGATTTCGGTCTCGACCACGTCGGTGACGGGTCCTTCACCACCCTCGACGGCGGCGAGCAGCTGCGCGTCCGGCACGCGCCATACCGGCAGTTGCTCGAACTCGGCGTGGGTGTCGACGACGCAGACGACATCGCACGGACCGCGGCGCGCCTCAACCGGCTCGGCGTCGTCAGCACCGAAACCGGCACCGCCGTCGCGGCGATCGAGCCGGTCTCCGGATTCACCGTCCGGGTCGAGATTTCGCCGCGGATCACGCAGCAACCAGTGCTGGCCACGCCGTACAACGGACCCGGCCGCATCGAGCGGTCCGGCCGCGCGCCCGGCGTGGTGCGCACCAGCGCGGTCCGGCCCAAGAAACTCGGCCACTGCGTGGTGGGCACCACCGATCTCGACGCCACCATGCGCTTCTTCACCGAGGCGCTCGGCTTCAAGGTCAGCGACTACATCGGCAACAAGGGCGCGTTCATGCGCTGCTCGGTCGACCACCACAACGTGCTGGCGCTCGCGGCGCCGGTGAACTTCCTGCACCACACGTCGTGGCAGGTCGACGACATCGACGACGTCGGCCGCGGCGCCGCGGCGATGCTGAGCGGGCATCCCGACCGGCACGTCTGGGGCCTCGGCCGCCATCACGCGGGCTCCAATTTCTTCTGGTATCTCAAGGATCCGGCGGGGAATTTCAGCGAGTACTACTCCGACATGGACTGCGTCCCCGAGGACGAGATCTGGAAGCCGGAGGTTTTCGAAGGCGCACAGGGCCTGTTCAGCTGGGGCCCGCCCCCGCCGCCGTCGTTCCTCGAACCGGACGACCTCGGCGCGCTCATGACCGGCCAGCATTCCGCCAAGTAACCCCTGCAGTAATCCCAAAAGGAGAGAAATCATGTCTGAAGCCCTGTACGTCCGGCAGATTCCGGACAACCTGAACATCCGCTTCGTCGAAAACCGCATCGTGGTCAAGCGCCCGGCGCAGGAGGTGTACGACTGGGTGACCACCTGGTCGAACCTGCCGAAGTGGCTGCCGATGGCGTCCGGCACCGAAGTGCGGCGCGGCACCGCGGACGTCCCCGCGGAACTCGGCGACGAGCTGCTCGAAACCGTCAAGCCGGACCTGAACGAAAAGCCGAAGCTGTACACCGTCGTCGCGCGGGTCCCGGGCAAACTCTGGACGGTGGTCGGACGCGACGTGCTCGACGACGGAACCCTGGCGCCGTCGATGCACGCGATCGCCACCTTCACCACCTTCGACCTCGGCGACGGGACGACCCTGTTCTGCCGCCTGTTCGAGCGCCTGATCCCGCCCACCGAACCGGCCGGCCCGCACCCGGTCGAGGACCCGGCGCGCATCCAGCCCGGGCTGGAACTGCTCAAGGCGCACATCGAGGGCACCGCCGCGTAATTCGGCGGTTGACCTCCACCAAGGTCGAGGGAGAAGGATCGCGGTGAAGGTCTGAGCCATACCGCGGAGGAGATTGCTGATGATCTTGGTGACGGGCGCGACCGGAAACATCGGGCGTTCGCTGGTCGGACGACTCGCCGGGGCCGGGGCCGAGGTCCGCGCGCTGACCCGGTCCGCCGGCCGGGCAACGGTTCCGGCGGGAGTCGGCGTCGTCGAAGGCGATCTCGACGATCCCGGCTCGCTCCGGCCGGCGCTCACCGGCGTCGAAGCGATTTTCCTGCTGCGGACCGGAGACACGGACACCAGCCAGATCCTGAAAACCGCGGCCGAAGCGGGCATCGCGCGAGTAGTGACAGTGTCGTCGCTGCTCGCGCAGACCCACCCCGACTCGTCCGTCGGCCGGACGCTGCTCCGCGGCGAGCAGGTCGTGCGGGACAGCGGCCTCGAGTGGACCATCCTGCGGCCCTGGGAATTCTTCTCGAACCTGCTGTTCTGGGCGCCCGCGATCCGCTCGGACGGCGTGGTGCGGGCACCGCGGCCGGGCCTGCCGTCGCCCGCCATCGATCCGCGCGACATCGCTTCGGTGGCGGCCAGCGCGCTGCTGGAGGACGGCCACGGCGGCAAGACCTACCCGCTCACCGGCCCCGCGACCTTGACGCCGCAGGAGAAAATCGCAGCGATCAGCGCGGCACTGGGCCGCCCGCTGCGTTTCGAGGAAGATCCCAGCCTCGCGACCGAGGACCCGGCCGACGACCTCGCCGCCGCGGTGTCGTTCCCCGGAGTGTGCGCGGTGGCAAGCCCCGGCGCACTGTCCACAGTGGAGGACGTGACCGGCGTTCCGGCGACGGCTTTCCGGCAATGGGCGATCGAGCACGCCGATTCGTTCCGCTGACCGGCCGCTGGCACTGCGTCGCCCGGCTCAACCCGGCGAGGCAGTGCCAGCCGCTCGCTACCGCGAGACGGTGACCGTCGGGCCTTCCAGCGTCTCGTAGGAGTAATTGTCCCCGACGAACTGGTGCTCAATTACATACTGTCCGAGCTGCGCGTTGGCGAAAACCCCGATGGTGAAGGTGAAGGTTTTGCTGCCGTTGACCGGGACATCGCCCACGTCGTAGCGAATGGTGTTTCCGGCCTGGTAGCACAGCGCGCAGGTGCTGACGTCCAGGAGTTGGTTGATCGCGCCGTTCGCCACGCCCAGGCCGAGCTTTCCGCCTTTCAGCGGGTCGGCGTCGGCGTTCGACAACGTCACCGAGAAGGTCAGGGCCGCCCCTGGCGCGACAGTGGCCGGCGCAATGCTCACCGTGCTCGACGGCGCCGGGTCCGCGCTGGCGGGAACGCCCATCCCCAGCAAGGCGAGAACACACATCGCCGCGACAATAACTTTTCTCATGACAGCTGATCACCCGTTCCATGCTTGGGCAAAACACAGGAAAAAGGAATTGACCCGCCTCGGCCGCGCCGCACGTGCTCACGGCCGTTCGGAGCACAGCTGCTCATTCTTTCGGCCGCACGGAATTTCGTCGCCTTCAAGCCGGATTGACCAAGGGCGGGGAATGCGACCTCCTTCTCGGCCAGACCCCCGACAGGTCGACGTTAGCCCGGAAATGATAGCGGCAATCCGACCCGTTGCGCGAGAACTGTTCTTCGATCGCCGCTATCGTCGGAACCGATCGGCGGAAGGACCCGCGCATGCATCTCAGCCCACTGACGGTCGCGTTGCCCGGCCAGGTCTGGGGCGTGGCGGCGCCCGGCCCGGACGGCCCTCTGGTCGCGACTACGTACGACGGCGACAACCTGTCCCGCACAGTGCTGACAGCGCTCGACGCATCGGGTGCCGTGCTCTGGAAACACCGAGCCGACGGCCACCCGTACCCGCCGCTGGTCAGCGTCAGCGGGACCGTGTGGATCGCCCAGCGGGACGCGGGCTGCTACGTCCTGACCGAACTCGACCTCGCTGGAGCGGTCCTCCGTTCAGTCGCGCTCGACCACGAACCGCACGAGCATCTCGGCGCGTTCGTCCTGCTGCCGGACGGCTTTTGCGTGTCGTGGCTGCCCGCCAACAGATCCCGCGTCGTACCCGCTGGCCGCGTCCCGCGCGTTGCCCGCCACGACGAACGCGGCGAGACAGTCTGGTCCACCAGCATCCCGCTCGGCTCGCTGAAACTGGAAGATCTCGACTCAGCCGAACACCCGGGACCTCCGCGAGAGCCCCGAACGCTCGCCGCGTCGCGCTGGCAGCCGCTGCTCGTCTCCGCCGATCGCATCGCGGCCGGTTTCGCGGACGACGGCAGCGGGATCGGCGTGACGCTCTTCCTCGACACCGCGCACGGCAGCGTTGTCGCCCAAACCCTGCCCGGCCCGCGCGGTCGGTGCGCCATCGCGGCGCCCGGCGAATTCCTGATCGGCGAACAGGGCTACAGCTTCTTCCGCACCACCCGGTACGACCGCACCGGAATGGCCGCGCAAAGGTGGTCCAGCCACGGTTTACTGCTGATCGATAGACACGGCGGCGTTCGCGGGCCCGAATCCGAAAACATCCGCCGCTTGCGTTCGCGATTCCGCGGCCTGGCTGAAAACGGCACCCTGCTCGGCGGACCGCTGCTGCGCGGTTACTACACCACGTACCCGGCGCTGGACAGCAACGGCACCGCCGTGTTCTGGCGAGAAGGACGCCTCCTCACCGTCGATGCGGACCTCCGCCTGCGCGAGCTCTTCCTCAGCGAGGACGACCGCGCGGTGATGGGCCGGATCCTGCTGCTCGCGGACGGGCTGGTCGTCTTCAGCCTGGGCAGCGACCTGCTGTTCTTCCGCGACACCGGCCTCGGCCCTTTGGACGACGGCCCGTGGCCCTGCGGCGGCGGCAATCTCAACGGCAACCCGGTGAGATACCAGTAGCGCTCAGCCGGAATCCGCCCTCGTCCCGCCGCCGCGCGGTCGACCAGGCCCCGCCGGTGCATGCGGGCGAGCTGATGCGAAAGCCTGGTCGCGGTCCAGCCGGTCAGCTCGCCGAGCAGTTTCTGCCACAGCCGCGTCTCGCGCGGGTCGAGCAGCTCCGGATCGCGGCTCATGTAGTCACCGCACCACGACGTAGTCTCCACCGACCCGGGCCGCAGCGAGATCGGCGTGCGTCGACCCGCTGGTCCAGAACCGCCCCCGGACCACCCGGACCCAGGAACCGTCGAGAGGGAAGACGAGCACCAGCTTCGTCCCGTCAGTTCCGCGCAGCATCGAACCCGTTCTCAGGTTGCCGAGAAACTCGATGATGTCGCGTTCGATTTCCTCGGCGAATTCGCGATGGCTCTCCTGCGAGATGTCGTACAGGTCGGTATCGATGTCGTAGGTGACCCGCTTGCCGCTCGCCGGATCCCGTGCCTCGAACTCCACTCCCAGCCAGCGCCGCGGATCGACGATCACCGTCGCCTGCCACGTCGGCCCGCTCAGTTGCCATCTCACCGAAGCGTCGTCGGCGACCACCGTCCAGGCGGTGGTCGCCTCCAGCTCACGGAGGAAGGCAAGGAGGTCAGCCATGCAGCCGATTCTAGGCCCCGGACCATCCAGCTCAGCGCACGGTGAACGGCAGGATCGAGTACGAATGCTGGCAGTCCAGTGCCACCCAGTAGTTCCCGTTCCCCGCCGGAGTGACGTCCGGCCGCACCGCCGCCTGCGCGGTGCCGACGTAGGTGTGCGGGTTCGTCGGGAAACCGGTGAGCACGTTCGACCACAGCTGGCGCACCGGGCCGTCGTCCTTGCTGCATTGCCAGCTCATCGTCACCGGATCGCCGGGCGCGCCCGAGTTCGGATCGAGAGTCAGCTGCGAAGTCCTCGGCGACGCGGCCGAAGCAGGCGCCACCGCGCCGATCCCGGCCAGTCCCAGCACGCCAAGCAAGACAATTGTCCGGCGAATCATGACCCCTCCCCAGGTTTCGAACTCCTCACGATAGAACCGCGCACTTCCCGCTGTCCAGGCATCTCCGCGACCAGACGCCGCCCACCGAGGGCGGCGTCTGGCGCTTTCGCGAAACCGGCGGTTCCGTGCCGCGGGTTCGGCGGGGTGGCGCCGGTTCGCGAAGTGCGGCGGTCAGGCCCCCGGAATCCGGGGCAGCAGCACCTGCGGTCGCTGGTTTTCGTTGCTGTGCAAGGTAGTCCGGCCGCTGTACTCCGCCCGATCGCGATCGCCGGGGAGTTCGTGCCAGTACGCACCGCTGCCCCGGACTTCGCGGCCGTAGGTCAGTTCGTGCGGGCCGGGCAAATGGTGCTCGTAATCCTGGCCGCGCACGGAAACCCCGAGCGCATACCCAGCCGGGACCACGATCGAGAACGGCCAGATCTCCACGTCGGCCTCGTACACCTCCCCGGGCACCAGCGGCGACGCCGCCGTATGCCGCTGCCAAGGACGGTAGGGGCGCGACAGCTCCGGGTCGAGTTCGCGGTGCGACAGGCGCAACCAGCCCTGGCCGACCGGACCGTTCGGCTCGAAAGCAGTCGGGAAAAGGACCTCGACGCCGTCAGGATCGAACAGGTGCACCGTGACGAAACGATCGGCGTCCTCAGTCGTCGACGAAACGAACAATTTCACCGCCGCCGGACCGGTGTATTCGACTTCCCGCGAGTCGGGCGGCAAAGTGAAGAGCAGCCCTTCCGAACGCGCGACGAACTCCGCTTGCTGCCAACCAGCGGGAGCGTGTTCAGTCAGCGCGCGAGTGCCGAGATCGAGACTCAGCGAGGTCCATTCCGTGCGTGCGAGCGGCCATTCCCGTTCGTGGCGCGGGAAAAAGCTGTCCGGCGTGCGCACCTGCAACTGGACCGGCGGCTGAGCGTCCCAGCCGTTGTCCTCGCCCTTGAGGAAATGGTCGAAGAACCGGCGCTGCACGTCGAGGCCGTAGTCGGTGTAGAACTCAGTCCAGTGTTCCAGCCCGTGCACCTCCAGCCACTTCTGTTCGGACGAAACCCGCTGGAATCCCTCGAAATTGCCACGCGAATGCAGCCCCATGCCGCCCCAGTTCGAGGAGGACAGCACCGGCACGGTGATCTTCTCCAGCACCGCGGTCCGGTCCTGGTAGTAGTTGTCGACAACCGGCCGTTCGAGCAGGACGTCGGAGATCCGGATCGCGGCCGCCGCCAGTTCTTCCTCGGTGCGCAGAGGCTTTCCGGAGACCCGACGCCCGGTGTTCGGGTTGACCGGCGCGTCGGCGCGGCCGTGCTGGATGCGCAGCACCTGGTTCGGAGCCCAGCTGGGCATGAATTCCGTCGGGATCCCGCCGTGGTGGGTGTATTCGCGGAAATAGTCGGACGCGCCCTCCCACGGGCAAATGGCCTTGAGATGCGGCGGGGAAAGCGCGGCGGCCAGCCATTGATTGGTCGCCAGGTAGGAGATGCCGAGCATCCCGACGTTACCGTTGCTCCAGTCCTGGACACCGGCCCATTCGATCGCTTCGTAGAGATCTTGTGCCTCACGCGGCGAAAAGAAGTCGATCGCCCCTTCGCTGCCGCCCGTGCCGCGCACGTCGATCCGCACGCACACATAACCCTCCGGGACCCACCGTTCCGGGTCCGGGTACTCCCAAACCTGGTACGCGCCCGTCGAAGTGGCCACCACTTCGGGATGGTCGCGCACCAGCGCCGAGAACTGCGAAGGGAAACCTTCAGCGAACGAAAGCCCCTTCCCGTACGGACTGGCCGCGAGCAGCACCGGATGCGGCTGGTCGTCATCCGGCCGGAAGATGTCCGCGGCGAGCGTCACGCCGTCGCTCATCGAGAGCCGGACGTCCCAGTCGATCCGCATGCCGTCGCGCACTTCGGAGTACGGTTTGTATTGCTGTGTCATGGTTTTCCTCTCTGTCCTTTGTGGTCAGTCGCGCGCTGTGCCCATCGCGGCCATCGCGACGAGGCCGACGACGGGGATCGCGCACAGCTGGATGACTCCGGCGGTGTGCCACCCCAAACCGGATTTGACGGCGGCGAAGAAGTAGCCGGACACGCTCGCCGGGAGATACATGGCCGCGACGAACAGCCCGCTCGCCCGGCCCGCCTTCGCGGCAGGCACCGAACGCTGCATGAGCGCGTTCGTGTTGGTGTAGACGATCCCGGTGAACGCGATCCCCAGCACCAGCGAAAGCACGAGCTGCGCGGGATAGGCGTCGGCGAAGGCGAAGATGCCCGCCCCGCACCCGGCGATCGCGGCGAATCCGGCGACGTTGACCAGCCGCTGGTCGAGCCGGTCGGCGAACATCCCGCAGAACACCGACGTGAGCGCGCCGAGCCCGAACATGCCCGCGGCGACTGAGATCTGGCTGCCGGAGTAGCCGTGCGCGTCGCGGAGATAGGTGGGATACAGCCCGAGGTAGCCATAGATCGAGAAGCCCGCCGCGAGGGTGGCGATGGCGCAGCAGACGACCCGGCGGTTGAAGAACCGGATCTCACGGCCGGTCGTCGGCAACTCACGGGGCGCCTCCTGGCGTCCGGTTTCCGTCGCCGATCGCGGCACCGTGAACGCCATGACCACGAGAATGACCAGGCCGAGCCCGCCGAACACCAGCAATGGAACGCGCCAGTTGCCGGTCGAGGACAGCAGCGCCCCGCCCCAGAGCGGACCGGCGAACGCGCCGAGCCCGAACGCCGCGTTGATCGACCCGATCGCGACCGCGCGGTTGCGGTGGAAGTACGCGCCGACGGCCGCGTACAGCGCCGCGTTCTGCGCTCCTTCGCCGACTCCGGACAGGATCCGCCACGCGGTCAGGTCGACGAGCCCGTGCGCCGTCGCCTGCAGCGCGCAGGTGATCGAGAACAGCAGCAGGCTCGCGATGATGACCCGTTTGCGGCCGATCCGGTCGGCCAGGTACCCCGCCGGGATGCCGGCCAGCCCCATGCCGAGGGTGAAGATCGTGGACAGCGTCCCGGCCTGGGTGCCGGTGAGCAGGTAGGCCTGCTTGATGTCCGGCAGCAGGATCGCGAACACCTGCCGGTCCATCGCGTTGACGAGGTAGGTCAGGTCGAGGACGAGCAGGATCAGCAAGGTCCGGACGGTCCACGGCGAAGCATGCCTCGGGGTGGCGACGGCGAGTTCGGGAGTGGTCATGGCGGGGCTCCTCGGAGCGAGGCGGGTACGAGCGGCGCTGGCGAACGGGGGCGTTCGCGCCGTCCTCCGGGGACGGCCGGGTGCTGCCGGAAGACGGGTCAGTACAGGGAGAGCAGCCGCAGCCCGCGCCGCACGTGGTCGAGCCGGTCGCGGCTCTCGCGCCGGGCGGCGACGGCCTGGTCGAGCGACACCGGCACGAAACGGACCGTGTCCGGTGCTTTGAGCTGGGCGAGGACGTCGAGGTCGGCGGTCACGACGGTGCCGATCGTGGCGTAGCCGCCGCCGGTCACGGCGTCGCGCAGCAGGCAGATGGCCTCCTCGCCGTTGGGGACCTGCACGGAGCCGACCGGGTAGCCGAGGTCGACCACGTTGCTGGGGTTGTCGCCCGCGCCGAACGGGGCTTCGCGGTCCACGAACCGCAGTGCCGGGCCGATCAGCCTGCGGCCGGTCCGGTCGGACTCGGCCGAGACGGTGAACGTCGAGGAGAAGAACTCCCGGACGCTCTCGTCGGTGAAGCGGTACCGGCACAGCCCCTCGACCAGCCGCAACGGCTGGTGTCCGCCGAGCGCGGGACGCAACCGCGGGTCGACGGTGCTGCCCTCGCCAGGACAGAATCCGTCGGTCTCGTCGCCGATCGGCAGGGTGTCGCCGGAAGCGAGCGGACTGCCGATCGCCGAACTCTGGTAGGTGGACCGGCTGCCGAGGAACAGTTCCGTCGCGATCCCGCCGCGCACGGCGAGGTAGGCGTGGCAGCCGGTGCGCAACGTGCCGATCCGCAGTACTTGGCCGGCGTCCGCGGACAGCGTCTGCCAGCACTCGGCGCGTGTTCCGTCGATGCTGATCTCGGCCTCGCCGCCGGTGACCGCCACGATTGCCGGTTCGGCGAAGCGCAGTTCCGGGCCGATCATGGTGATTTCCAGCGTCGCGGCGGTTTCGTCGTTGCCGACGAGCAGGTTGGCGCAGCAGTGCGAGTACTGGTCGAGCGCGCCGGACGGGGGCAAGCCGATGGCGTACTGCCCGGCGCGGCCGAGGTCTTGGACGAGCGTGCGCGCGCCCGGGGCGAGGACGGTCAGCATGACAACGCCGCCCTCAATATCCGCGGATAGCCAGCTGGGTCGGCGAGGAATTCGGCGAGCGCGAACCGGACCGGCGCGCGGCGGTATCGGTAGCGGCCTTCGCGGGAATCGGTGCGCAGCTGCGCGTATTCGTCGCCGGGAATGGGCCGGAAGCTCAGCAGCGTGGAGATCGTGGCGAGCACTTTCGACGTCTCGAACCCGGGCGTCCGCTGCGCGAGATCGGCGACCGGGACCGGGGATCGGCCCAGCAGCTGGTAGCCGCCGACTCCCGCGGTGGGATAGACGACGGTGAACGCGCCGCCGTGCGCGACGGCCCTTGCCGGGGTTTCGGTCCGCGGGCGCAGGTACTTCGGCACCTGGAGTTGCCGTTCGCGTGGCACGAGCTGGACGCATTCGGTATTGCCCGGTTTGAAACACGGGAAAGTGACGATGAAAGGCGCCGACGAATGCGCGGCTACGAGATCGTCCTCGGCCAGCCCGTTGACACGCGCGGTGTAGGCGAGATCGGTTTCGGCTCCCGATTGGTGCCGGTCGCGGAACTTCAGGCACACCCGCTCGGTCTCCGGATCTCCGTACCAGACCGGGATTTCGATGATCTCCGTGTCCAGCGCGACCGATCCCGCTTCCCCGAACCGTTCGTGCAGCCGGGCCAGCGTTCGCACCAGTTCGCGCGGGTGAAGGATGTCCGGGTCGACGCGCACGAGGTAACTGGCGTTGGCCGGGGCGACGTCGAGAATTCCGGGCAGCTCGCGCCGCGACAGTTCGCCGGTGATCGCCTGGACGCGCAGTGCCTGGGCGAGATCCATGCTTTCGCAGACCTCGACGAACACGAACTCGTCGCCGCCGAAACTGGCGCGGGCGCCGTCGGCGAAGAATTGGTAGCTCATGCCGCACGCACCACGAACCCAGCCGTCTCAAGACGACGACGCACTGCCTCCGCTACCGCCACCGCGTTCGGCCGATCGCCGTGCACGCACACCGATCGCACCGGCATCGGAATCACCGTTCCGTCGACCGTCTGGACCGTGCCGCGCGCCATCTCCAGCGCCCGGTTCGCCACCGCCGCCGGGTCCTTGGCCTGCGGAATGGATTCGACGACGTTGATGCCGTCCTGATCGAAGTCGAGGTCGGCCGCGTTCTCCGGGATGACCGGCAATCCGGCTGCGACCACCACGCGCTGCGCCTCGGTCGGCGCGAACATGAGCGGTGCCCCGGGGAGAACGGACTGAAGCTCTCTCGCGACCGTGACCGCCAGTTCGGGTGAACGGCAGATCCGGCCCATCAGCGCGCCGTGCGGTTTGACGTGGGTGAGCGGGACTTCCTCCGCTGCGGCGAGTCCGGCGAGCGCGCCGACCTGGTAGAGGATGTAGTCGACCACGTCGGAGTCGGTCGCGGGCAATGCGCGGCGGCCGAAGCCCAGCAGGTCCGGATAACCGGGGTGGGCCCCGGCGGCGATCCCGGCGTTCCGCGCGCGGATCAGGGACGAACGCATGGTCGCCGGGTCGCCCGCGTGGTAGCCGCACGCGATGTTGGCGGTGGTGATGTGCTGGAACAGGGCGTCGTCGTCGCCGAGAGTCCAGCGGCCGAAGCTTTCGCCGGCGTCGGCGTTGAGGTCGATCGTCGGTCCGGTCATGCGCACCTCCGGACTCGGGCGGCTGCGTCAGCGAAGCGCTCGAGCAGCAGTGCGGCGTCGGCGGCGGAAAACACCAGCGGCGGCCGGATTTTGACGACGTTGCCGTGCGGTCCGGACGCCGACACGAGCACGAAGTTCTCCCGCAGATCGTCCACAAGGGACTGAGCGGCTTCCCGGTCTGGCTCGGTACTGTCCGGTTCGGTCACCTCGATGCCGAGAAACAGACCGGCACCGCGCGCCTCGACGAGAAACGGATGCCTCTCGACGATTTCGGTGAAGCCACTGAGCAACTGTGCGCCGATCTCGCGGGCGTTGTCGATGAGTCCTTCGCGCTCGATGGTGTCAAGCACCGCCGAGGCCGCCGCGATCGGCACGTTGCTGCCGCCGAATGTGTTGAAGTAGCGGACCTTCTGACCGAATTCCCGGCCGATCTCGTTCCGCAGCACGGTCGCGGCCACGGGGATTCCGTTGCCCATCGGCTTTCCGAGCGTCACGAGGTCCGGCACGACGTCATGCCTGCCGAAGCCCCACCATCCGGCTCCGGTACGGCCGAATCCGGCTTGGACTTCGTCGGCGAGGTAGACGCCGCCTGCCGCGCGGACTTCGGCGGCGAGAACTCCCAGCAGATCCGTCGGGAACGGCTGCACACCGTCGGAGGAGAAGATGCTGTCCACGACGAGCGCGCACACGCCGAAGTCATGCTGCTGGAGGTCTTCGATAGCTGCCCGGATCTCGCTGCGCAGCATGCCCGTCACGTCTCCGTGCCGCAAGGGATCCGGTGCGCTGATCGTGCGGACGTGCGGTCCCAGTGGCGAGGTCGGGCCAAGTGACGGGGAGAACGCGGCGACCTCGGCGGTTACTCCGTGATACGCGTTGCGCGTGACGATGATCCCGGTGTTTCCGGTGTGCGCCCGGGCGATTCTCAGGGCGAGGTCGTTGGCTTCCGAACCGGTGCAGGTGTAGGTGACTCGGTCAAGTTCGGCGGGGAAGGTCGCGAGCAGTCGTTCGGAGAAGTCGAGCAGATCTTCTTGCAGGTAACGGGTATTCGTGGTGAGCGTCGACAGCTGCCGGGTCACCGCCTCGACGACTGCCGGGTGGCAGTGGCCGAGCGAGACGACGTTGTTGTACGCGTCGAGGTATTCGTTACCCGCGGGATCGTAGAGGTGCACGCCCGAACCCCGGCTGACTTCGACCGGGTTGGTGTAGAACAGCTGGTATCCCGGCCCGAGCACTTTCGCGCGCCGGTCGATCAACTCCCGGATGTGGCGGGGTTGAGCGGAAAGGTGCTCGCTGGTGAAGCCGTTGACCATTTCCGGCCGGGTCATCGCCCCACCTCCAGAGCTCGGGGGTCCGCATACACGGCGCGGGCGGTGGTCCAATCGCGGGACGCGTGCGAGAGGACGTACTCCGCGCGGGCCGGATCCCGCCGGGCCCGCCACGACGCGATCAGCGCGCGCTGCACCAATCTCGCGGTGGCCAGCAACGGGAGCAGCGCGAGTTCTTCTTCGGCGACCGGCCTGATCTGAAGGTAGCCGCGCAGCCACGCGAGCGGAGCCGCCCACGGGTCCGTCGCGTCCGCGTCGAGGAGGTTGGACAGCGCGATGGCAAGGTCGAAGATCACCGCCGTGGTGAGCACATCGCCGAAGTCGAGGATTCCGGCCAGCTCGCCGCGCGCGTCAACGAGGAGGTTGTGCGGACTCATGTCGTTGTGCACCAGTTGGGTTTCCAGCTCCCCTGGCCGGACGCGGAACGCGAACTCCGCCAATACTTCTTGCGCGAGTGTTCGCTGTGGACCGTCCACTGTGTCCAGCAACGGCGCGAGCGCACCGAGGTGGCGCAGATCCCACAGCAGAGTCCGTTTCCCGGGGAAGCCAGCGAGCGCACGGGTGAGCTGCCCGTGCCACCGGCCGAAAGGCTCCGGATCAACAGTGCTCTTGGCCAGCGGCTCCCCTGGCAAGAACGACAAGACCCGCAGCGACCGTCCACTTGCGATGTCGTGCAGATCCGAACCGTCCACACCGGACTTCACCACGGGCACCGGCAGCTCGGGTGCGGTGCGTTCGAGATGCCGCAGCACCGCCGTCTGCAACGCGAGATCCTCCCGCGCTTCGCCGCTCACCTTGACCAGGTAGCGCGCGTCTGCTGCGTGCAGGACGAACGTCTCGTCCTTCTCCGACGCGATCCGCTCCAACCGTCCGGACAAGCCGTGCAGTTTTTGAAGCGCAGCAAGCACTACCGCTTCGTAGAGCGGTTCCGTGACCACGTCGAGCCCGCTCGCAGTCACGAGTTCGCGGAACTCGGGCTTCACGATGCCACCCACCCGCCGTCGATCAACAGGCTGGCACCGTGGATGTACGACGCGGCAGGGGAAGCGAGGAACGCGACCGCGGGCGCGATGTCGCCGACCTCGCCGACGCGTCCCGCCGGAGTCGAGTCGAGCATCTGGCGCTCGTAGTCGGAATCCGCGAGCAGGTGCGCGTTGATGCTCGTGCGCACGTTGCCCGGGGCGACGGCGTTCACCCGGATTCCCTGCGGCGCGAACTCGGCGGTCAGCGATTTGACCAGCAGCTCCACCGCGCCCTTGGTCGCGCAATAGGCGCTGGAGTTCGGGAATCCGACGTGCCCGCAGATGGACGACACGAAGATGACGCTGCTGCCGTCGCCGAGGTGCTCGGCAGCCGCCCTGGTCAGCCGGAACGGCGCACGGACGTTGGTCGCCCACTGCGCGTCGAGGATCTCGTCGGTGGTGTCGGCGAACGGCGTCGGCAGGAAGACCCCGGCGGCGTGCACGAGCACGTCGATGCCGCCGAACCGGGCGATCGTGCGGTCCACGACCTCCTGGGGCCCGGCCGCGGTCGCGAGATCAGCGACGATCGGCTCGGCCTCGACCCCCGCCGCGGTCAGCTCCCCGACGACCGCCGCGAGCCGCTGAGAATCCCGCCCCACCAGGGCAATCCGAGCCCCGGCGGAGCCGAGCTCGCGGGCGATCTGCGCCCCGATCCCCGAACTCGCCCCGGTGACGACGGCGATCCGATCGCGAAGCGGGTGTGCGCTGCCGGTCATGAGGACTCCGCTCTTAACGTTAGAAAACTTGCACTAACGAGAAGTATGCGAAGGGATGGCCACTAATGCAAGAGATCCTGCAGTTAGATTTTTCAGCCAGCCGTCAGACGTACGTGAGGGGAACCCTGAGGGAATCAGAGTCCGTCAGGGTTCCCCTCACGTCCCTTGGCGAAGCCGGGGCACCTAGCCTCAGGCAGTAGCGAGCGCCCGATCCACCAACGCCGCCAACTCCGTATCCGGCGGCTCATACCCGAAAATCGCCCGCAGATAGATCGGCGCGAGCACCACATCGAACACGTGCGCCACCGTCGGCGGCTTCCCGCCAGCGGCCGCCACCCGGTCCAACGCCCGTTGCAGCTGCGCGGTCCGCTGCCGCAGGTACCCGGCCGCATCGACAGCGGCCTGCTCGCCCTGCCCGCCCCCGAGCGGAGACGTAGCCGCAGCCAGCGCGCGGAACAACGCGAATCCCTCGCGCGTCTTCACCTGTCCGGCGACCGCGTGCGCCCAGTCGAGCAGGTCGCGGCGCAGGTCGCCACTGTCCGGGAACGGGGCTTCGTCGTTGAGCTGGGTGACGGCGACGTCGAGGACCAGCGACTCGATCCGCCCCCACCGCCGGTAGATCGTCACCTCGTGCACACCTGAGCGTTCGGACACTTCCCGCACCGACGGCTGGTCGCGTCCCTCGGCGAACAACTCGCGCACGGCGTTGTGCACCGCCGCGCGCGTGCGAGCGGTCCGGCCTCCAGGACGGGTGTCTGCCATACGACCAGGCTAGCGTTCGCGGCTCAGGCCGCCGGGCCAGCGGGCAACGGCAAGGGACCGCGCCGCGCGTCGTTCTTTCGGGTCCACCAGTGCACCCTATCCCGGGGTGTTCGTCAGCCGAACACTGTTCGTCCCGGTGACTCGCTCGCCCTGACCGGGAGCTGCGGCCCGCCGTTACTGGAACCGGTACCGAAGCACCCGAGTGCCCTGCCGGGACAACGCGGTGCTGCAACCCATCAACCGAGTCACCGCGCGCAGCGGCTGGGGGAAAGAACTGACCTCCGGAACACGGGTCAGCAGTTGCTCGTCGACCAGAGTCAGACCGGCCTGCCACCCCTCCGGCTCGTGCGCGTCGTCGAAGCCCTGCGCCGCGGTGATCCCGATGGCCTTGATCGTCGGGTGGTACTTCATCGACCAGGCAGCGAACCGGGTGTAACCGTTGAGCGCCAACTCCCCGGTCTCGAAATGCGCGGTCAGCTGCCGCGCCATTCGCTGGAAGGCATCACCGGGCAGGAACGGCAGGACGCCCTCGGCGACGATCATCGCGGGTCGATCGCGGGGCAGCGAGTCGAGCCAGCCGGGCTCAGTCAGATCAGCGCCGATGCACTGAGACCGCGCCGGAAGGAATTGCGGCCGCAGGGCGACGACATCCGGGAAGTCGACGTCGTACCAGTCGACGCCGTCGGGCGGGTCGCAGCGGAGCGCCCGCGAATCCAGGCCGCACCCGAGGTCTAGCACGACTGCGTCCGGGTGGGCAGCGACAAAGGCCCGGACCGCCTCGTCGAGTTTCTTGGCACGCAGAGCGGTACCGCAGACCAGGCTCGGTTTGACCTTCAGCCGGGCGAAGTCGTAGTCGATCCGCTCGGCGACGCGGGCCGCGTGGATGTCGCCGAGGATGGGGTGCGGCGACTGGGAATCCAGGGCCCTGGCGTGGAGGGTGAGCAGCAGGGTCTCCCGGAGCGGGTCCAGGTCGAGACGCAGGCTTGGCACGAGAAAGTCCTTACGTTTTCAGGGGATTGCGCTCCGCGAGGTCGCGCAGCCAGGTCAGGGACCGTTGCGCGGCGCGGATGCGTTCGGTGTTCGGGCCGCCCCCGGCGAGTTTCATGCCCTCGTCGGCGATGTCGCCGAAGGCGCCGAGGCTGTCGAGCTTGCGCTGGACCACCTTGTGCCAGGCGTCGTCTTC
This sequence comes from Amycolatopsis halotolerans, assembly GCF_042647905.1. Classification (NCBI taxonomy): domain Bacteria; kingdom Bacillati; phylum Actinomycetota; class Actinomycetes; order Pseudonocardiales; family Pseudonocardiaceae; genus Amycolatopsis; species Amycolatopsis halotolerans. The sequence continues at coordinate 57,431 of NZ_JBHRWI010000024.1, forward strand.
GATGCGGTAGTAAGTGGTGCGGTCGCCGGGGACGCGGACTTTGCGGATGAGCCCGATAGTGGTCAGGAAGCGCATGTTCGACGTCAGCGAGGCGCGGCTGGCCTGGATCGTGTCGGCGATCTGGCCCGCGGACTGCTCAGGCGGGTCGCAGATCATCAGCAGGCCGAGGATGCGCCCGGTGATCGGCGGCAGCGCCCATTCCTCGACGCAGAACGTCGCCACCCGCTCGACCCACTGCAGCACCTCGCCCTGCTTGTCCTGATGGGACATCGCACGCCCTCCTCGGCTGGCTCTTCAGATCAGTCACTCTGTCATGACGGCCCCCGTATCGCGGGAAGGCACCGGGGTGACGCCGGGCCGCGGGGCCTTGCGCAGGTGCTGGTCGAACCAATCCACGGCCAGCGCCATCGCCTCTTCGAGCCCAGGTCCGGTGTAGAGGCCGAGCACGTCGTAGGGCAGCACCTCAAGCCGCTTCGGCTCGCCTGCCTTGGCGAACGCGCTCTGCGCCTCCTCCAGCACGTGGTACGGATCCCAGCCGCCGTTGGCGATCATCAACAGCGGCGTCGGGGCCAGCCGGTGGATGAGTTCCTCCGGCGCGAAGGTGAGCAGGTGCTCGGTCGAGTCGAGCGTCTTTTCGTTGCGGTAGGCGGGAAACATCTCCGCGGCGACGTCCGGCGTGTCCTGAACGCTGTCCCCCAGCTTCAGATGCGGGACCCGCGCGCTGGCCTCGCCCTCGTACTGCCGCTGCCAGTCCTCGTCGAGCTGGTCGCGCACCGCGCGCACCCCGGCCCAGCCGGCCATCCGTTCCAGGTACCGCCACCCGTTCCACACGCTGGGGCTCTGCACGACGACACACTTCGCGCGCCGGTCCAGCACCGCCGCCTGCACCGCGACCGATCCGCCGATGCTGACTCCCCACAACCCGATCCGTTCGCTGTCGACCTCCGGCCGTTGCTGCAGGTAGGAGATCGCGCTGCGAAAGTCCTCCGCCTGCCGTTCCGGATAGTCCTGGCCCCGCGGTTCCCCTTCACTGCCGCCGACCGTGCGGTAGTCGATCGCCAGCACGGCGAATCCGGCGCGCACGAAGTACGGCGCGAACACCGCCAGCGCCTCTTTGACCATCACCCCGCTGTGTCCCAGCACCAGACCGGGAACCGGGCCCTCGACGTCCGGCAGATACAGATCGCCGGCGCACCGGGTCCCCCGGCTGGTGAACCTCACCTGTTCAGAGCTCATGTGTCGTTCTCCCCTTCTTGCTAGTTATTTCAGTCTGCACTGAAACAGCTAGCAACGTCAAGAAGACACCCTGATCGCCATATACAGATCATCGGTATATGCTTCCGATATGAATGACGGTGCTCTGCGCGAGCCGACCTTCCTGGTCCTCACCGCGCTCGCCGCTCAGCCGCAGCACGGGTACGGCGTGCTGCGCGACGTCGAGTCGATCTCCGGCGGCCAGGTCACGCTGCGGGCCGGAACGTTGTACGCCGCGCTGGACCGGCTCAGTGCGGAAGGCTGGGTGGAAGTGGATCGCGAGGAAGTCGTGGACAGCAGGCTGCGCCGCTACTACCGCCTGACCGAACCGGGAGCCGCGCGGCTGGCCGCCGAGGTCCGGCGACGGCAACGCCACACCACCGCCGCCGAAGAGCGGCTTCAGCTCCGCAGCGCGGGAGGACTGGCATGAACGACCTTGAGCGGCGCTACCGGCGGCTGCTGGCTTTGTACCCGCGCGCACACCGGGACGTGCACGGCGAAGAAATGCTGGGAGTACTGCTCGACGGTGCCGGAAACCGAAGCACGCCAGGGAAAACGGAAACCCTGGACCTCGTGTGGGGTGCCGTCCAAGTGCGCTGGCGACACACCCTGGGCGGGCACGGCCGCCGGGACGCGCTGGCGATCGTCAGCCTGCTGGCACCGTTGCTCCTGCTGACCGGAGCGGCTTCGACGGTGCGCGAGATCCGGACCGTGTCCCGAATGGACGGTTGGCCGCTGAGGATGTGGCTCAGCGCGCTAGCCGACGTTCCAGTGTGGACGGCTTGGCTCGCTGCCGCCGTGCTCGGCGTGTGCGGCCTGCGCCGGGCGTCGGTGGCCCTCGCCTGGCTGGCTACTGCCGCTCTGCTTTCTGTCGCGATTCTCGATCCCGCCCGGCACTGGGCGGTGGACGTGACCGCGGGCTGGGTGCTGCTCAGCGTTTTCGCGGCAGTCGCGATGACCGTGTCTCCGGGTCCGCGCCGTGCTTTGGCTCTGCTGGGCCGGTGGCGACTCGCCATTCTCGTCAGCACAGTCGCGGTACTGCTCGCTCTCACGACGACAGCCCGGGGCATGCACCTTCCCCTCGCCCAACTCGTGCAACTGGTGGTGCTCGTGGCCGGCGTCTTCGCTGCCTGCCGCATTAGTACGCGAGGCGGCCGTCGTGCGGCGTTGATCCTTCTCGCGCCGCTCATCGCGGCACCAATCGTCGCGCGGGTGCTCGGACAGCTCGATGCCTACCAGGTTCTGCCGGTCGTCATTTACGCCGTACCGATCGCCGTCACACTGGGAATCGCTGTTCTGCTCCACCGGTTCGACCGGCACCCGCACACGAACCGAAACTGAGAACAAGAGACTGCCCTTGCCGCCACCAAAAAACGGCCGACGGGGAAGAGCAAGGGCCGCTCAGAAGATCGCGAGCGGGTTGACCGGCACCCCCGTCAGCCCGAGGATCCGCGGCGGTGCGGCGACGAAGAGAAAGCTGTACCGGCCGAGCTCCGCACACACCGCGGCGAGTTCGTCGGCGTCCACGGCGTCGATCAGCGGCATGCCCAACCTCGGGAGGGCCACCCCATGCATCGCGAACGGTTGCGAGGGCGGGTAAGCATCCGAGAGGTCCCCGGCATACAGCGACACACCGCGGTCGTGCATCCACCGCACCGCGTCGACGCTCATGCCGGGCATCGGGTTTCCGCGGTAGCGGGTCCGCACCCAGCCGAACCGCGCGACCAGTGCGTCGCCGGGTTCGACGCGGACCTCGCCGCGTTCCTCCGCGGCATCGAGGTCCCGCCCGGTGATCACGCGATCGGCGGGCACCGGTCCGTCGGCGCCGAGATCCAGCAGAACTCCCCTGGTCACAATCCCTTCGGCGAACGCCGCGGTCGACCCGTGCACGACGCCGCCCATCGTGACGCTCTCGTTCGCCGGGCGGCCCGGGTACACCTGTCCGTCCTGCGGGATGTGCGCCAGCGCGTCCAGGTGCGTCGACAGGGTGTGGTGGTTCGTCACCGTCATGACGTCCGCGTGCGCGAACGCCGGGCTTCCGGTGTACATCATGAACTGCTGCACCGGCGACTCTTCGGCGGTCCGCGGCGGGAAGGGGCCGCTCAGCACCGGCGCGGGCCGGATCGGCACCGCGAGGGAGACCGAGCGGCCGGTGCGCACTTCGCGCCCGGCTCGTTCGCGGACCTCGTCGGTGATCAGGTTCAGGGTGCCGCGTTCGTCGTCGGCGCCCCAGCGACCCCAGTTGCTCGGCAGTTCGTGCTCGCTCATGACCTTGATGCTACGGAGAATCCGCCGCCGGACAGGCCGGCAGCTCACCGGCCGGGGTCGTGCTTCTCGGCGTAGGACCGGCCCCACGCCGCCATCGCGTTCAGTACTTCCTGCGCGTTTTCGCCCAGTTCCGTCAGGCTGTATTCGACCTTCGGCGGCACCTGCGGGTACACCACGCGACGCAGGAGGCCGTCGGCTTCCAGTTCGCGCAGCTGGCGGGTCAGGACTCGGTCGGTGAGATCCGGCAGCAGGCGCGAGAGTTCGCCGAAGCGAAGCACGCCGTGGTCGGCCAGTGCGTGCAGGATGCTCGGCTTCCACGCGCCGCCGAGCACCATCGTCGTGATCTCGGCGGCGCATGAGGTTCGCCACGCTCGCACGGCCTTCTCCGTTTGCGGACGCATCCGGCCTCCTCACTATCCATTCGGTTAGTACCGGACGGTGAAGTCCGTACTTGTCGACCAATGGGGTACCAGACACGATCGTCGCATGGCGTTGACCCGAGTGGAGCCTCGGCGCGGGCTCGTTCTGATTCCTTTGCTGGCCGGAGTGCTCGGCGGAAGTCTCGCCCTCGGCATGGTCAACACCGCGCTGCCGCGGATCGCCGCCGAACTGCAGGTGTCCGCGCCGGCACGCGCGTGGATCGTCGACGTGTACCCGCTCGCGCTGGCGGTCGCGATGGTCGGGGCGGCTCGCGCGGGCGACCGGTACGGGCGGAAACGCGTGCTGCTGCTGGGCGTGAGCGCGTTGGCGGTGCTGAACGCGGTGGCCGCGGCCGCCACCAGCGCGGCGTTGCTCATTGTGTGCCGCGGGTTGCTCGGGGTGGCCAGCGCGCTGATTCTGGCCGGGGTCGTCGGCACGATCGGATCGCTCTTTTCCGGGCGCTCGCTCGCGTTCGCCAACGGGTCGTGGATCACGACGCTGGGAGTGGGGAACGCGCTGGGGCCGGTCGTCGGCGGACTGCTGACCGAAGGGCCGGGCTGGCGCTGGGTTTTCGTCGCGCTGGTGCCGCTCGCGGTGCTCACGATCGCGCTGGCGATGTGGTTGCTGCCGGAATCGGTCGGGCAGGCGGCTGCCGGATGGGAGATCCCGAGCCTGCTGTGGTCGGTGGCGGCGATCGGCGGGATTGTGTACGGGCTGCAGGAAATCACCGTCGCACCGTTGCGCGGGTTGTTGTGCACGGCGGCGGGTTTGGCGGCGGGGATTGTGTTCGTACGCCGACAGCTCCGGCTCCGGGAACCGTTGTTGCAGGTGCGGCTGTTTCTGCGACCGGGGTTCGCGTCGTCGTTCGCGCGGATCGTCGTTTCCGCCGCGACCGCCGCGGCTTGTCTCTATCTCGTCAGTCTCGAACTTCAGCACGCGCAAGGGCGGACGCCGATTGAGGCCGGTTTCGCGTTGGCTCCGCAAGCCGTGGCGACCGCGGTCGGCGGGTTGGTCGCGCCGTTCAGCCTGAACTGGCTGCGCAGCCGGACGTCGACGTCCATCGCGTTAGTGATTCAGGCTGTCGGCCTAGCCGCGATTCCGTTGACGCACACAGTGCTTCCGGTTGCGCTGGTCGGGTTTGGGTACGGCGCGATCGGCACCTTGGCGACCACTGCGCTGTTCGAGGCCGCGACCGCCGAACACGCCGGAGCAGCCGGGGCGACCCAGGAAGTCGGGTTCGCCATCGGTGCGGGCGGCGGGGTCGCCGTGTTCAGCACGATCGCCAACCTCGGCGGCGGGACCGGATTCGCGGCGGCGCTGATCGCGGCGGGAGCGGCCACGCTCCTCACCGCGATCCGCTGACCATCGCTTCCTCCACTGTGGACCTGAGCTGCACCCACCGCGTCGCCCCGATTGTGTGCAGGAACGGGATGTCGTGGCTCACCACCACAAGAGCGCCAGCGTAAGCATTCAGTGCCTCCGACAGTTGCCGGACGCTGGCCAGGTCCAGATTGTTCGTGGGCTCGTCCAGCAACAGCAGCTGCGGTGCCGGTTCCGCGAGCAGCAACGTCGCCAGCGTCGCCCGGAAACGCTCGCCCCCGGAAAGGCTTCCGGCTGCCTGATCCGCCTGCCTGCCGCGCAACAGGAACCGGGCGAGTTGAGCGCGGATCTCGTTGTTCGACGCGGACGGGGCTGCCCGGGCCACGTTCTGTGCGGCGGACAGCGTGTCATCGAGAATGTCGAGCCGTTGCGGCAACCAGCGCACCGGAACCGGGACGTGCACGGTTCCGGCGAGCGGCTCGATCGCTCCGGTGATCGTTTGCAGCAGCGTGGTTTTGCCGGAACCGTTCGGCCCGACCAAGGCGATTCGCTCCGGTCCGCGCAGTGCGAGGTTCACCGCGAGACCGTTCCGAAGCTCCACATCAGACAGTGTGAGCACTTCTTTTCCGGACGGTACCGTGGTTTCCGGCAGGTCGATCCGGATCTCGTCGTCGACGCGGACCGCACCCTCGGCCTCCTTCAGCCGTTCCTTGGCCTCCGCCACCTTGCCGAGATGCATCGTGCGGTGCTTGCCCGCGGCGATTTCCGCGTCCTCCTGGCGTTTGCGCATCCGGACCTTGGGCTCGCGCTTGTTCTCCCACTGTTTCCGGCCGTACCGAGCACGCCGGTCCAGTTTGGTCCGCGCCTCGATCAGCTCCCGCTTCTGCCGTTTGAGATCCGACTCCGCGGCGCGCATCATCCGCGCCGCCGCCTCCTGCTCGACGGCCACCGCGGCCTCGTAATCCTCCAGATTCCCGCCGTAGCAGGTCACCTCCCCGGAACGGAGATCGGCGATCCGGTCGACGTGCCGCAGCAACTCGCGATCGTGAGATACCAGTACCAGCACGCCTTTCCACGCCCGGACCGCCTCGCCGACCCGGCGCCGGGCCCGCAGGTCCAGGTTGTTGGTCGGCTCGTCGAGCACGAGCACGTCCGGCTGCCGCAGGAACTGCGCGGCGAGGCCGAGCAGGATCAGTTCGCCGCCGGACAGCTCCCCCGCCCGCGCGTCCAGGGCGACGTGCACGAGGCCGAGTTGATCGAGCGTCGCGCGGGTGCGTTCCTCGACGTCCCACTGATCGCCGACGGTCGCGAAATGGCGCTCGTCGGCTTCCCCGCGCTCGATCGCGGCGAGCGCGGCCCGGATCTCCCGCAGGCCGAGCACCTCGTCCACCCGGCGAGCGGAGGCGAGGATCAGGTTCTGCGGCAGGTAGCCGAGTTCGCCGGACACGCTGATCGTGCCCGCGGCCGGCCGCAGCTCCCCGGAAATCAGCCGGAGCAAGGTGGATTTCCCGGAACCGTTGAGCCCGATGAGCCCGGTGCGGCCCTCGCTGATCGTCACATTGAACCGGTCGAAGACGACCTCGCCGTCCGGCCAGGCGAAACTGAGGTCTGAGCACACAATGGACGAAGACACAGGCGTAACTCCTCGTTCGTGATGGACAAGAACGGGGAGACACCGCGGCACAGCACGCGTATCACGGGACGGGATTCTGGTTGCCGTCATCCGAGGCCAGACGCGCGACGGGCGAAAACCCGGGTCGCGGTGTCTCTGCACCTCAGAAGATCAATGTCCCTCTCCGATGAACGGCAGCAGCTCCTCGTCAGCTTACCCAGCGGCCAAGAGCGGACGCGAACGAATTAACGCGGCGGGCGTGGTCCACCTGCGAACCACGCCCACCACACCGCGTCAGCTGCCGTTTTTGCCCGGTGCCGCGCTGCCGGTGTACTCGGCGAGACCGGAGATGAGGTCCGCGATGTCCGGCACGTTCTCGAACCGGATCCGGTGGACCTCGGCGATCTTCGCGCCGATCTCCGGGTCCGGGTCGTCGGTGATGTCGGACGACATGAACTCGTCCACGAACGGCAGCCCGATCCGGTCCAGTTCGAGGTGCGCCGGGTGGTTCATGTAGTCCGAGTACCCCGCGATGTCCTCGATCACCAGGACGGCGCCGTATTCGTACTTCCCGCCGAAATCCGGGCCGGCGACGCGGGCCTTGACCGCCGGGATCGCGTCGAACAGCTCGCGCATCTTCGCGACGAGCGCACCCTTCTCGTCCGAGGTGACCTCGGGCTTGAGCGTGAACCGAATGCTGTGGTAGATCATCGGATTTTCCTTTCAGAGAGCCGCGAACGCGGCGGCGTAGTCCAGGGCGAAATCGGTGAGGTCGCGCGCGGGGCGGCCGGTGAGATCGGCGACGGAGGTGTGCACCTCGGCGGCCTCGCCGCGGGCGTAATGGGCGTAGTCCTCGACGAGGCCGCCGATCTGCCACGACGGGAGCAAGCCGGTCAGCGCGGCGGCGAACTGGTCGGCGGGTGCGTCGTGGAACGCGATGTCCCGTCCGGTGGCGGCCGAGAGCGCGGCGGCGATCTCGGTGTGGGTCACGGCACGCGGGCCGGTCAGGGTGTAGGTGCGGCCGGAGTGTCCGCTGCTGGTGAGCACGGCAGCGGCGGCGGCTGAGATGTCCCGGGTGTCGATGACGCTGACCGCCGCGTCGCCGATGGGCGCGGCGAGGAATCCCTGCGCGATGGTGGCGGAGAAGTTGAGCAACCCTTGCAGATAGAGATTGGGCCGCAGCACGGTGTAGTCGAGCCCGATTTTCTCGACGTGCGCCTCGACTTCGGCGTGCCAGCGCAGGAAGCGCACCGGCGAATCGGCGCGTGCCGCGTACTGGGAGAGCAGCACGAGCCGGTTGACGCCGGCGTCGCGGGCCAGGTTGGCGAACTGGATCTGCAATTCGGCGGCGTCGGCGGCCGAAGGGCTGTTCAGGAACACCGCGTCGACTCCCTTCAGCGCCGCGGCGACCGAGGCCGGGTCCTGCAGGTCGGCGGTGACGGTCTCGACACCGTCAACGGGACGGCCCCGGGTCATGGCGCGGACGGTGCCGCCGCGTGCCTGCAGAGCGGGGATCAGCGCGGAGCCGACAGTTCCGGTCGCTCCGGTGACGAGCACGGTGTCCATTGTGGAATTTCCTTTCCTCGGATGGCCTGTCACCACCTTCGCCTGGACACCCCGCCGCTCGCGTCGGTGACAATCGCCTACTTCGCCTACGGCCGCTGCCCTAAGGTTCGGACCATGCCCACGACGTCCTCCCTCATCGGCCGGCACGACGAGATCGAGCGCCTTCTCGCGCTGGTCAAGGCCGCGGAGCGGGGCGAGGGCGGCGTGCTCGTCCTCCGCGGCGAGCCGGGGATCGGCAAGAGCGCGCTGCTGGACCACCTCGAACAGGCAGCGGAGCGGTTTCAGCGGATCCGCGCGTCCGGGTCGGAGTTCGAGGGCGAGCTGCCGTTCGCCGCGCTGCACCAGCTGTGCGTTCCGGTGCTGGAGCACCTCGACACCCTCTCGACGCCCTACCGCGACTCCCTCCTGGTCGCCTTCGGGCTGGCCGACGGCGCGCCGGACCCGTTCCGTGTCGGTCTCGCCGCGCTCGAACTGCTGGCCACCGCGGCCGCGGAACGTCCGATGCTGTGCGTGATCGACGACGCGCACTGGCTGGACGCCGCCTCGGCTCGCGCGTTGACGTTCCTGGCCCGGCGCGTCTCGGCCGAGCCGATCGCGATGGTGTTCGCCGCCCGCGACCAGGATCCGGTCCCCGGGCTGGACGAACTGCCCGGGCTCACCGTCGGCGGCCTGAGCGACGCGCAGGCACGCGTCTTGCTGGCCGAGGAGAAGACCGTGACGCTGGACGAGCGGGTGCGCGATCGCCTGCTCGCCGAAGCCCGCGGCAATCCGCTCGCCCTGATCGAACTGCCGAAAGCAGGCGGTTTCGCGCTGCCGACGCCGTCCCCGATCGCGAGCCGGATCGAGCGGAGTTTCCTCGCGAGAATGGCGGATCTGCCCCCGGACGCGCGGCAGCTGCTGGTCCTCGCGAGCGCCGATCCCACCGGCGACCCGGGTCTGCTGTGGGCAGCCGCACGACAGCTCGACCTCGACGTGCCCGCCGCGAGCGCCGCGGCGGAGGCGTCCGGGCTGATCCTGTTCGACACCCGGGCGCGCTTCGCGCATCCGCTGGCGCGCTCGGCCGCTTACCGCGCGGCTGAGCCAAAACTGCGGCAGGCGGCGCATCGAGCGCTGGCCGACGTCACCGACCCGGACACCGCTGGCGACCGCCGGGCTTGGCATCGTGCGCAGGCCACCGCCGGGCCGGACGAAGAGGTCGCGGCGGAGCTAGAGCTGTCGGCTTCCCGCGCACAAGCACGCGGTGGTGTCGCAGCCGCAGCCGCCTTCCTCGAGCGGGCCGCCGCGCTGTCGCTCGACCCCGGCAAGCAGGTCGAACGCACACTGGCAGCCGCGCGGGCGACGCTCGCGGCAGGCCGGACCGACGCCGCCGCCGACCTGCTGACCAGCATCGACACCTCGACGCTGGCGCTCCCGCAGCACGCCTCGGTCGACCTGTTGCGCGGGCAGATCGCCTTCGTCCAGGGCGCGGACGGGGCGGTTCGCGGTCCGGAAATCATCCTGCACGCCGCGCAGCAGCTCGCGGACAGCGATCCGGAACGGTCGCGCGAGTTCCTGGTGGCGGCGCTGGAAATGGGGCTGGCCGTCGGGCGGGCCGCGGGAGTGCTGGACCGGGTGCTCGCCGCCGCGCCCCCGTCCGGGCCGCCGGACCTCCTGGCCGCGCTGGTGCGCTTGACCACCGAGGGCCACCGCGCCGGGGTGCCCGCCATCCGGCAGGTCCTCACCGGCGACGACGCGGGCTGGACGCGGACGCCCGCACTGGCCACCGTGCTCGCTGGCGAACTGTGGGACCTCGACCTGCACCGCACGATCATCGACTGGCTGACGCGGACCGGACAGTCCACGGGATCGCCGATGACCATCCGGCTCGGTCTCTCGCAAGCGGCGGTGTACGCGGTGCTCACCGGGAACTTCGGACAGGCGATGGCGGCGATCGCCGAGGAAGAGGCGATCGCCGACGCTCTCGGCGATCCGCCGCAGCTCTACCCGCGAGTGCACCTGGCGGCGATGCGCGGGCGCAAGCAGGAGGTGCTCGACCTGTTCGCCGAGGCCACGAGCCGGCGCACCGGGCAGCTGACCGCGAACGCCCACTGGGCGATGGCCGTGCTGTACAACGGCCTTGGCGAATATCCCGCCGCTTTCGAAGCCGCCACACAGGCCGTCGCGAGCGGTGACCTCTTCCTCACCGGCATCGCGCTGCCCGAACAGATCGAGGCCGCCGTGCGATGCGGGGAGGACGCCGTCGCGCGGTCGGCACTGGATGCGTTGGTGGAGCGCACGGAATCCGCTGACACTGACTTCGCGCTCGGCGTCGCGGCGGGCGCGCGGGCGATGGTCACCGACGCGGAGGACGACTACCTCGCGGCGTTCTCGTATTTGTCGGGCAGTCCGTTGTCCGTGCAGATCGCGCGGGCACACCTGCGGTACGGGGAATGGCTGCGCCGCGCGGGCCGTCGTCGTGACGCACGCGAGCATCTGCGGGTCGCGCATGAGCAGCTGTCGAAGATCGGGCTGGAGGCGTTCACGCGACGGGCCGCCGACGAGCTGCGGGCTACCGGGGAGGTCGCGCGCAACCGCTCCTCGCATACCTATGACCGGTTGACCATGCAGGAAATGCACATCGCCCGCGAGGTCGCCGCGGGGGCTACGTCCAAGGAAGTCGCGACGCGGCTGTTCCTCAGTCCTCGGACGGTGGACGCGCACCTTCGGAACATCTTTCGCAAGCTCGGGATCACTTCGCGGAGGCAGCTCAGGGACATGCCTGATCTCCGTGACGCGGATTAGTTCCGGCGGGAGATCTCCGGGAAGGTGTACCTGCTGCCACCATCAAGTCGGATAGGAGCGTTACTGCCTCGGGCACGCCGCGAAGACATCCTGATGTGGTGCCCGAGAGGCGGGCACCGGAGGGGGTCAGGTGTCATGGCGAGCGGTGTCCCGCGGATCCTTGCGAAGACCGCAGCCGCTTCGACGCTCCCCCTGTTGCTGCGCCGGGCAGCCACGGTCCTCACCGTGCTCGGGCTGGCGATGATTCCCTGGCTGGTCTTCCTGCACACCGAGCTGCCGTCCACCGCTCAGGCCGCGCACTGGGCCTGGACGTGGACGGGCCTGGACAGCCTCGAGGCGCTCGGCCTGCTCTCCACCGGACTGCTCCTCAGACGCGGCGACCGCCGGGCCTGCCTGACCGCCGCCGCGACCTCGGCCCTGCTGCTGGCCGACGCCTGGTTCGACACCATGACGGCTGCCCCAGGTCCGGACTTCACGCTGGCGGTGCTGATGGCGGCCTTCGCCGAGGTGCCGCTGGCGGTGATCTGCGCGGTTCTCGCGACCCGGGCCTTACCCCGGCCGGGCCGCCGGGTGGAAGGGCTCGCGACGTGATCGGCGCTCGCGGCCCGGTCCAGGGGTGTGGTGCGCCGCCTGGCTCCGCCCCTGCGAAAGTCCGTGAGGGGAACCCTGAGGGAATCAGATTCCCTCAGGGTTCCCCTCACGGACCTCGGCGTCGCGCACCCGGCCAGCCGACCGGCGCAGGCGCTGCCGCCATCCGACTCCGCGCTCGCAGCGTGTCAGGCTCGGGACGCTCCGAGGAACCGCAGCACCGCCAGGACTCGGCGGTGGTCCGCGTCGACCACGGGCAGGTCGAGCTTGGCGAAGATGTTGTTGATGTGCTTCGCCACGGCGCTTTCGCTGACCACCAGCGACTGCGAGATACCGGCGTTGGAGCGCCCCTCGGCCATCAGACCGAGCACCTCCCGTTCGCGGGGAGTCAGCCGTGCGAGCGGGTCGCTGTCGCGCCGCAGCAGCAGCTGGGCCACGACCTGCGGGTCCAGGGCCGTGCCCCCGTCCGCCACCCGCCGGACCGCCGCCACGAAGTCGGCGACGTCGGCGACCCGTTGCTTGAGCAGGTAGCCCACGCCGCTGGTGTTGGCGGACAGCAGGTCGGCCGCGTACCGCTCCTCCACGTACTGCGAAAGCAGCACCACCGGCGTCCCCGGCCAGCGCCGGCGGATCTCCATCGCCGCCCGCACGCCCTCGTCGGTGAAGCCGGGCGGCATCCGGACGTCGATCAAGGCGAGTTCGGGCCGGTATTCCTCCACTGCCGCCAGCAGCCCCTCCGCGTCGCCTGCTTCCGCGACGACCTCGAACCCGCCCGCCTCCAGCACCTTGATCAGGCCGACCCGCAACAACACCGAATCCTCGGCGATCACCGCGCGCACGGCAGCTCCGCGGTGATCGTGGTGGGCCCGCCGACGGGACTGCTGACGCGGAAGGCCCCGTCCAGGGAACCGACCCGCTTGGCCAGCCCGGTCAGCCCCGTGCCGGAGGAGGCGTCGGCACCGCCCAGCCCGTCATCGGTAACGCGCACTCGCAGCACCTCGCCGACCTGACGGACTGTCACCTCCGCACGCATCGCGTTGGCGTGCTTCGTCGCATTAGTCAGCGCTTCGGAGATCACGAAATACGCGACTGACTCCACCTTGGGCGCCACCCGTTCCTCCAGACTGACCCGCAGCCGCACCGGCAAGGGAGTGCGGGCAGCCAGCCCGGACAACGCCGCGTCCAGACCCCGGTCTTCGAGCACGGCCGGGTGCAGCCCCCGCACCAGGTCGTCGAGTTCGGCGATCGCGGCCTTCGCTTCCAGGTGCACTTTCTCGATCACCTCGCGGGCATCGCGCGGCAGGTCCGGGCGGGTGGCGATGGCCAGACCCAGGTTGACCGCGAGCGACACCAATCGCTGCTGGGTGCCGTCGTGCAGGTCGCGCTCGATCCGGCGGCGTTCCGCGTCGACGGCCTCGATCAGGTCGGTCCGGCTCACCGCAAGGTGATCGACCCGCTCTTGGAGCCGCTGCGCCCGGCTGGGCCCGAGCAGGCCGGACGCCAGCCGCGCCTCGGCTCGGGCCGCTGCCCGCGCGGTCCAGGGCAGCGCACACAGAAGGAGGAGCCCGGCCGCGGTGTAGGCGGGCAGCTGGGTCAGGTAGCCGAACAAGTCCTGGCGGATTCCGGTTGGCAGCGCCCATGCCCAGGCGTAGGCGGTGACGCCCGCCAGGCCCGCCGCTGCCGCCGCGAGCACCAGCAGTTCCAGCAGCGCGAGCAACGGGCCGAGCAGGAGGTGGTAGCCGATCTTGCGCCAAGGCCGCGTCGCCGCGAGCCACCGGGCGATCGAAGCCCAGGCCCATTGTTCCGGCGCGGCGGCGGCTCGCGGGACGTCCACGCCGATGAGCACCCGGTAGCGAGCCCGCTGAACGGCCGTCAGGACCGGGGAGCCGAGCAGGACCAAGGCGGCCGGCACGGAAACCGCGAGGAGCCAGTTCCCGGTCCTGGCGGCGGTCGCCGCCGCCCAGGCCCACCCGGGCACCAGCGCCAGGTGCGGCAGCACACCGGCGGCGAGAAAGCCGGTGTCCCGCCGGGCCCGGAGGACCGCGCGGCTCAGTCCGGCTGGAATCGTCATGGCATGACGCTAAGGCACCGCAGGAGGACGGTGCCATGAAGCCCGTACCCGATCACATGGTGAACCTAGTGCCACCTGTCGCACTTGAGGTGGTCTTGGCCGGTCAGGCGCGTGGTTGCCGATCAGGCCGCGGGCAAAGCAGCCCGTGCCGCGAGGAGCCCGCCGATTCCCGGAATCAGCGCCAGCAGCCAGATCCGATGACGGCCGCCCATGACCAGGACAGCGGCGATCACCGTTGCCGTGTAAGCCAAACCGTGCATCGGACCGAGCACCTGCGAGACCTCCGGCTGATGCACGGTCACGATATTCCCCAGCATCAGCACCAGCGTCGCCAATTCCACCGCGCCGATGATTTCCAGAATCCGTCGCGGACTCACAATCCGACTCCCGTCGTCGAGCCGGGACGGTAGATCATCAGGACGACCACCACCGCCCAGAGCAGATTGAAGACGCCGGTCGTCATTCCCAGGCGGACGGCCGCTGGCTTCTCTGATCCGAGTGCGTCGACTACGCGTTTCTGGCCGGGCAGGATAAGAGCGATCAGGATTCCGGCGGCGGCGACAGTCAGGATCAGCGAGACAATCAGCCAGGTATCGCCGAGCACGCCCATCCGCGCGCCGGTCGCGATACCGAAGACCGGGACGAGCACTCCGATCACTGCGTAGACCCGGGTCGTACGGTGGAGAACCTGCAGTGTGGCAGCCTTTTTCGGGTCGTCGGAATCGAGCCGGGCGGCACTGGGGAACATGCTCGCGGCGACGGCGACCGGACCGATGGCGAGAATGGCCGCCAAGACATGAACCGACAGCAGAAAAGCGTTCACGAATTTCCCTTCACGGAATGCGAGGCTTTCCAGGTGGTGCCGCGGCGTTCGTATTCGAAAAGCTCCTCGACGGCCCGCGCGGCCTGCGAGCCGAAATCGCGCTCCAGCACGTAAAGAGCCACGTCGAGGCCCGACGTCACGCCGCCGCCGCTGATCAAGTCGCCGTCGTCCACGACCCTGGCGCGGACGGCGTTCACTCCGGCGGCGTCGAGCAGGTCCACGCCGAGCACGTGCGTCGTCGCGGTGCGGCCTTCGAGCAGACCGGCCATGGCCAGCGCGAGCGAACCCCCGCAAATGGTCACGACCGTGTTGTCCGGATTGTCGAACGCGCGCCGCAGCAACGGCATCGCGTCCCCGGACGCGAAGCGCGACAACAGGACCGGAATGGTCTCGACGTCCGGGTCGCCCTCCATCGGCCCGGCGGCTCCGGGGACGAGGACGTAGCCGGGTGCGTCCGGATCGAGCGCGGCGGTCGCGGTCAGGGTGAGCCCGGGGACGCCGGAGCGCACGACGCCGGGGCCGTCCGCGCTCACGAGTTCCACGGCGAGCTTGCCGCCGAGAAAGTCGCTTCCGGCCGATAACACCTCGAACGGAGCGATGGTGTCGAGCGGGTCGAACCCGTCGAAGAGCACGAACTGGGCACGGAGCACGAGCGGTTCCTTTCGATGGACGCTTTCGTCCATCGAAAGCCCTCCGCGATGATCTCCACAATGGCCATCTGGACATATAACGCCTACATCTGGCCACACGGCAGATGCCTTACTCTGCGGGGATGTACACCACAGCGGTGCTCGCACTCCCGGATGCGATCCCCTTCGATCTGGCCACCCCCATCGAGACCTTTGGGCGTGTCCGGCTCCCGGACGGCCGCCCGGGGTACCGGACCGTCGTCGCCGGTCCGGAGCGTGCGATCAGCGCCGGCCCGCTGCGGCTGGCGATCGACGAGGGCCTGGACGCCCTCCAGCGCGCCGACCTCATCGTGGTGCCCGGCCGGGAGAACCCCCTGGCGCCCGCACCGCCCGCCGTCCTCGACGCGCTGCGGGCCGCCGCCGACCGCGGCACGCGGATCGCGTCGATCTGCGTCGGGGCATTCACGCTCGCCGAAGCGGGATTGCTCGACGGCCGGGACGCGACAACGCATTGGCTCGCCGCCGACGAATTCGCGCGCACCTACCCCGCCGTCCGATTGAATCCCGACGTGCTTTACACCGACAACGGGAGAATCCTCACTTCCGCGGGTGCCGTCGCCGGAATTGATCTGTGTCTGCACATCGTCCAGAACGATTACGGAACCGCCGTCGCGGCCGATGCCGCGCGCCTCGCCGTCGCGCCATTGCACCGGCCCGGCGGGCAGGCGCAATACATCGTCCGCAACCGCGCGCCCAGCCGCCCGACCACGCTCGACCAGGTCGTGGCGTGGATCGAGGAAAACGCGTACCGGAACCTCGCGCTCGCGGACATCGCCGACGCGGCCGGGCTGAGCGTCCGCACGCTGACCAGGCGGTTCAAGGAAGAAACCGGGCAAAGCCCCATGCAATGGGTGGCCGGAGTGCGCCTGCGGCAGGCGCAGGAACTGCTCGAGACCACCGAGCACACCGTCGACCGGATCGCCGCGCAGACCGGCTTTCCCACGACGAGCAACTTCCGTTCCCAGTTCGGCCAGGTCGTCGGCGTGCCACCCGGCGCTTACCGGAAAGTGTTCCGGCCGGGAACGCATCGGTCAGCTGATTAGTCCGTCTTATCGAATGCGATGCCGGTCTTCTTGCCGAAAAACGTGAACCTTCTCTAGCTTTTGCCCACAGGCGGCGAATCCGAGGGGGGTGGCCAGGTGACCGAGCCCCATCCCGCGCAGCCGGCGGTCGTCGGCCCGCGAGCAGAACCGGAGTCCGGCGGCGGGCCGTGGCGGCGAGGCCTCCGGGCCCTGCTCGGCAATTCCCGGGTCATGGTCTCGGCGGCGGTCCTCGCCGTGATCGTGGTGCTGTGCTTGCTCGCGCCGCTCTACGCCGGCCACATCTCCGGCACTGATCCGTTCGTGGCCGATCCGGTCGGCAGCACCGTCCTCGACGACGGGACCGTGGTGCCGCTGCTGCAACCAGCGCCGCAAGGCGTCGGCGTGCTGCCGATCGGGCCGACCGGCCAGGCGCATTTCCTGCTCGGCGCGGACGGGGACGGCCGCGACGTCGCCGCGCGGATCCTGTACGGCGGCCGGAACACCCTCGTGATCGGGGTGCTCGCCGGTCTCGTCGCCTGCGCCGGGGGCCTCGTGGTGGGGCTGATCGCCGGGTACGTCGGCGGGGTCGTCGACGGAGTGCTGTCCAGAATCCTGGACGTCGTGTGGGCGTTCCCCGTGCTGATGCTGGCGATCTCGATTTCCGCGATCAGCTTCGCGTCCGGGATCAGCCTCGGTTTCGTCCGGGTCAGTTCGGGCAGTCTCGCGCTGCCAGTCCTGATTATCGGGGTGGTCTACGTGCCTTATGTCGCCCGGCCGGTGCGCGGCGCGGTGCTGTCCGTGCGCGCCGCGGACTACGTCGGCGCGGCGACGTCCTACGGCGCCGGGCACGGCCGGATCATCCGCCGGGAAATCCTGCCGAACGTGCTGTCCCGGGTGATCGTGCTGTTCCCGCTGATGGTGGCGACGGCGATGCTGCTGGAGTCCGGGCTGTCGTTCCTCGGCATCGGCGTGCACCCGCCCGCCGCGAGCTGGGGCACGATCATCGAGGACGGCACGCAACTGCTGCGCAGCCGGCCGCTGATGGCGATCGTGCCCGGCGCGCTGCTCGCGATCACCGTGTGCGTGCTGAACATTCTCGGCGACGCGATCCGGGATGCCTTCGACCCGAAGGCCGAGCTGCGGATGCGTGCCCGGTGATCGCCTACGTCGTGCGCCGCGTGTTCTCCGCGGCCGGGGTGCTGATCGCGGTCAGCATCCTGGTGTTCCTGATCTTCTTCAAGACCCCGGGGGTCGACCCGGCGCGGCAGATCGCGGGCAAACAGGCGACCCCGCAGGTGATCGAGCAGATCCGGGCCGACTTCGGCCTCGACAAACCGTTGCCGGAGCAGTACTTCGCCATGATGAAGCGCCTGGTCATCGACCGGGACCTGGTCTCGTACACCGATCGCGGCCCGGTGCTCTCCCGGGTGGCCAAGACGATTCCGGTCACGCTGTCGCTGGTCGCCGGGGCCGCGGTGATCTGGCTGCTGCTCGCGCTCGGCGCGGGCACGCTCGCCGCGGTTTTCCGCGGCCGCGCGATCGATCCGCTGCTGACGGGCCTGGGCCTGGTCGGCATGTCGCTGCCGGTGTACTGGCTGGGCGGCGTCGTGAACATGCTCACCCAGGGCTCCTGGCACAACAGCCTGTTCAGCTGGCTGCCGGAACTCGGCTACACGCCGATCAACGTCAACCCGCTGAAGTGGTTCGAGCAACTGCTGTTCCCGTGGATCACGCTGGCGATCGGCACCGCCGGGCTGTACGCGCGCGTGCTGCGGGCCGACCTGATCGAGGTCGACCGGTCCGATTTCGTGCTCACCGCGCGGGCGAAAGGGCTTTCCGAATCCAGGGTGCTGCTGCGGCACGTGCTCCGGAACTCGCTCATCCCGTTCGTCAGCCTCTTCGGCCTCGACCTCGGGGCCATGCTCGGCGGGGCCGCGGTGCTCACCGAGCAGGTGTTCGGCCTGCCCGGGGTCGGCAACCTCACCTTCCACTCGCTGAGCCGATTCGACCTGCCGGTGCTGATGGCGGTGACGCTGTACGGCGCGTTCACCGTCGTGCTGGTGAACCTCCTGGTCGACCTCGGTTACGCCGCCCTTGACCCGAGGATCCGAGTGCGATGACGACCTTGCCCGCGAAAGTCCTGTCCGCAGAGGGCCTGACCGTGGAATTCCGCACGCGCGGCGGCTTGGTGCGGGTGGTGGACGACGTGTCGTTCGAGCTCCGGGCGGGCGAAACCCTCGGCGTGGTCGGCGAATCCGGCTCCGGCAAGTCGGTCTCGATGCTCGCGCTGCTCGGCCTGATCCGCGACGGCAACGCGGTCGTCAGCGGCCGGGTGCTGTTCGACGGCCAGGACCTCCTCGCCCTGCCCGCCACGAGGATGCGCGACTACCGGGGCCAGAGGATCGCGATGATCTTCCAGGACCCGATGACCTCGCTGAACCCGGTGTACCGCGTGGGATGGCAGATCGCCGAACAGATACGCCAGCACCAGCGCGTCGGCAGGCGAGCCGCCCGCCGCCGCGCGGTCGAACTGCTCGAGACGGTCGGCATTCCGAGCCCGGGGGCCCGCGCGCGGGACTATCCGCACCAGTTCTCCGGCGGCATGCGGCAGCGGGTGATGATCGCGATGGCGCTGTCCTGCGAACCCGACATCCTGATCGCCGACGAGCCGACCACCGCACTGGACGTCTCGGTGCAGGCCCAGATCCTGCGCATCATCCGGGACCTGAGCGCCCGCACCGGCACCAGCGTCATCCTGATCACGCACGACCTCGGCGTGCTCGCCGGAATCGCGTCGCGGGTGCAGGTGATGTACGCCGGGCGGATCGTCGAGCAGGCGCCGACCGCGCAGCTGTTCGCCCGGCCGCAGCATCCGTACACCGTCGGGCTGCTCGGGTCGATTCCCCGGCTGGACGCGCCCCGGCCCGCTCGCCTGCCCTCCATCGAGGGCCTGCCTCCGCTGGCGGCCGACATCGGACCGGGCTGCGCGTTCGCGCCGCGATGTCCGGACGCGGAAGCGGTTTGCGTCCAGCAGCGGCCGGTTCTGCTGCCTTCGGCTCAGGAGCATCTCGACGCCTGCCTGCTGCGGCACGCGTCGAGCCCGGACGAAAAGAGAACCGCCTGATGTCCGACCTGCTGAGCGCCACAGACCTGGTCAAATGGTTCCCGGTACGGAGAAATCGGCTGGGCCGCCCCGGACGGCTGCGCGCCGTCGACGGGGTCTCGCTGTCCGTGCGGCGCGGCGAAACACTCGGTCTCGTCGGCGAATCCGGCTGCGGCAAGTCCACCCTCGGCCGCTGTCTCGTCCGGCTCTACCAGCCGAGCAGCGGGTCGATCACCTTCGACGGCACCGAGATCAGCCGGACCGGCCGGCACGGGCTGCGTCCGGTCCGCCGGTCGGTGCAGATGATTTTCCAGGACCCGTACGCGAGCCTCAATCCACGCCGCCGGATCGGTGATTCGGTCGCCGAACCGCTGCGCGTGCACCGTCAACCGGCGAGCCGCGCGGACATCGCGGAACTCCTTGTCCTGACTGGGCTTTCCGCCGAACTCGCCGACCGGTTCCCGCACGAACTGTCCGGCGGGCAACGGCAGCGCGCGGTCATCGCACGAGCGTTGGCGCTGCGGCCGCGCGTGGTCGTCGCCGACGAACCAGTGTCCGCATTGGACGTTTCGGTGCAGGCGCAGATCCTGAACCTGTTCGACGATCTCAAGGAACAGCTCGGGCTCACCTACGTGTTCATCGCGCACGACCTCGGCGTCGTCCGGCACACCTCCGACCGGGTCGCGGTGATGTACCTCGGCCGGATCGTCGAACAGGCACCGGTCGGCGAGATCTTCGCGGCCCCGCAACATCCCTATACCGCGGCACTGCTGGCGTCGGTGCCGATCCCGGATCCGGCGGCGGGCTCGGACTGGCGGGACACCACGCTGGCCGGGGACGTGCCCAGCCCGCTGGAGCCGCCGAGCGGCTGCCGGTTCCATCCGCGCTGTCCGCGCGCCACCACCGTCTGCCGCACCACGGAACCGGTGCTGACCAGGGAACACGCTGGTCACGAGGTCGCCTGTCATCATCCGCTTGAGCCGGCGGTCCAGGTGGTGCCGGCCGAACCGAAGGCTGCTCGCGATGACTAGCGCCGACGCCGACCAGTCCGCCCGTCCGACACTGCCGCAGCTCGCGGCGATCATCGCGATCTCCGCGACCGGCTCGTTCGCCGGGGCCGCGACCGCGCTCGGCTGCACCCAGTCGGCCGTGAGCCAGCGGGTCGCGAGTCTCGAGCGCGGGCTCGGGGTCCTGCTGGTGCACCGGTCCCGGCAGCAGCGCCGGGTATCGCTGACCGAGGCGGGCGACACCCTCGTAGCCGCCGCGGAACAGGTCGGCGGGATCCTCTCGGTCGCCGTCAGCCAGGTGGAGACGATCCGCAAGGGCCTCAACGCGACCGTCCGCATCGGCCTGTTCACCAGCGCCAGCGAGCGGGTGATCCCGCCGATGATGGCGGCGCTGCGGCGGCAGCCGGTCGACTACCGGATCGAATTGGTCGAACTGGACCAGCAAACGGAAGTGTCCCGGCTGGTGCGCAACGGGGACGTCGATCTCGCGTTCGTGAAACTGCCGATCACCGACCCGGCGCTGCTCACCGCGGAACTCCTCACCGACCCGTTCGTGCTGCTCATGCCCGCCGGCGCGGAGCGGGTCTCCCCCGGCCGGCTCGCCGGGCTCCCGTTGATCGGCCTGCGCGGCCAGCGCGACCCGATGGAGGCCTGGGCCGCGTCTGTGGGCGCGGAGCTGAACTGGGTGCTGGAGATGGAAACCAACCACGCCGTAGAGGCGATGGTCGCCGCGGGCCTCGGCTACGGCGCGGTGCCCCGGCTTACCCTCGGCGGCCGAACGCCTGGCGTACGAAGGGTTTCCCTCGCTGGCACGGTTCCGGCGCGGACCGTCGGCATCGCTTGGCGGCGCTATCACCCGCGGCTCGCGTTCATTCGCGGGGTCATCGACATCATCCAGCGGGTGTGTGCCCGCCCAGCGGAGATTCTGCCGCCGGTCGACGGCGAGGGGATGGCGCGATGAGACGGCTGCCGGCGGTACTCGCGGCTTTGGTGCTCCTCGGGGCGAGCGGATGCGCGGTGGACGACACGCTGGACCTGACGTCCGTCGCGCCCGGCGATCACGGGCACCAGGGCGGGACCGAGGTCATGCTGTCGTCGGGCAACGTCGGCACGGCCGATCCGATGGTCAATTTCTCGACGTCGTCGTGGACCCTCTTCACCGCGACCTACGACGGTCTCACCGCGTTCACCAAGTCCGGCCCGGAAACCGGCCAGCACGTGGCGCCGGATCTCGTGACCGAAATCCCGAAACCGACGGACGGCGGTCTCAAGTGGACGTTCACGCTGCGGTCCGGGATCCGGTTCAGCGACGGCCGCGAGGTCCGGCCGGCGGACGTCAAGGCGTCCTTCGAGCGGATGTTCAAGGTGCACGGGCCGACGACGTCCTCGCAGTTCGACGTCCTCGCCGGGGCGAAGGAATGCCTGGACACCCCGGAAACCTGCGATCTGTCGAAGGGCATCTCGATCGACGAGACGACCGGCAAGATCGTTTTCACCCTGACCGAACCGGATCCCGAATTCCCGCAGCAGCTCGGCCAGCCGCTGGCATCGATCCTGCCCGCGGACACCCCGCCCGCGGACGTCGGTTCGGACGTGTCGAAACTGCGCTCGACCGGACCGTACTACTGGGCGAGCTACGATCCGACCGACCGCGTCGTCATGAAACGCAATCCGTACTTCCGTTCCTGGTCTCCGCTCACCGCCCCGGAGGGGAATCCGGACCAGATCGTGCAGAAATTCGGCCTCGAACCGACCGACCAGGTCACCGCCGTGATCAACGGCCAGGCCGATCTCGCGGTCGACTCGATTCCGCCGGACCGGCTGAACGAGGTCAGCGTCGACCATCCGAGGCAATTGCACATCGACCAGCTCGGGCACATCTGGTATTGGGCGCTGAACACGCGGATTCCGCCGTTCGACAACCTCAAGGCCAGACAGGCGGTGAATTACGCGTTCGACCGCAACTCGGCGGTGCTGCAGGCGGGCGGGCCGGGGCTGGCCGTCCCGACGTGCCAGGTCCTGGTGCCGAGTCTTCCTGGTTACCAGCAGTATTGCCCGTGGACGAGCAACCCCGCCCCGAACGGCCGCGGCCCGTGGCGCGGCCCCGACCTCGCGAAAGCGAAACGGCTGGTCGCGGAATCCGGCACCGCCGGAGCCGCGGTTTCGGTGGTGCCCGGAAACAACCGGATGCATATCGCGATGGGCGAATACATGCAGACGCTGTTGACCGATTTGGGGTACCGTGCGACACTGAAACCGATGGACGAGGGGTTGCAGTTCCCCTTCGTCCAGAATTCCGGAAATCACGTCGAAGCCGCCTTGACCGACTGGTCCCAGGATTATCCGGCGGCCAGCGATTTCCTGAAAGTGCTCACCTCGTGCGCCGCGTTCGTGCCGAATTCGGACGCGAGCCCGAACATCGGCGGCTTCTGCGATCCGGCCATCGACGCCCGGATGACCGAAGCCCTGCGGCTGGCCAACACCGACCCGGACGCGGCGAACAGGCTGTGGTCCGAAGTGGACCGAGCGGTCACCGACCAGGCCCCGTGGGTGTCGATGTACGTGCCGAAATGGATTGACTTCACCTCGGCGCGGCTCGGCAATTACCGGTTCAGCGGCCAGTTCGGATTCCTGCCCGGTGTCGCCTGGCTGCGCTGACCTCTCCCGAAATCCCCGCCCCAGAAAAGGAGCAGCATGCCGAACCCCGACGGTTCCTCGCATTACGCGCCCGACGCCGCCACGTTGCGCCGGCGTCTCCTGCCGCTGCTCGCCGCGCGCGGGCCGTCCGGCTACGAGGAAGAACCGGTGCGCGCCTGGGTAGAATTGGCGGGGGAATTCGCCGACGTGCACGTCGATCCGCTCGGCAGCGGGCACGCCGTGGTGAACCCGGGCAGCACGCCGCGGATCACGCTGATCGGGCACATCGACGAGATCGGGCTGAGCGTCAGCCACATCGACGACGCCGGACGGCTGTGGGCGGTGAGCATCGGCTGCTGGGACGCCGCGATCCTGTACGGCCAGCACGTCGTGGTCCTCGCCGAAGACGGCCGGGTGCCGGGCGTGATTGGAACCGCGCCGCCGCATTTGAACGACGAGGACTCGTCGCCCAAGATGGCCGATCTGTGGATCGACATCGGCGCGACCAGCCGGGCCGACGCGCAATCGGTGATCACCGTCGGCGACCCGGTGGTGTTCGGCGCGTCCCCGGTCGACCTGCTCAACGGCCGGATCGCCGCACCGGCGCTGGACAACCGGCTCGGCGCGCTGGCCGTGCTCGAAGCGGCTCGCGCGGCGGCCGCGGCGTCGGTCACCGCCGAGATCTCCGTGGTCGCCAGCGTGCGCGAGGAAACGAGTTACCACGGCGCGATGGGCGCCGTCTACGCGACGAACCCGAACTTCGCGCTCGCGATCGACACCACTTTCGCCAGCGACATCCCGCAAGACGGCATCGAACGCAAAACCGGCGACCACCGGCTCGGCTCCGGCCCGGCCATCGGCCGCGGCGCCGTCACCGACGAACCCATGGCGCGCAGTCTGCGCAGACTGGCCAAAGAACTCGAAATCCCTTACACCATCGAGGCCTACGGCGACGAGAGCGGCTCCGACGCCGACGCCATGGCAGCTGTCGCCGCCGGTATCCGGTGCGGCGTCCTCAACATCCCCATCCGGCACATGCACAGCTCCGGCGAAGTCGCGGATCTGGCCGACCTGGCCGGCACGATCGATCTCGCCGCCGCCTTCTGCCTCGCCGGGGGGGACCCGATGAGACCGATGCGGGAACCCTGAGTTTCCCGGCACCACCTGGCAAGGAGGCCAGCCCATGATCGGCGCGGAACGACGGAACCGGCTCGGCCGGGTGGTGCTGGACGCGATCTGGTCCGACAACGGCCGTCTCACGCTGCTGCAGCTCAGAGCGCTGTACGCGGTCGCCAACGAGGGCTCCTTCGCGGCGGCGGCGGTCGCGCTCGGCTGCAGCCAGCCCGCCGTGAGCCAGCGCATCGCGTCGATCGAACGGCGGCTCGGCGTCGTGCTGGTCCGCCGGATGTCCGGACAACGCCAGGTGCGGCTCACCGACGCCGGGATCGCGCTGGTCAACGCCGCCGAACAAGTGCAGGTCATCCTCCGCACCGCGACGAGGCACATCCAGGACATGCGGGACGGCCGCGAGCCGACCGTCCGGATCGGCGTGTTCTCGAGCGTCGCGGTGCGGGTGATGCCGCTGGTGCTGGCCGCGATGCGCACGCAGCACATCCCGTGCCGCATCAAGCCCATCGAGGTCGACGACGACGTCCGCCTGCAGGAACTGCTGCGCTTCGGCGAGATCGACATCGCGTTCGTCATCTTCCCCCTGCAAAGCGGGGAAGCACACGGCCTGGAACTGTTCAGCGACCCGTTCATCCTGCTGGCCCCCCGCAACGCCCCGCTGGCCTCGGTGCCCCGAATCCGGCCGGCGGACCTGCGGGGCCTGCCGATGGTGTGCCTGACGAGCGAACAACTGGAGGTCGCCGCGGAGCTCCGCCGCCAGGGCATCGAGCCGAACTGGGTCTTCGACACCGACAAGATCCACGTGGTCGAACCGCTGGTCGCGGCGGACGTCGGGTATTCGATCGTGCCGCAACTGGCGCTCGGGCAACGCTATCCCGGCGTCACGCGGTTCTCGTTGAGCGAGATCGTGTCACCGCGGGAGATCGGGATCGCTTGGCCGCCGCACCATCCGCGGCTTGGGTTGCTGCTGCGGGTGGCCGATGTGATCCGCGGGGTGTGCGCGGATCCGGCGGATATCCTGCCGCCTATCGACGAGCCGGGGTGCGCTTCGGTGGAGCAAGCGGTGCTTCGGCTTCAGTGACTGACTCGGGCTTCGGCGTCAAGGACCTAGTAGCGGCCGTACCGCTGTAATGGCCAAAGCGATTCCCGCGAAAAGGAAAAAAGATCAGTCCCACGGATAGCTCGTTCTCGTCGCTGACGCACGCTTTCCGCAGTGGAGACGCGGTGCCGGGACGCCATTGGCTCGGCACCGCGTCGTGGTGATCATGCCCGGCACGTCAGGCCATGATCACGCGTTGGGGTTGTAAGACGTGTAGCAGCCCCTCCAGACGCCGTCGCGCCCCAAACGGCCCCGCGACCGGAGCCACCCTGGCGATCTTCAGAGAATCAGGTGCCATTGTCATGGTTTTCCCATTCTTTTCCTGATTTCCCCCGAACAGACTGATCCGCGACCTGAGCGAACAAAAATTCGGGTTCGACCCGAGTGCTCAAAAGCGACGAAATACCGCAACTGGGTGCCGACGTCCGTGAGGGGAACCCTGAGGGACTCTGAGTCCCTCAGGGTTCCCCTCACGGACCGCCTCAAGCTACGCCGCTGGACCTGGACAGGCGTGAACGCACAATCGTGGCGAACCCGATGACCTGCGGCTACAGCTACTTCGACACAGACGTGCGTCTCATGTGCAACGCGAAGAAAAGCTGTGAAAACACCTATATCCCCCTAGCGCTCGACTCCCCCATCTGACGCTGCAACAAAAGGCTACCGAACGTGCCCGCAATCAGCCAAACGTCTTTCCCTGATGTCACTGGGATGGCGCAACCGCTGCCGGAGCGTCGCACGCCTTGCTGCCACCCAGACCAACCAGCACCGCTGAATGCCGCCGGACCCGTTCCTCCTGCCATTTCCCGGATATCCGCCTCGCGTTTCGCAATACCCTGCTCGGGGGCTGGTAGAATCACGGAATAACCGCGGACAGGAAGGACCCGCGCGGTGCCACGCGCTGCTGAGCCGGAAACGCCCGTCGAGCGCCCGGGCGCCTACCGGAGCCGCTTCACCGGCGCGCTGGAATCGCTGCTGGCGGAAAAACGCTTCCCGAAGATCACGATCGGCGACCTCGTCGGCCGGGCGCACACCTCCCGGCGCGGCTTCTACGAGCATTTCGATTCCAAGGAAGCCTGCCTGCTCGCCTTGCTCCAGGGAGCGGCCGAGACCGGATCCGCGCGGGTAGCCGCCGCGGTCGACCGCACCGCGCCCTGGCAAACCCAAATCCGCCAGCTCGTCACGGCCTGGATCGGCGTCGTCGACGCCCGGCCCGCCGTCATGCTGAGCTACATCCGCGACGTGCCGCTGGCAGACGCGCCGATCACCGCCGACCTGAACCACGACGCCTACGTCACCATCGCCCGCGCCATCTCGGCCGGCGACGAATTCCGAGAATCCGGCGGTGTTCCGCTGTCGCGAGTCCGCGCGCTGATTCTGTTTGGAGGACTGGAAAAACTGGCCGAGGACGCGTTGCAGCACGGCGGTACGGTGAGCGCGCACATTGAGGAAGCGGTGCAGACCGCGCTTCTTCTCGCAGCTTCGTAATAGCTCAGTTCGCCTGACCTGATACCGCGTCCACCAACGTCCGATACACCTGCTGGCACCGCCGAATCCGCGCCGGACCCGGGGCACCCGCGATCTCCTGTCCCAGCGCCGTAAGCGACCCCAGCAAAGCGACCGCGAGCTCCTCGACACCGCCGCCAGAACTGCCCGCCTCGCGCAGCAACGCGACAGTCGGCTCCCGCCACCACTGTTCGTCCAGGTTTCGCCACCGTTCCTGGCCCAGCACAGACGGGCCGTCGACCAGGAGGATGCGTCCCACGGCCGGGTCAGCGCAGCGGCGGAGGAAGATCGAGCCGGACGCCTTCAACCGGTCGGACGGAGCTCCCGTGCCGCCGGATCGGGACCGCAGCACCCGGTGCAGATCGGCGTGCACCTGCTCTACCACGGCGTAGAACAGCTCCTGCTTGTTCTCCCAGTGGTGGTAGACCGCGCCCGTGGTGATCCCGGCCGCGGCGGCGATCTGGGCCAGCGAAGTACCCGCGTACCCCTGCTCGGCGAAGAGCCGCCGCGCGGCCTCGACCAGCTCGTGGCGGGTGGTTCGGGAGCGTTCCTCGTTCGTTCGCCGCATCCACTTACCTAATCATGTTATGTTTCTGTACGTGGACACGGTACGGGCTCAGGAGATCATCGACGGCAGTCCGTTCGGGCCGTGGTGGGGGTTCACGGTGCGGGCAGTCGATCCGGGTGTCGCGACCCTCTCGCTGCCGGCCCGGCCGGAGTTCTTCCGCCCGGGCAACGTTTTGCAGGGCGGCTGCGCCATGACGCTCGCCGACGTCACCTGCTGGATCGCGATCCTCTCCGTCATCGGACCCGACGAACCGGCCGTCACGGTGAACATGACCACCGCGTTCCTCGGCGCTGCGCGGTCTGACCTGACCTGCGAATCGTCCTTGACCCGGACGGGACGCCGGACGATCTACGGCACCGCGACGGTCACCGACGACGCCGGACGGCAGGTCTCCCACCACACCCTGACCTACCTGCGCCCAGGCCGAGAGGCCCGATAAACCGTCAGCTCACCACGCGACGCAGCACGACCCACCGCTCCCCCGGCCGGTCGACGGCGGCGGGATACCAGCGCGGGCCGATCGCCGCGGTCAACTCGTCGGTCCGTTCGATCAGCGAGCTGACGGCGGGTTCGCCGACGACGATCACGGCCGACCAGTCGACGTGGGCCAGGAGGTGGTCCTCGGCGACCCCGAACCGCGTCTCCAGGAGCGCGACCACGTCGTGGCCGGTGTCCGGGCTCGACTGGATCCCCGTCGTATCCGGCACCTCGGCATCGGTTTCCGGAAGAGACTCCGCGGCGTCCTCCCGTTCTTCCGACCACACATGGTCCTCGAGCCGGTCGATGCGGCGGCACAGGTCGAACGCCTGCTCGTCGGACATGCGCAGGCACACGCTGCGGCCGTCGGCCAGCGTGAACGTCAACTCCGCTTCCGGAACTCCGGCACTGCCCGGTTCGGCTTCGACGGTCCCCGCGACGTCGCCGAACAACACCAGTTCGGCCGGGCTCTCCTGGCCTTGGCTCAGCGAAGGCAGGTTCGCGGCCATCTCGACCACGGAGTACGCCGCGGTCCAGAACGCTTCCTTGTCGCGGAAGTCCTTGCGGCTCTGGCTCAACGTCCGCCCGATCCCGGCCGGTTCGACGTAGGCCTCCACCCGGCCGGCGCCGAGACTGTCGTCCCAGGTCGCGGTGACCGTGACAGCGTTGGCCAAGCGTTTGCGGTACGCCTCGACCCGGTCGTGCCGGGCGAGTTCCCAGCCGTCGATCTGCTCGGGCCAGTCGTCGTTCACCGATGGGTCCTTTCGACGCGCGCTGCGGATACGGTCTTCCGACGCGTCGCGCGCGTTCCTAGTTCCGCGTTCTGGGCGCGAGCAAGCAGGGTGATTACAGCTGCGGCCCCGATCACCGCCGCGGTGACGAACGCGGTCAGCGGCCAGCCGATTCGCTCGGCCGCCGTCGCGCCGAAGGCGGTCCCGAGGCTTCCACCAGCGAAATAGACGACCATGTACGCACTGTTGAACCGCGCCGGTGCGCTTGGCTCGATCGCCAGCACGGTGCTCTGGTTCGCGACTTGGGCGGCGAAAAGACCCGCGTCAAACAGCGCAAGGCAGACCAACGTCGAAACAGTGCTCGACAACGCCAGGGCAAGTACCGCGCTCGCAACGCCAGCGAGGATCAGTCCACAAAGGATGACCCGGCGCGCACCCACACGATCGGTCCACGCGCCCGCGACTCGGGTAGCGAAAATTCCCAAGATGCCAGCGAAAGCATACAAGCCGATGCGTTCGGCGGAATACGAAAAGGGCGGCTTCGACAGCGCGACCGCGATACCGGACCACACCGCGCAGAACGCGAAGAACCACAGCGTGCCCCGGATCGCCGCGAGCCGAAGCGCCGGGTATCGCAGGTATAGCCCGGGAATCGAGCGCAAAGTGGCGAGGTAGCCACGATTGTTCGTCCCGGACACCGACGGAAGCACGAGCAGCACCGCCACCGCGACAACCGCGCATCCGGCGGCGAAAACGCCGAGCATCGCGCGCCAGCCGATGAGATCGGCCAGCCAGCCGCCGACGATGCGTCCGGCAAGGATCCCCGCTGAGATACCAGCCGTGACGATCCCCAGCGCGGTCGCGCGCCGGTCCGGACTCGCCAGCCGGGCAGTCACCGAACTCAACCCGGCGCCGACCGACGAACACGCGCCGAGCACGCCGAGCACCAGCCCGAGCATCCACACCTGGCCGACGATCGCGTTCAGCCCCAGCGCGGCGGCGAGCGCGCCGAACTGGGCGGACAGGACGTAGCGCGGCGGGAACTGGTCGACGAGCGGCACCAGCAACGCGAGTCCGCACAGGTACCCGACCGGCCCGCAGGCGAGCGCGACGCCGACCGCACCGAGCGACGTGCTGAGTCCGCCGGCGACCTCGGCGATCGCGGGCTGCAGCGGATAGATGGCCGCGGTGCCTAGTGCGGCAGCGAGGGAGACGAATCCGACGACCGATCCGTGAAGGCGCGGAGTGTTATCTGAATGCACTGGCCGAGCGTAGGAAGTGCTGGGCGGGTAACGCTGGCGAGAAACCGCCATCACCCGTAGCTTCGCGAAGGACCCGACAGCGGCGCCGCGTTTGTGGGATGATCGAGTTCCATGACGACGCCACAGCCTGCGCCCGCCGTACGCTTCGAGCCGCTGGGCCTGGGCGAGTCATGACCGGCGAGCGCGCCACGCGGCAGATCGACGTCAGCCTTCTGCCCGAGGATCTCGTGGTCCTCATCGACGCACTCAGACCCGGCGAAAACCTGGTCCTCACCAGGGACGGCGACCCGGTCGCGACGATCTCCGGCGCTGGCGTCCGGCCCGAACCGCCGCGGAGCGACTATGACGACGTCACGGTGGTCGCCACCGCGATGAAGCTGTCCGCCTCGGCCCGGATGTCGCTGTCCGCCGAACTCGGCTCGGACTACCTCGTGCTGGACCTGCACTCGGCGCCGGCCACCGCCGACGTCCTGCTCGTGCCGCCGGTCAGCCCGCAGCTGATCGGGGGTCTCCGGGCGCAGTTCCCGAAGGCTCGGGTCGTCCTCGCCGAGGTCGAGGACGCGGAGCTGGGCGTCAGCTACCACGGACCGGTCCGGCGGCTGCTCGACGCCGGCGCGGAAACGTACTTGACCTCGGCGAACGTCCCGCATCTGGCGCGGCAGCTCGACCACGCCGTCACCGTGGGGCGGCAGCAGCTCACCGGCGGGAGCGCCGCGCCGTTGGAGATCGGTCCGGTGGAGCAGGGCGGTTAAGGTCCGACCTTGACGCACAGTTCGGTGCCGCCGTGCAGAGGCAGCGAGACCGACACGAAGCCGTTGGCCGGATCGCGGATGTAGTCCAGGAAATCGGGTTCGGCATTGTCGTTCATGACGTAGCCGCCGATCCGGATGCGCGGCGCGACGAACTCGATGACCTCGCGGGCGAGCGACGGTTCAGCGCCCAGCCACCCGTCGATCAGGGCGAAATCGACCTCGCCGCCGAGATCGCGCAACGTGACCCGAGCGTCGCCCTCGCGGATTTCGGCGTAGTCGGCCAGCCCGGCCTCGGCGAGATTGTGCCGCGCGGCAGCGATTTTGGCCGGGACCAGCTCCGCGCCGATCACCGTGCCTCCCCCGTTGTCGCGCACCGCGGCCGCGGCGTAGAGCGTCGACATGCCTACTGAGGTGGCGAATTCGACGGTCCGGGTGGCGCGGATTCCCCGGCACAACAGATAGATCAGATCGCCTTGTTCCGGAGAGATCGAGAAGCCGTATTCGCCGTATTCGTGCGGGTCACGTTCGAGGCCGGACCGCGGGTCGTCCGCCGGATATTGCTGGGCGGCAACGAGCTTGGCGATGACAGCGTTGACGAGCGGATCGCGAAGCGGGCTGTGGGTCATGCGGAAACTCCCGTCAACCAGGTGTGGCCTTCTTCGAGGATCTCTTGTTCGCGCTTGCTGAAGCGGGTCGGGCAGGTGTCAGGCACCTGATGTCCGCTGTGCTCCAGCAGATATGCCAACGCGGCGTACTCGCGCGGATGCCGTCGCGGGTCGAAGTCGTCGGTCGGTCGAATTCCATCCGGATAGGTGAAGCCGCCCATGTCGTAGACGGAATCGCGGCGCGCGATGCGCCAGACGCCGTCGCGACGTTCGACCCGGTCGAGGAATCTATTGTGGACAGTCACGCCAAGCCCCAGCTCGAGGTGGTCGGCGACGAGCATCGCGTTGGTCTCCACGAAGGCGCGATCACCGGCGGCCTCGATGACGGGCGCGCCGATGAAGTGCTTGCTGCGCAACGGACCGCCGCTCATCCCGCGCGACCCGTCGACAAAGTCCTTGGCCGGGCCGGAAAACCACAGGATCGTCAGGGTAGCGTCGTCGTGGAACAGGCTCGCCAACGCGTCCCAGTGCTCCCGGTCGCGATGGATCCAACCGGTCATCACATCGGTGATCGCCTGCCGGTCGGCGGCGCGGATTTCTTCCGTCACAAGGAATCTCCCCGGAACTAGGCTCGTCCAGCCAGCATCGCCCGGCGCAGGACCCGCTGCCACCGCCCGCCGGACAGCGGATACCGGTATCCCGCCAAGATCACCAGCGGGCCGTTTTCCGGTATCCTGGGAACCGATGCCGAACCGCCGCCACCTCTGCTGGTCGGGCGACGATCCCATCCAGGGCCGCTGGTTGCTGGCCCACGGAGAAGGGGTCGCCGCGCATCAGCACGCGCGAGGACAGCTGCTGTACGCGACGAGCGGGCTGCTGGCCACGACCACCGAGCGGGGCACGTGGGTCGCACCGGCGGACCGCATTTCGTGGACGCCGCCCCGCTTCGAGCACGGTCACCGCGCCTACGGCGAGACCGAGCTCAGCATCCTCGAGGTGCCCGCCGAGCTGTGTCCCGCGCTCCCCTCCGCGCCGACAGTGTTCGCCGTGTCCGCGCTGCTGCGGGCCGCCGTCTTGAAACTGACCGGCGGCGCGACCCTGCCGCCCGACGTCGGCGACCGGCTGCTCCGGGTGCTGGTCGACGAGCTGACCGAACTCCCCGAGCAGTCGATGTACCTGCCCGAACCAGCCGACGACCGGCTCCGCGCCGTCACCGACCTCCTGCGCGCGAACCCGGCCGAGTCCGCCACCCTCGGCGAACTCGGCCGGACCGTGGGGGCCAGCGAGCGGACGCTGAGCCGGTTGTTCCGCGGCGAGCTGGGGATGAGCTTCTCGCAGTGGCGGTCGCAACTGCGCATCCAGCACGCGTTGGTGCATCTCGGACAGGGCCGTTCGGTCACCGACACTGCGCTGCGCTGCGGATGGGCGAACCCGACCAGCTTCATCGAGACCTTCGCCGCGATCCTCGGCCAAACTCCCGGGAGTTATCAGGCCGCGCACCAACGAAATGCCTGATTTGTCGCCATGGGGCCGTGCCTTGAAGTACGTGAGGGGAACCCTGAGGGAATCAGAGTCCCTCAGGGTTCCCCTCACGGACCGCTGCCCGGCTTCCGCTCCCTGGTCCGGGGCCCACGGGCGACTTGCACTCAATTGGCGCTGAGAGCAGCGCGGTAACCTTCAGCCGAAGCGGTGCGCCTCAGGCCGTTTCGGGTCGTACGCCGCCCAGCCCGGCTTCCCCTCCCGCGCGAACGCCACCCAGGCGGCATGCACCTCCGCCGCGAGACCGGCCGGAGCGGCGTCCGGACCGAGCAGGCCGGTGTCGCCATGCAGCCAGGGTTCGTCGGCGAGATCGAAGACGAACGGCAGCTCGACGGTGTGCGCGGCACCGAGCCGGCCGTCCAGAGCTGTGGAGCGGTATCCGAACGAATAGACATAAGTGCGGCCGGTCGAGATCTCAGCGTGCGCCTTTGCCAGGCGAGTGGTGCCGGATCCGAACAGCACCTCGCCCAACCGATCCGCGGCGTCGTCCGGTTTTCCCTGCGGCACCAGGTAAAGCCGTCCCTCCTCGGTGTTCGTGCCGATCAGCAGATCGACGTCGCCGACCAGACTGTCAGCGGGCTGCACCGGCAGGACCAGGCTGAACGGGCTGAGCCCAGCGAGCGGGTCTTGCGCAGTGGCGGTACGCAAGTCCAGCCCGGCCAACGCGGGCAGGATCTCCAAGAACCGCTCGTCCGAGATCTCAGCGAACGCCGTCGCTGTCGGTTCGACGCCCAACGCAGCGGCAGCAGCCGACGCAACCCGTCGTGCTTGCTCCGGAGTGAACGCACCAGTGCCGTTTCCACTTTGGACAATCGCGCGCCGGAACAACCCGGTGGACTCCGGGGTCGCGAGCAGCGCACCGGTGAGCGTCGCACCCGCGGATTGCCCGAACACCGTGACATTCCCCGGATCCCCGCCGAAGGCGGCGATCGAATCGCGCACCCACCGGAGCGCGGCGAGGACGTCGAGCAGTCCGCGATTGTCCGGTGATCCCTCCAGGGCAAGGAAACCTGGGATGCCGAGCCGGTAGTTAACCGTCACGAGGACGATGCCGTCGCGGGCGAAGGCGCTGCCGTCGTAGAGTGCGGCGCGAGTCGACCCGGTGACGAAACCGCCGCCGTGCACGAAAACCATCACCGGACGGTGACCAGAATCCGCGGCTGGCGTGCGAACGTCGACCGTCAGATATTCCTCGCCCGGAACCCAACCCGGCCCGAAGTACGGGGTCATGTCGAGACGGCCGAAGTCGCGGACGGGCTGCGGCGCGGTCGGAGACGGCTGGGTTCCGTCGCGGACTCCGGACCAGCCCGGATGCGGCTCGGGCGGAGCGAACCGGCCGGGACCGATCGGAGCGGCGGCGTAGGGAATGGCCCGGTAGCGCTCGCCCGCCGCGCCGCGGTGGCCGCGGACCGCACCCGCCCCGGTCTCGACGACCGGATTTTCCCGCTGAGACACAAGAATCACTTCCTTCAGGAGATCCGGGACAACCCGGCCCATTTCTTGATCGCGAACTTCGACCCGTCCCGCTCGACCTCCGCCGCCCCCGAACCGGGGAAATGCGCCGGGAACAGAAGCGCGTTGTCCTCGACCGCCCGGCCGAGCAGCGCGCGCCGAGTCGCCCGTGCCTCGACCGGGTCCTCGCAGAAACAGGAATTGGTCTCCGGCTCGGCGATCTGCAACGGGGTATGCACGAGGTCGCCGACGAACAGCGCCCGGTCGCCGCCGGAATCCAGCGTCAGGACGGACGAACCGGGGGTGTGCCCCGGCGCGAGGTCGAGCCGCAGATTCTTGTCGATCCGGTACGTCCCGTCCCACAACTGGGCCTGACCCGCCTGCCGCACCGGAGCGACGCTGTCCTCGAAAACGTTCTGGTTCCCCCGTCCGAACACAGTCTCGTTTTCGTTGGCCGGGTCCCAGAACTCGAAGTCCCGCGACGGCATCAGGTAGGTCGCGTTCGGGAAGGTCGGCACCCAGGCGCGCCCGTCGAGGCGGGTATTCCAGCCGACGTGATCGATGTGCAAGTGGGTGTTGATCACGACGTCAACGTCCTCCGGCGAGACACCAGCGGCGGCGAGGTGCTCGAGGTAGCCGGTGTCGAGGCGGCTCCACACCGGCGCGTACGGCCGGTCCTTGTGGTTGCCGACGCCGGTGTCGACGAGGATCGTGCGGCCCTCGCTGCGCAGCAGCCAGGACTGGATCGCCGACTGGCATTCGCCGGTCCCCGGGTCCCAGAAATCGGGGGCCAGCCAGCCGCGGTGCTCGTCCCACGAGCCGGCCGGGCTGTCCGGGAAGAACTGGTCCGGGCTCATCTCGACCGACCCGTAGAACTCCTTGACGCGGGTGACCGTGACGTCGCCCAGAATGATCTCGTCCATGCGACCGAGCCTGGGCCGGCCGGCGCGCCCGGACCACTCCCGCGTTTTCCTACCCCGCGCAGGATGTGGCAGCGCTATGTCACGCGGCGGATAGTGGAATCCATGACCGCTGGCCCGCTAGGGGACTTCCTGCACGCACGACGCGCCCGGCTGCGCCCCTCCGACGTCGGCCTGGCGGACGTCGGACCGCGCCGCCGAGTCGCTGGCCTGCGCCGGGAAGAGCTGGCGCACCTGGCCGGCGTCAGCGTCTCGTACTACACGCGGCTGGAGCAGGGACTCTCCCGAGGCGCGTCAGCCGAGGTGCTCGACGCGATTGCGCGAGCCCTGCAATTGGACACCCACGAACGCGCCCACCTCGACCGCCTCGCCGACGCAGCGCGCCGCACGCCCCAACCGCGCCGTCCGCGCCCGGAGAAGCTGGCCGACGAAACGCGCGACCTCCTCCGCGCGGTCGACAGCGTTCCCGCGCTGGTGCTGGGCCGCCGCACCGACGTGCTGGCCTGGAACCCCCTCGGCCACGCCCTGCTGGCCGGGCACCTGGACCTGGCCCAACGCCCCAACCTGAGCCGGATGCTGTTCCTGGACCCGCACTGCCGCGAGCTGTATGTGGACTGGAAACGCAAGGCCCGCGCAGTGGTCGGCAACCTGCGCAGCACCGTCGGAAAGCACCCCGACGACCCGCTGCTGGCCGAATTGATCGGCGAGCTGACGATGAAGAGCCCGGAGTTCGTCTCCCTGTGGCGAGATCACCGGGTCGGCCCGTGCGACGCCGACTCGTACGAACTGCGGCATCCGGTGGTAGGCAGCGTGCGGGTGACGCAGCAGACGCTGTCGGTGGCCCGGTCGCCGGAGCAGGTGCTGATCGTGTGCACCACTCCGGCGGGGTCGGCTTCGGAGGAGGCACTGACTTTGCTTCGGCAGGTCAGCGCCCCGGAGCCGGTCAGAACGGCAGCTGCCGCCGCAACCGGTTCAGCCAGCGTTCGACCGTATCCTGCGGCTGCCCAGGATCATTAGCCGGCGCGGCCTGCGTGACCGCGTCCTGGACGTGCGAGCCCACGGTCCCCGCGTACTGCGACAGCGCGTACACCACCTGCCAGTAACCCTCGCGCAGCTGCACGGAATTGACCCGCACATACCCGGCAGTGCCGCGCGCCAGGTCGAAGCCGTACCGGCCCTCGGTCGGCTCCGGGATCGCCGAGGTCACCACGACGACCGTCGGGCGGGCGTTCGCGACCACGTCGGTCGGGTCGGCCCCGTGGGCGATCGCGCGGTCGTTGAGGCCGATGTAGTCGATCGACTCCCAGCCGCTGAAGTACGGGATGGCACCCGCGTCCGTCACCGCGAGGGTGCGGTTCGCGGCCGGGACCTCCGCCTTGGCGAGGCCCTTGCCGATCGCGATGTGCGCGCGCTGCAGGTCCGGTCCGTAGTTGGTGATCGCGCCGAGATCCGGCGCCGTCGCGCCCGCCCACGCGGACCAGCCGACGGCGACCGCACCCAGCACCGAGCCGACCACGCGGCTGCCCAACGTCCCGACGGCCAGCGCGGCGCCAAGGCACAGCACCGCGACCGCGTGGTCAGCGAAGCGGTCCAGGTAGTCCATCGTCGGGCCGGAGACCGCATACGTCACGTACGTGACACCGACAGTCACGACCAGCAGCACGCCAGCCGCGCGCGTTGCCCGGCGGAACAGCAGCGAGAGGGTCAGCAGCAGCAATGGCAGGAGGACCAGCGTGGTGTGCTTCGTCCAGATCCAGCCGAGCGAGAGGTTGCCGAACTTCACGTAGAAGGTGTTGGGCAGCAGCTGACCGTAGAACTGCCAGCGCCAGCCGAAATACCCCGCGCCGGCCAGCGCCGCGGCCGCCGTCCACAGCCACTGCGCCCGGCCGCGCTGCCGCACCAGCCACCACAGCACGACCGGCAGCGCGGCCAGCGCGCCCTCCGGCCGGATCATGCCGAGCAGCACCAGCAGAGCGGGCGGTTCCCAGGCGCGCACCCGCGTCCCGTCGAGCACTCGGAGCCCGAGTACGACGACCCGCAGCAGCACCGCGGCGAACGCGGCGGTTTCGAGACCGCCGGTGATGTGGAAGTAGGTCGGGAGGAACACGACGTACGCGCCGGCCCCGACGAGCAGGCCCAGCATCCCGGCCCGGCGGTGGCCCTCGCGCAGGAGCATGGCCAGCGTGGCGAGCCCGAGCACCAGCGAGGTCAGCTTCGTGAACAACGGCAGCGCGACGCCGAGCACCGAGCCCAGCGCACCCCACACGACCCAGGCGAAGTTCGTGAAGCCCTCGACCGGCTGGCCCCGCAGGTTCCACACCGGACCGTGCCCGTCCGCGAGGTTCGCGGAGTAGCGGAAGCTGATGAACGCGTCGTCGATGGTGAAGAACCAGGCCGCCCACGCGCCGACCAGGAACACGACGAGGAGCCCGAGCGACGCGAGCACTACCGGCAGGGCCCGCTTTCGGCGGTCCTCTTCCGGCACTGTCGAATCGATGTCGGCGTGGACAGCCGTCATACCCTGCTCCCTGGCTGTGGACAACGGTCGCCACCTTACCGGGTGAACTTTCTCGCGCTTCGTGCACGCTGCGCAGGTCGTGGTGAGCGGCCGGATTCTCCGGGCGACTCGCTAGCTCGTCTCCGCGTGAGCTTCCAGCGTCACCAAGTCGATCTCCGCCAGCAGCTCCGCCTTAGCCGCCTCCCCCAGGAACGAAGCCTCCACCGCATTCCTCGCCAACGCGGCCACCTCAGCCGCCCGCAGGCCGAGTGTCGTCGCGACCTCCAGGTACTCGCCTTCCAGAGTCGCGCCGAACATCGGCGGATCGTCGGTGTTGAGCGTGACGACGAGCCCGTGGTCGAGCATGCGCCGGACCGGATGCGCCGCGATCGAGGGCACCTGGCGGGTCCGGACGTTCGACGTCGGGCACACCTCGAGCGGGACGCGGTGTTCGGCTAGGTACGCCAGCAGCGCCGGGTCCGTCGCGCAGCTCGTGCCGTGGCCGATTCGTTCCGCGCCGAGGTCGTGGACGGCTGACCAGATCGTCGCCGGGCCGCTCGTTTCGCCGGCGTGCGGCACGCTGTGCAGGCCCGCCTCGCGCGCGGCGGTGAAGAACGGCTCGAATTGTGCCCGGCCGACGCCGATTTCCGGGCCGCCGAGGCCGAAGCTGACCAGTCCGTCCGGGCGTTCCCGCAGCGCGAACACCGCGGTCTCCCGTCCGGCTCGGACGCCCTTCTCGCCGGGAATGTCGAAGCACCAAGCCAATTCGACGCCGTGCTCGGCCTTCGCGACGGCGCGGCCTTCGACGAGTCCGGTGAGCAGTTCGTCGCCGGGCAGGCCGTCGAGAAGGTGGTTGTACGGCGTGACAGTCACTTCGGCGTAGCGGACGTTCTGGCGGGCGAGTTCGGCCGCCAGACCGGTCACGAGCGTGCGGATGTCGTTGCGGTCCTTCAGCATCGACTGCACCGCCCAGTAGACCTTGAGGAAGTGGTCGAAGTCGCGGAACACGAAAAACCGTTCCAGCGCCGCACGATCCGCGGGCACCCCGGCTTCCGGATGCCGGCGCGCCAGCGTGAGAACCGTGTCGACGCCGGCGGATCCGACGAGGTGGACGTGCAGTTCGACCTTGGGCAGGGCATGAATGAACGCGCGCGGGTCAAGCATGAGGAGGCTCCCTGAAGAGTAAAAGAGGTGACGGAGGAAGAAAGACGGGACGACTCAGGGAGCGAGGTCGCCACGGTCGCGGTCGGCTCCGTAGAGCGGCAGCTGAAACTCCGGCACGGCCTCCACTGTAGCGGAGATCGGCTGCGCGACACGGAAAAACACGAAAAGCAAGCCGTTACCGGCGATGGCTCGGCCGGGCCTGGTTGAACAGCACCGCGCAGCAGATCAGCACCAGCCCGGCGACCGCGACCCCGACCACCGGACTGATCAGCAGCACCACCGCGCTGATCACGCTCGCGGCGAAGACCAGTCGCAGGCAAGCCCACAACCCGGGCGTCACCCACGCCAGCGCCCCGGACGCCGCGCACACCCACCGGCCCCGCGCGACCGGCTTGCGATGCCGTCCCGGACCTCGGCGGGCGAAGACTTTCGTCGCGGCGGCCAGCATCTCGTCGCGGGTGGCGATCCGCCGCCCGCCGCGGGCCGGTGCGACGGCCGCGCCGAATTCGACGCGTTCCACCCGGCCGGCGCGGTCGTCTAGCGGGCCGGTGTTCCCCAGCGGTAGAGTCATTTCGTCTGGTCCTTTGCGTAGCAGCGAGTTTCAGACATCCCGTGGCCCCCTGTTCCCGCAGGGGGCCACACCTATCTCCCCGGGCGCGCGACCTGGTTCGACTAGTTCCATCTTGGCCGCGAGCGCACACAGACCTCGATAGCCACTGACGGTCGTCTCGCCGAGCGGCGCCCAGCTGTCGATTAACGGTAAAGAGACACGACGAACTACCGTGCGCAATATCGGTCCACCGGTTCGGCCCAGCAGTTCCGCGAACTTCGGTGAAAACGAACTACCGGGCCGAACTCCGGTTCGCACGCGTCCAATCAGGGGCCTACCTGCACTCCCTTGGATAAACGTCCGCGTCGCGCCCAGCGCGCGCGTGCATCGGCACGGGACAAAACCGTCCGGGAACCCGGATGTCAGCGGCGATTAGTAGCGCATCGGGAACCGCTTTTCATCACTCACAAGAGTGATAGCATCGATTGACGAGAAAGGATCAAGAAGAACCGCCACAGTGGAGCAGCCGGACGCCACCGAGAGCTCTGACCAGTGATTTTCTCGCGAAAACCGGGCCGCTGGGCAACATTGGCATTCAGCCAACCCGACACGAAGTCTTCCGTTCGTCGCTCGCTCAAAGGCATCTGCCGACTGGAATATGCATGCCTTCGGGGTCGAGCCAGAATATTCTTACATGCCTTGCCACCACGACTTCCAGCGGCCCCGGACCCGGCTCGCCGGAATGCTGCCGATCAGCCAATAACGCTGCCGCACCGGACAAATCCCGGCCAGGAACAGGACAGAGCGCGCACCCCTCGATCACCGCGAGAAAACCGTCCCGACGCCAAACAGGTGAACCTATCGGCCCATTTCGGCATTATGCAAGTCCGCGTCTTGCTTCGGCATATTCCATCCTCGATCCTGAGTTGAATATGCCAGCAAAAGACAACGGCTTGACAAGGAAGAAACCATGAGTTCTTACGATCCGGACACCGTGAGTTCTTCGCTCGACGCCACCGCCTGGCAGCGGCCTTCGGCGTGCGGCGGCAACGGCGGGGACTGCGTCGAAGTGAATCTGAGCGATCCCGATCTTGTCGCGGTACGGGATTCCAAGATCGGCCGTTCCCCCGCGCTCGTCTTCGACAATCAGGAATGGGAGGCGTTCGCCGGCGCGCTGCGCGAGGGGCAGTTCGACCGCTGAAAGATCGTCTTCCCGGGCCCCCCGCCCGAAATGCGTCCCGGACGACCGGACGGGCCCCGCCCGTCTTGGCCGGGACGAATGATAGGACTACTATGCTTTCGTGCCCGGCAACGGTATCTCCTCTTCCCCCGATCGGACGGCTCGCGCCTCGTGAGCCGGCTTTCCGTCGAGGCCCAGCTTGTCGAACTGGGCAAACTTCTCGTCGCCGCCCGCGTGGAACGCGGGCTGACCCAGGGCGAACTCGGCGACGCCCTCGGCTACACGCAGCCGAACATCAGCAAGATGGAGCGCGCCAGGACCCGCGTCCACCCGCACCTGCTCGACAAATGGATCGACATCCTCGAGGTCGCCCCCGCCGACGCGGCGACGATGCGGCAGTACAACCAGGCCTCCCGCGCCGACCGGGTGTGGAACGCCCGCCGCCTCGCGGCCAGCCCGGCCTGGTTCCATCCGGTGTTCGAGGCCGAGCAGGAGGCCGCGATCGTCCTGAAGTGGACCGGCGAGCGCATCAGCGGAATGCTCCAGACCGAGGACTACATGATGGAGCAGTTCCAGGCCTACGGCCGCACCGACGTGACCGACGCGGTGCACGAACGCAAGCTGCGGGCCAAACTCCTCGACGACTACCCGGACCGGACGTACAAGTTCATTCTCAGCGAAAGCGCGGTCCACCGGCTGACGCGGGCGCACACGGACAATCCGTACGTCGCGCTCGGCCAGGTCCGGCACCTGCTCGGCCTGGCCCGCAATCATCCCGGGGCGACGATCCGGTTCGTGCCGTTCGACAAAGGCCCGCTGCACGTCGGACCCGATTTCACGATTTTGCAGTTCGCCAACAACAAGCTCGACCGGTCTTTCGCCGAAACGTCGAATGGCGTCCAGACTTTCATGAACGAGTCCGAAACCTACGACACCGATCTGCAATCATGGGAATCCCTTTCGAGTGTCGCCCTCTCGGCGGAGGAATCGGCAATTCTTCTCGAAGAAGCCGAAGCGGATCTGATCAGCACCCGTACGCCCGCTGTCCGGCGGCCCGGAGACCGGCTACGCTGATCCCGCGCCGTCGACCACGAGGAGAAACTGGTGACTGGCCTGGAACACGAGTCCTTTCCGCCGCCGGGGATCGACCTCAGCCGCCCGAGCGTGGCCCGCGTCTACGACTATTACCTCGGCGGGACCGCCAACTGGGAAATCGACCGGCAGTTCGCCGAACGCATGCTGCGCGATTATCCGACCGTGCGCCCGATCGCGCAGGCCAACCGCCGGTTTCTGCACCGGGCGGTCCGGCATCTGGTGCGCGCGGGAATACGGCAAATCGTCGACCTCGGTTCCGGCGTTCCCACGATGGGGCACGCGCATGAAATCGCCGAGCAGATCGCGCCCGGAAAGGTGAATGTCGCGTACGTCGACTGCGAACCGGTCGCCGTCGCGCATTCCACCAGCCTGCTGCGCGAACAGGGCGACCCCGCCCGGCACGTCGCCCTTCACGCCGACCTGCGCGACCCGCCGCGGCTGTGGTCCCTGCTCGCCGGATCGGGCGTCGTCGACCTCGACCAGCCGATCGC
The DNA here is from genome assembly GCF_042647905.1 of Amycolatopsis halotolerans. Lineage (NCBI taxonomy): Bacteria > Bacillati > Actinomycetota > Actinomycetes > Pseudonocardiales > Pseudonocardiaceae > Amycolatopsis > Amycolatopsis halotolerans. Next base: position 99,608 of record NZ_JBHRWI010000024.1, read on the forward strand.
GCTGCTGCTCATCTCCGTCCTGCATTTCGGGCTGCCGCCCGCACCGGGCAGCGGCGGCGGCGAAGACCTCGGGTCCAGCGTCGTCGCCGCCTACCGCGACCTCCTCGTTCCCGGGTCGTATCTGGCGCTGTCCCACGTCACCGACGAGGGCGTCCCGCCGCACTGCGAGCAACTCCTCGCCGACGCCAAGGAGCGGTACGCCGAGGCGGGCGCCGATCTCGTCTACCGCGGCCGGGCCGAGATCACCGGCCTGTTCGGGGACTTCGCCCTGCTCGAACCCGGCGTCACCTGGACCCCGCTGTGGCATCCGGAGGAGGCCGGCCCGCACGAGCAGCCCCTCCTCCTCGGCGCGGCCAGCGAATCGCTGCTGCTCGCCGGGGTGGCACACAAGGAGCGACACATCTGAAATGACGGAGATTTGCGTTATCTCAGTCATTACGCTAACTTGAGATGCATGGACGAGGACTGGGAACTCGCGTTCGCCGACGACGCCGGCCGCCACTTCGCGCGGCAGTACGGCATGACGCCGATGACCGGGCGCGTGATCGGCTGGCTGCTGCTCTGCGATCCGCAGCAGCAGACGATCGCCGAGCTCGCGAGCGCGCTGCGGGCCAGCCGCAGTGCAGTCACCAGCGCGATCAGCGAACTCGAAGAGTGGTCCTGGATCCAGCGCACGCGCACGGCCGGGGAACGGGTCGACCGCGTGCGGCTCGCGCCGGACGTGTGGCTGCACCTGCTCGACAACCAGTCCGAGCACGCCTCGCTCGGCGCGCTGGCCCAGCGCGGGCTGGACGCGATGACCGGCCAGCCCGCTGAACGACGGGCCCGGCTGGAAGAACTCGCGGAGTTCACGAAGTTCCTCGCCGAGCGGATGCCCGAGCTCGCCGTCGAATGGCGGGCTCGGCGCGAAGCCTTGCACCGCAAGTAAATCCGGCTTCACCACGCGCCTGGCGAACCCGTCAGGCGATTTCGCCCTGCCCGAAATACCTCACTGGGGAGAACTGATGTCCTTCAACCACGCCCACTGGCAGCAGCGGCTCGACACCCTGCGCGCCGCCCACGGCGTTCCGGGCGCCTCGCTGGCCGTGCTGGCCGACGGAGAGGTGCACGAACTCGCGAGCGGGGTCCTGCACCGAGGAACCGGCGTCGAGGTCACCACCGACTCGGTGTTCCTGTCCGGTTCGCTCGCGAAGACCTACACAGCGACCGTCGTGCTGAACCTGGTCGACGCGGGCGCGCTCGACCTCGACACCCCGATCGTCAAGCTGCTGCCGGAATTCGCGACGCCGGACCCGGTCGCCACCGAGCAGATCACCGTCCGGCAGCTGCTGAGCCACACCGGCGGCCTGACCTGCGACTTCACCTACGACTCCGGTCGCGGCGACGACTGCCTCGCCCGCTACGTCGAGGCCGCCGCCGGGGTGGGGCTGGACTGCCCGCCCGGCACCGCGCTGTCCTACAGCAGCGTCGGGTACGCCGTGCTGGGCCGGGTCGTCGAGGTCGTGACCGGCAAGACGTGGGACCAGGCGGTGAAAGACCTGCTGTTCGCCCCGCTCGGGCTGGAGCACTCGATGACGCTGCCCGAGGAGGCTTTGCGCTTCCGCGTGGCGATGAGCCACCTCGGCGAGGAACCCACACCTGCCTGGGACTTGATGCCGCGCTCAGCCGGACCGTACGGCCGCGTCATCATCTCCGCCGGCGACGTCGCGCGCTTCGCGAAGATGCATCTGGACGGCGGGGTCGCGGCCGACGGCACGCGCGTGCTGTCCAGCGACGCGGTCGCGCTGATGCAACGCCGGGTGGTCGACAGCCCGGACAAGTGGACCGTTTCCGCCGACGGCTGGGGCCTCGGCTGGACGCTCTACGACTGGAACGGTGTCGCCGGGTTCGGGCATGACGGCAGTTCCGTCGCACAGCACTCGTTCCTGCGGGTGGTGCCGCACGCCGGAGTGGCGGTCGTGCTGCTGACCAACGGCGGCGACTTCGACGGGCTGTACCACGAGCTGTTCAGCGACCTGCTGCGCGAGCTGGCCGACGTCGAGATGCCAGCGCCGTTCGCGCCGCCCGGCAACCCGCCCGCGGTGGACATCACGCCGCTGGCCGGGACTTACGTGCGGGAAGGCGTGATCACCACGATCAGCCGCGCTGACGACGGCACAGCGCGGATCCGGTACGAGTTCGTGGACGGGATGAAGGACCTGTCGCCGCCGCTGGAAGCGGAACTGGTGCCCGTGACCGAGACGGTGTTCGCCGCGTGCGGGGAAAACTTCGGCGCGAACCCGGTGCCGGTGGTCTTCTCGAAGCTCGCCGACGGGAGCCCGTGTGTCTACATTGGAATGCGGGCTACGCCGAAAACCTCATGACAGCAACCGCTGTTCCTTGGCCACCGCGACCGCCCCGGCCCGGGTGTCCACGCCGAGTTTCTCGTAAATCCGCCCCAGATGCGTTTTCACCGTCGCCTCGCTGATGAACAGCCGCCGCGCGATCTCCCGGTTCCCCAACCCCTGCGCGAGCTGTTCGAGAATGTCCCGCTCGCGGTCGGTGAGCGTCGGCCGCGGCGCGCGCAGCTGGGCCATCATCCGGTCGGCCACCGGCGGCGACAACGCCGTCCGTCCCGCCGCGGCCGACCGGATCGCCGCGTACAGCTCGTCGGCGGACTCGGCCTTCAGCAGATATCCCGTGGCACCGGCCTCAATCGAGCGCGTGATGTCGGCGTCGGTGTCGTACGTGGTCAGCACCAGCACTCGCGGCGGCGTCGGAGCCGAGCGGAGCCGCCGGATCGCTTCCACGCCGTCCATTCCGTCGCCCAGCTGCAAATCCATCAACACCACATCCGGCCGCAACGCGGCGGCGAGGTTGAGCGCCTCCTGCCCCGTCGCCGCCTCGCCGACGACCTCGATCCCGCCCGCACCGGCCAGCAGCGCGCGCAGTCCGGCCCGGACCATGGCGTGGTCGTCGCAGAGCACGACGCGGATGGACTGCTCGTCAGACATGGCTGGGTCCCAACGGAATCGCGGCCGAGACGGCGGTGCCCTGCCCGGGCGCGGATTCGACGGTCAACCGGCCGCCGAGCTGCGTCGCCCGCGCGCGCATGGCGGGCAGGCCGTGGCCGCGGCCCTCGGCGCTCGGGGCGGCCGGGTCGAAACCCCGGCCGTCGTCGGTGATGTCCAGCACGACCTCATCGTCCAGGTAGGTGAGGGTGAGCGCCACTCCCGACGCGTCCGCGTGTTCGCGCGCGTTGGCCAGCGCGCCCTGCGCGATCCGGACCAACGTGGACTGCACCCGGCTCGGCAGCGGTCGCGCGGGTCCGTCGACCTGGACGCGCACCGGCCGCGGTTCGCGTTCGGCGACGTTTCGCAGCGCTTCCTCGACCGAGTGCCCGTCGAGATCGGCGGGGGCCAGGTCTTGCACGAGACCACGGGCTTCGGCCAGGTTTCGCGTGCCGATCTGTTGTGCCGCATGCAAATGCTCGCGCGCCAAGTCCGGATCAGCCCAGGCGCGGTCGGCCGCTTGCAGCAGCATCGCTTGGCTGGACAAACCTTGCGCGAGTGCGTCGTGGATTTCCCGAGACAGCCGTTGCCGTTCGTCCAGCATTCCCGCGCGCCGCTCGGTTTCCCGCAGCCGCACCGCCTGCCGCCGCAGGTACGTGATCACCGCGGCGGTCACGGCGGCGACAGCGACCGGCACGATGGTCAGGTTCGGGTCGAAGCCGCTCGCGAGCCGGTTCTGGGAGAGCACCACCAACGCGGTCACCAGCGTCACCAGCACTAATGCGGGTCCGGTGGGCAGCGTCCGGAGACCGGTGACGAACAGCGGGACCGCGCACCACGCGAAGCTCGGCGCGAGCAGCACGAGCACGACCCACAGCACGGTCACGACGGTCAGCCACGCCAGATACGGCACGGTCACCTGCTCCGGACCGGTCACCCGCAGCACCAGTCCGACCGCGTAGACCGCGGCCAGGCAGCCGGTCAGCGCGATCACCCACGGCGCGGCCGGTTCGCCGTGGTGGTGGTCGAGGAAGCGCACGATCGACGCGACCAGCAGCAGGAAGAACGCCGTGTGCATGGTCGCGGCCAGCCACCGCGCGTCCCGGTCAGTCATCGCCACCTCCGTTTCGGGTCCTCTGTGGAGCCTGACCTGTGCGAACCCGGCCGGCATCAGCCGATCGGACGACCTGAGTGTCGGCCGTTCCGCGCCGCGAGGCGAGCCGAGACTCCGATCCGGTGAAGGCGGTCCCGGACGCACGATGAACGCATCAAACCGGACAAGCCAAGGAGCACCCGATGAAGAACTTCACCGCCAAGACCCGCATCGCCACCGTCGTCGGCGGCCTCGCCGTGATCGGAGCCGCCACCACCGGCGCGCTGGCCGCCAACGCCGCCACCCCGGCCGCGTCCGCCGCCCCCGCCGCCGCTCCCGCTCAGGCCGCGCCGAAGGGTCTGGTCCAGACCACACACCTGTCGATCGCCGCCGCGCAGAAGGCCGCGCAGGCCGCTCTCAACGCCGCCGAGAAGGCGGGCCAGCACGTGTCGGTCGCGGTGGTCGACCGCGACGGCAACACCGTCGTCACCCTGCGCGGCGACGGCGCCGGGCCGCAGTCGTACTCGTCGGCCGAGGAGAAGGCGTTCACCGCGGTTTCGTGGAACGCCAAGACCTCCGAGCTGGCCGGACGGCTGCAGCAGGCCCCGACCCTGAAGGACATCAAGGGCACCCTGTTCCTCGCTGGGGCGGTCCCGGTGGACGCGAACAACGCCCCGATCGCGGCGGTCGGCGTGGCCGGTGCGCCGTCCGGCGCGCAGGACGAGAGCTTCGCGCAGGCCGGGGTGGACGCGCTCGGCAAGTAAGACCCCCCCCCCGCGGGGATTCGGCCGGTGGTCCGGTTCCGGTTCGGCGGGCCTCGTCGCTGACGGCGAGGCCCGCTGGCCGGGCGGGCCTTTTTGGCGGAACCCTCCGGTGCCGGTCGCCCTGAGCCCGGGCTTCGGGCCAGCACCAAGGCTGGCCGAACCCGCCCCCAGACAGAAACCGGTCGGCCCCGTCAACAACCAGCAGCCGACCCGCCCGTCCGCTCACGAGGTCCGCACAGCCCCGTACCGCAGTCCGTCCAGGAGGATCTCGGTGATCCGGACCGCCTCGTCCTTCCACCCCTCGGCGATGCGCATCCCGCAAATCCCGCCGAGCGCGCGCAGCACAGTGCGTCCGCCGATGTCAGCGCGGAGCGTCCCGGCCGCGGCACCGGCTTGGAGCAACTCGTCGAGCGCACCGGCCATCTGCGCCCGAGCGTCCTCGAACACCGGCGAATCCGTCGCCATGATGCTCTCCAGCGCGACCGCCATCCCCTTGCCGACGGCCGCGTGGTCCACCAACCGCAGCAGGAAATATCTCAACGCCTCGTCTGGCGCGTGCTGCTCAAGCAGTTGAGCCGGCAGAGCGCACAACTGGTCGACTTCCTGCCGGTAGACCTCTTCCACGAGGGCTTCGCGCGTCTCGAAATGCCGGTAGAGCGTGCCGACCGCGAGCCCGGCTCGCTTGGCGATCTCGTCGACATGCGCGTCGGACTCTCCGGCGAGGAACGCTTCCCGCGCGGCAGCCAGGAGCGCATCACGGTTGCGTCGCGCATCGGCGCGCAACGGACGGGTGGACGGCACCGGCACCTCCATAAAGTGAGTCCGGCTCAGCTTAGTGTACCGTTTCCGGAGTCAGACTCACCTTAACGCGGGAGCGATGCCATGACAGTTCCGGACGAAGGTCTCGCGGGCCTCCGCGTGCTGGTGACCGGCGGCAGCCGAGGGCTAGGCGCCGCGACGGTCCGCCGCTTCGCCGCCGCGGGCGCGACAGTGCTGACGGCTTCGCGCAGTGCACCGCCGGACGATCTGCCCGCGACGTTCCTCCCCGCAGACCTCTCGACGGAAGCTGGCGCGGCGGAGCTCGGCCGTCGGGTGATCGAGAGCGTCGGCGGGATTGACGTGCTGGTCAACAACGCGGGAGCCGCGACCGATCCCTCGCCGACGCTCAAGCGGACCGACGAATCCTGGCTCGCCGACCTGGAGATGAACCTGCTCAGCGCGGTTCGTCTCGATCGTGTGCTGGTGCCGGGGATGGTCGAACGCGGGTCCGGCGTGGTCGTGCACGTGTCGTCGATCGCGAGCCACCTGCCGCAGCGTGGCGAAGCTCCCTATGCGGCGGCGAAGGCCGCGCTCAATGTGTACAGCCGTTCGCTGGCGACGGAGGTCAGCGCGCAGGGCGTGCGGGTCGTGTGCGTGTTGCCGGGGTTTGTGGTCACGGAGGGCGCGGCCGCGCATCTTCAGCAGATCGCGTCGCAGGAAGGCGTTGGGGTGGACGAGATTCAGCAGCAGATCGTGGACCGGCTGGACGTGCCGATGGGGCGGCCCGGCGACCCGTCGGACGTGGCGGAGATGATCGCGTTTCTCGCGTCGAGCCGGGCGAAATGGTTGACCGGAGCGGAATTCCGGGTCGACGGCGGAATCATCCCGGCAGTCTGACCGCAGCGACGGAAGGAGTATCCGATGGACTTGAAACTTGGTGCGGTGATCATCGACGCGGCGTCGCTTGAGGAGGAGAGCGCGTTCTGGCATCGACTGCTCGGCGGTTCGGTTGCTACGTCAGAAACTCACCACTTCCTGCGGACTGAAGGGTTTCCGGTGCTGGTGATTCAGCACGCCGCCGGGCAGACGCCGCCGGAATGGCCGGACGGAGCGTCGCAGCAGATGCACCTGGACGTGACCGCGGATGATCTTGCCGCCGCGGAGAAGCGGGCGCTGGAGGCGGGAGCGCGGCGGCTTTCCGGTCACGTGTACGCGAGTCCGGCGGGGCATCCATTCTGCCTTCGGCAGGCTTGAAGCTCCGATAGGCTCGATGGATGACTCAAGCTGCCTTGTCGTTCGGCGCGGCGGCGTCGGCGTATGCCGAGCATCGCCCGGACTACGCGGAGGCTGCGGTGCGATGGGCGCTCGACGCGGCGCCCGGGCCTCGGGTGCTCGACCTCGGTGCGGGCACCGGGAAACTCACCGCCGCGCTGGGCGCCGACGTGATCGCGGTCGAGCCGGACCCGGCGATGCTCGGCGAACTCCGTCGCGCGCTGCCGGACGTCCGCGCCGAGCGAGGCAGTGCCGAAGCGATCCCGCTGCCGGACGGGTCCGTCGACGCCGTGCTTTCCGGCAACGCGATGCATTGGTTCGACATGGCCGTCGCCGGACCGGAGATCGCCCGGGTTCTTTCGCCCGGCGGGATTTTGGCCGGGTTGTGGAACGTCGTGGACGACCAGGTGGGCTGGGTCGCCGAGCTGGCGCGGGTCAGCGGCAGCGCGGCGATCGGGCCGCGCGACACCCCGTCAGGCTGGCGTTCCGCGACCGCGCGTCTTCCGGAAGCCGATTCGCCGACCAGGTTCGAGTCGCCGGAACGCGCCGAGTTCCCGCACGGTCAGCTTCGTACCGCTGACACTTTGGTCGCGACTCTATCCACTCGGGCCGGGATGCTGATGCTGCCGGAACCTGAGCGGTCCGCGGCGCTTGACCGGATCCGGGCTTTCCTCGCGGAGCGGCCGGAGACGGAGTCAGGGACATTCACGCTGCCGATGTCGACTTGTGCACTGCGCGCTCGGCGTCGCTGAAACATCCGTCACAGCAAGGAAATTCTGGATATGGGGGCCCTCTTCATGACTGAATCCAAGCGTGTCGCCGTGGTGACCGGAGCCGGACGGGGAATCGGGCTGGCGATCGTCCGGGCACTGGTTGACGACGGATACACGGTGGTCGCGGCGAGCCGTACCGTCACCGACGCAGTGAAAGACCTGACCCCGGACGCGATCGTGGCCGATCTGAGCAGCCCGGACGAACCGGCGCGGGTCGTTCGGCACGCGCTCGACCAGCATGGCGGCATTGACCTGCTGGTGAACAACGTCGCGGGAACGTCGAACCCACCCGGCGGGTTCCTCGAACTCGACGACGAGGCATGGCTGCACACGTTCAACGTCACGTTCCTGTCGAACGTCCGCGCGACGCGAGCCGCACTGCCGAGTCTGCTCGACCGGCGGGGCGCGGTGGTCAACATCAGTTCGGTGAACGCGAAGGTGCCACAGCCGCGGCTGGTCGCGCAGTCCGCGGTGAAGGCGGCGGTGACGAATCTGGGCAAAGCACTGGCGGAGGAGTTCGGCGGCCGGGGCCTGCGAGTGAACACGATTTCGCCCGGCCCGGTGTGGACCGACCTGTGGACCGCGCCCGGCGGCCCCGGGGACCAGCTCGCCCGGCGCGCGGGTGCCGAACTGGAGGAATTCAAGGACCGATTGCCGGGCATGGTCGGGTTGTCGACCGGCGAGTTCGCCGACCCGGACGAGATCGCGGCGCTGGTGGTGTTCCTGGCCTCCGGAAAGGTGGCGAACATGAGCGGCGCGGATCTGGTGATCGACGGCGGAATGACGAAAACCGTCTGACGCCGAGGACCTAGCCGCCGAATCGCTTCACGTAGTCCTCGACGATCGGCCGTTCCGGGGCGATGATGTCGTCCGGCAATCGGTCCAGCTCGAAGAACTCATACCCGGTGATCTCCGTCCCGTCCACGGCGACCTCGGTGTTCTCGACGGTTGCGGTGAAAGCGGCAGTCACGTTGTGGACCTCGTCGCCATGCGGGTACCGGTAGAAGTACTCCGGGCCGGAGTAGACGCCCAGCAGCTCCAGATCCCGTACCACCAGGCCGATTTCTTCGCGCACCTCGCGGCGGCCAGCGTCCTCGTAGGACTCCCCGGGATCGAGGAATCCGCCGGGCAGGCCCCAGTCCTGGCTTTCCCCCCGGAACACCAGCAGCAGCCTGCCCCGCTCGTCGGCGATCAGCACCGACGTTCCGGGCAGGATCAGCGGGCGCGTGCCGACTAGTTCGCGCAGCTCGGCGATGTAGTTCATCAGCGGTCAGTACCTTCTTGGTCGGTTTCGGCTCCGCCGCGCGGGCGGAAGGCGACGATCGGCAACTGCTGGACCATCCGGTGCCGCGCCGCGTCGGAGCCGTCATAGTGCCAGCCCAGCAGTTTGCTCAGCACGGGGTGCAGGACAGGGCGCAGCAGCAGGTTCCGTCGCTCGTAGTCGGCGATGGCGTCGGCCGCTTCGGGTTCGTCCAGGATCCGGTACTCGGGAGCGAACTTTCGGCGGCCGATCGCGACCTCCGCCGCGGGGGCGGCCTGGATGTTGCGGTACCAGTCCGACGACGGGCCCAACCCCGCGATGGCCAGTACTTCGTCGGTCCGAGGACGGAGGCCGATCACTTCCAGCACGGTCCGGTACTGCCGGCCGGATTTGCGGCCGACGTGCGTGAGGCACAGGAAACGCTTGCCCAGCAACCATCCCAGGTCGCGGTCGTACAGCTTCGCCGGCGCCTTGAAGACCGTGCGCGCTATCGGGTTCACGGTCGGACTCCTTCCCTCGACGAATAGTGCAGGTTCGTGATGAGCGCGGTGGATTTCCCGGTCAAACTCCCGGCCACGAATCGGTCAATTCCGGGCAACCGGGCCAGTTTCAGCGCGAGCCGACGCAGCTGAAGCTGCGGCTTGCTGTCGGGGAGGAACCATCGTGCGCCGTTGCGGGCGACTTGCTGTTTGTCTGCCGCGACGGGACGCCAGAGCCGTTCGTACTCCGCCAATCCTTCTTCGATTGACGACGCTCGGTTCAGTTGATCTGCCAGCACATACGCGCCTCCGATGCCCAGTGACGCGCCCTGTCCGGCCAGCAGCGACACCGCGTACGCCGCGTCCCCGACCAGCGTGACCCGCCCCTTGCTCCACGTTGGCATCTCGATCTGGGCGACCTGGTCGTAGTAGATCTCCTCGGACGGCGGACAGTGCGTCAACGCTTCCGGCACCAACCAGTCCAGCGAACCGTAGGTGTCCAGCAGCGACGCCCGGATGTCGTCCGGCATGGCGGGGTCCGGCGTGCGATGGACGGCGAAGGCGGCGACCGTTCCGGCGCGCAGGCCGTAGAAACCCATCTGCCTGCCAACGGTGTCGGTGAGGCAGAACCGTCCAGCCGCCACTGCTTGGATCTCGGGCGACTTGAACAGGAACGCCGCGGTATGGAAGCCGAGGTAGCGGAGGAACTGCGATTCCTCGCCGAACACCAGCCGCCGGACGGTCGAATGGATTCCGTCGGCCCCGACCAGTAGATCGGCTTCCAGGACCGAACCATCCGAGAGAGTGGCCGCGACTCGGTCGCCGTCGTCCTCTACGGCGACTACGCCGCTGGCGTACCGAAGCTCGACCTCAGCGGGCAGCGTCGCGCGCAATGCCTGTTCCAGATCCGGCCGCAGAACGCTCAGCAACCGGCCGCCGACGGTGCGCGCGAACTGGGCGAACTGGATCTCGGATCGGCGCTTCCCTTGTGCGTCAACGAGAACCGCTTCGGAAACCGGGTACGCCACGTCCTTGATCGCGGGCAGTACTCCCATCGCCTCGGCCGCGTCGTAGCCGGCTCCGAAGAAGTCGATCATGTATCCCTGCGGGCGCGGGCCGGGCGACCGCTCGACCAGCGTCACCTCGTGGCCCAGCGCGGACAGCCGGTTCGCCGCGGCCAGTCCGGCGATGCCAGCGCCGCAGACCAGGATTCTCATCGCATCCCCCTAGGGTTGAGTGACCAGCCCGCGCAGCACGGCAGTGACCGCCGCCGGATCGCCGCCGGGGGCGAGACCTCGGTGCAGCAGCAAGCCGTCGATGGTCGCCACCAGCACCTCCGTGGTCGCGTCCGGTTCGGGGACGCCGCGTTCGGCGAGCCAGCGGCTGACCTGCGCGCGGAACGCCAGGAGCAGTCCCCCGATCTGGTCTCGCAGCTCGTCATCACGCCGCGCCGCCAGGTATGCCTCGACGAACAGCACCGACAGCGGATCCACCCCGGTGTACGGCTCGACCGACCCGAACAGCGCGGTCACCAGGTCAGCCGGGTTCTGCGTCGAGGCCAGCGCCGGGCCGACGCTCTCCAGCACCTCGCGCATCGCGTCGAGGACCGCCTCGCGCAGCAACGCCTGCAGGGACGGGAAGTGGTAGTGCACCACGCTCGACGTCACCCCGGCCCGCTCGGCCAGCACGCGGGTGCTCACCGCGGTCCACCCGCGTTCCGACACCAGCTCCGCCGCCGCTGTCAGCAACCGCTGCCGCGCCTCTTGGCCGCGTGCCGCCGCCGGAGAACTCATTCCGCTCCCATCCTGGTCAACCGCCCTGGTCAGTTGCCCAGGGCAGTCGTACAGGGCGATCGTCCTGTACGACTGCCCTGATCGTAGCGCGGTCCGCTGACCCAGGTAAAGCGAGTGATCGAAGACTCACCTGAAGGCGGGAGACGGCAGCGATGTCCGATCCGTCCTCTACCGTCTGAAGCGGCTCTTTCTGCCCGTCCCCGAAACCGACAGGTCATCCACTGTGCGCTCGCCACTGTCCACTGTGTCCATTCGACGGCCGGCGTGGCTGGCGCCGCGGGTCGCGCGTACCGAGATCCTCGGCGGGCTGGTCGTCGCGCTCGCGTTGATCCCGGAGGCGATCTCGTTCTCCGTGATCGCCGGCGTCGATCCGCGGGTGGGCCTGTGCGCGTCGTTCACCATGGCGGTGGTGATCGCGTTCGTCGGCGGCCGTCCGGCGATGATCTCCGCGGCGACCGGGGCGATCGCCTTGGTGGTCGCGCCGCTGGCCAGGGAACACGGCTTCGGCTATCTCGTCGCGACAGTGGTGCTGGGCGGGCTGTTCCAGATCGTGCTCGGCTCGCTCGGAGTGGCGAAGCTGATGCGTTTCGTGCCGCGCAGCGTGATGGTCGGCTTCGTGAACGCGCTGGCGATCCTGATCTTCCTGGCGCAGGCGCCGGAACTGATCGACGTGCCGTGGCCGGTGTATCCGCTGTTCGCCGGCGGTCTCGCGCTCATGGTGTTCTTCCCGCGCCTGACCAAGGCCGTTCCCGCGCCGCTGGTGTCGATCGTGGTGCTCACCGCGCTGACGATCGCGGCCGGGATCGCCGTGCCGACCGTCGGCGACAAGGGTGCGCTGCCCTCAGCGCTGCCGGTGCCGGGGATCCCGGACGTGCCGTTCACCTTCGGCACGCTCAGTCTGATCGCGCCGTACGCGCTGGCGTTCGCGCTGGTCGGGCTGATGGAATCGCTGATGACCGCCAAACTGGTCGACGACATCACGGACACGCACTCGAACAAGACCCGGGAAGCGGTCGGGCAGGGTGTCGCCAATGTCGTCACCGGGATTTTCGGCGGCATGGGCGGCTGCGCGATGATCGGCCAGACCATGATCAACGTCAAGGTCGCGGGCAGCCGGACCCGGCTGTCGACGTTCCTCGCCGGCGCGTTCTTGATGGTGCTGTGCCTGGTGTTCGGGCCGGTCGTATCGCGGATCCCAATGGCCGCGCTCGTCGCGGTGATGGTGCTGGTCGCGTTCGGCACGTTCGACTGGCATTCGATCGCGCCCGGCACGCTGAAGCGGATGCCGGTCGGCGAGGTCGCCGTGATGGCGGTGACCGTGGGCATCGTGGTGGCGACCAGCAACCTCGCGATCGGAGTCGTAGTCGGGTCGATCACCGCGATGGTGATCTTCGCGCGCCGGGTCGCGCACCTGGTCGAGGTGACCGCGGTGCGCGAGTCCGACAATGTCCGGTACTCGGTGACCGGTGCGCTGTTCTTCGCCTCCAGCAACGATCTCGTCTATCAGTTCGACTACGCCGACGACCCGGATCGAGTAGTCATCGACCTGTCAGCCGCGCACATCTGGGACGCCTCGACCGTCGCCGCACTCGATGCGATCACGACGAAGTACCAGGCGCGCGGGAAGACCGTCGACATCGTCGGACTGAACAAACACAGCGCGGCGATGCACGAGACGCTGTCCGGGGAACTAGCGGCCAACTGAGGTCAGCTCCGCCGCCCGCTCCCGGATCCGAGGCCGGACAGTGAACCCGCTCGGCTTCAACGTCAGCGATTCCACGATCTTCAGCTCGTACGCCGGATCTGCCTCGAAGTCGTAGCGCTGCAACATAATCCCCAACGCCAGCACCGCTTCGTGCAACGCGAACTGGCGGCCGATGCACGCTCGTTCCCCGGTGCCGAACGGCTTGTACGCCTGAGCCGGACGCTTCCGCACCTCCGCCGGTTCGAAGCGATCCGGGTCGAACTTCTCCGGATCCGGCCCCCAGACCGTCGGGTCGCGGTGGAGCATCGGCAGCGGAACGATGATCGAATCGCCCTTGCGCATCCGGTATTTTCCGCCCAGCACCAGGTCTTCGCGGGCCTCCCGCGAGTAGCCGGGCGCGGTCGGCCACAGCCGCATCGCCTCGTCGAGCACGCGCCGGACGTACCGCAGCTTCGCGACATCGCCGAAGCCTGGTTCGCGATCGCCCCACACCGCGTCGACCTCGGCGCGGGCCTTCGCCAGCAGCTCGGGATGCCGCGTCAAGTAGTACAACGCGAACGACAGCGCCCCCGACGTCGTCTCATGACCCGCGACCACGAAAGTGATGGCCTGGTTGCGAATGTTCACCGGGTCGAGCTTCTCCCCAGTCATCGGGTGCCCGTCGGTGAGCATCAACCCGAGCAGGTCGCGAGCCTCGCCACCCTCGCGGCGACGGCTCTCGATGACCTCGTCGACCAGATTCGTCATAGTCGTGATGTCAGCCTGATTCTGCCCGGCCGACCCGGCCAGCGCCCGCCGCACGAACGGAAGCTTGACGTTGTCCAGCTGCGCGAACCGCAACGCACGGATCATCGCAGTGACGAACGGATGCGGTTCGGCCCGCTCGAACGACCCGAACCGGTACCCGAACCCGGCGAGACCGATCGTCTCGAGCGTCAACCGAGTCATGTCGGCCGCGACGTCGACCGGCCCAGTCGCGCGGTCCCATGACGCAGTCAACTCGCGGGCGACCTCGAGCATCATCGAGTGATAACGGCGCATGGCCTCGGCGGAAAACGCTGGCTGCAGAATGTCGTGCGCCAGCCGCCAGTTGGGCTCGCGCGTGTGCGCGGTGAACAACCCGTCGCCGACGACCCCGCGCAACCGCTCGACGCCGAGGCCGACGTGCTTGCCGAACCTCGACTCGTCGTTCAGCTCGGTGACCAGGTCGAGCCCGCAGGCGAACACGATGTCCAGTCCGAAGAACTTGCGGGTGAAAATCGGCCCGAGCCCCGCGCCGGCGCGCATGGTGCTCTGCAACGGCGTGCGCACATTGGTCCCGAGCAGGTCCCCGAGCACCGGCAACCGACCCGGCCGGTGCGGAATCGCGGTGGTGTCCACAGTTCGCTCCCTACTGAACCCACATCCAATAGGGTCACCTTCCCCCGCTACTGAACCGGTGTCAAGTAAGCTGGGACGATGCGGACGCGCCTGACCACCGAACAGCGGCGCGAACAGCTGCTGACCATCGGCGCAGGCCTGTTCGCGGGACGCCCGTACGACGAGGTGTGGATCGAAGAGGTAGCCGAAATCGCCGGCGTCTCGCGTGGCTTGCTGTACCACTACTTCCCCACGAAGAAAGACTTCTTCGCCGCGATCGTCCGCGGGCAACGCGACCAGCTGCTGGCGATGAGCGAACCCGACCCCGCCTTGCCAGTGGCCGAGCAGCTGCGCGCCGGGCTGGAGGTGTACCTGGAATTCGCCCGCACGCATCCGGACGGCTACCGCATCGTGCACCGCAGCGCCGGTGACGCGGATCGGGAAATCCGGGAGATCTGCGAAGCCGGGATGGCAGCGAACGCGGAGCGGATTTTGGCAGCGGTGGGCTTGCTGCGACCGGTCACCGCCACTACGCAGCTGGCGGTTCGGGGGTGGCTTTCGTTTGTCGCGACGCTGATTCTGGACTGGCTGGACGAGCCGAAGATCAGCACGGAGGAGCTGCGGGACCTCTGCGCACGAACTCTTTTCGCTGCGGTTGACGTGGATCCCGACACGATCTGATGCGCGGGGATGCTCCCTTCCCCGCGTCCGTGAGGGGAACCTTCACGGACTCAGAGTCCCTCAGGGTTCCCCTCACGGACGCCCGCCCTCGCCCAGGCCCTCCGACCTGGGCAAACCGCACCCGCAACGCCGCCTCAAGCCCCCGAGATTGGGGCAGTGGTCCGTGAAGGACTCCTTGGGGGAATCTGATTCCCTCAAGGAGTCCTTCACGACCCGCCCGCCGCCGCGATGCGCCCCAATGTGGCATTCGGTGCGTGTAACGCACCCAATGTGGCGTTCGGTGCATCACATGCACCCAACGCCACATTGGGGCGCTAACCCCAACCCGCCAACCGCAGCCAACGCACCCCACCAAACCAAACACCCACCCCACCCCCAACCCCGATACGAAGCCAAAAACACGGCGCGGGGGTGCTTGTCAAGGCATCTTTCCCGCCTTGACAAGCACCCCCGCGCCGTAGTGACAATGAAACTTCGGGGTGGTGGCCCCTCGCAGGACGCAATGTCGCCGCCAGGCGACGAGCCGACAGCCTCAGAGAGTCACCACAACCTCATCCCCCACCACCCGAACCGGAACCCCCCGCAACCCCACCCGACCATCAGCCGGATGCCGCCCAGTCAAGATATCGAACTCAAACCCATGCCAAGGACAAACAATATTCCGATCAGCCGGATGAAACGCAGGACCAGCACTCTTCCGATCCTCCCGAACCGGCTGAATAGTCCGAGGCATGATCTTCCCCTGGCAAACCGGCCCGCCCTGATGCGGGCACACGTTATGCCAAGCCCGCACCTCCCCAGCATGGAAGTAAAGCCCCACTTCCAGCCCGTCAACCTCCACCACGATCCGTTCGCGCGCCTGGAGATCCGCCAGCCGAGCAACAACGACATCCCGCTGCACAGCGCTCATTCGGCCCTCCGATACCAGATCGCCATGTCGAAAAGGTTCACATCCGCGGCATCCAGCAACGCAGTCACCAGAACAACAGTCTCCGTCGCAGTAAGCGCATCCTCACGAATCGGCCACGCGATCTTCCCCACCCGATCAGTCTTGGCAGAGAACAGCCGAGCCGCCGCGTACAACAGATCCGCGATTTCTTCGTCAGCGACCGCAGCAGCCCGGTCCTCCGAGACAATCCCAGTCGTCAGCTCACCCAACCGGGAAACCAGCGAAGTCAGTTCAGAGGTCGCCATCACGAAACCCCAGGACGATCATGGAGCACACTGCGCGCAGCGGGCTTCCGGCGGTCAGTGGGCAGATTGAAGACGCGAGCCGCGTTGAGACCGAGAATGTTCCGCTTAGCCTGCTCAGATAAAAACGGCAGCCGCGTAATAGTCGAAGGCGCGTCCCAGTCCCAATGCGGCCAATCCGAAGAGTACAACAACTGCGTCTCCGCGTTGAACGCCTTCATCCCGGCCTCCAGCAACTCCATGCTGGTCCGCTCCATAGGCTGACTCGTATACCACATGTCCTTCATGTACTCACTAGGCAACCGATTCAACCCAGGAGCCTCGCTAGGCCGCATCAACACCTCATGATCAAGCCGCTGCATGAGGAACGGAATCCAAGCCAGCCCGCTCTCGACCCACACCATCTTCAGCCGAGGGAACCGCTCCGGCATCGCGTTGATGATCCAGTTAGTCACATGAATCTGATTGTAATGCGTAAAAGACAACGCATGCATCGACAGGAACCGGTTCAACTGGGCAAAAGAAGGGTCGCCCCAGTGGTACCCAGAGTGGAACGCGAGCGGCTTCCCGCTGTCCTCGATCAGCTTGTACAGCCGAGTATAGACATCCGAGTGGACCGGATTGTTACGCGTCGAACAAACCGTATACCCGATGATCCCGTCATCATCGGCATACTTCTCGACCAGCTCTTCGCAAACCTCCGGCGTGTTGTACGGCAAGTACAACATCCCCTTGAGCCGATCATCCTGCGGCAGAACAACTTCAGTCAGCCACCGGTTGAAAGCCCGCCCCAGCACGACCTCGACTTCATCCTGCGGATGCATGCCCAACAGCAGCATCGCACTGGGAAACACGACCTGGTAGTCCAACCCCATCGCGTCCATGCCGCGCCGAGCAGCGGCAACGAACGGATGCCCGGACACTCCGTCAAGCGGCTCCTTGCGCCCCTGATGCCCGATCCGTCCGCCGACGCTCTGATGCGACATACCAGGCTGGATGTTCAGCAACGCGTTGTTCCCAGCGAACTTGCCGAACTGGTCCATCCCGATCTGCCGCCACACATCGTTGTCGATGAGCTCCAGCACCTCGCCCCAGAAATGATCCTCCGAGACGTGCGCGTCGATGTCGACGATGAAGTAGTCGTCGTACTCCCGCTCGGCCTGTTTGGTCGCGTGGGCGAGGACGTCCCGAGTGTCGGTGCGCCCGCCGATCTCGGCGAGTTCCCGGATCCGAGGCCCGTCGGAACGCGGCGTATTCAAGGGCACGGATTCTTCCCTTCGTCCGGCGTCAGCGGGGCGCGACGGCGGCATCGGTCATCGTGGTCAGGTAGTCGTCGTCAGCGGGAGCCGCGTTCTCATGCGGAATGACGACAGCACGGTCCGGGCTCACCGCGAAAGCGTGTTCCTCCCCAGCGGTCGGGACGGATTCCGCGGACAGCTCAGCCGTTTCGGTCCGCACCCGCATCGGGAGACCGTCCGAACGCACAAGAAGGTTGACGGCACTGCCGAGATAAGTAGTGCGCTCAACGGTTCCCTGGAACCGGCCCAAACCAGAACCGTCCGAAGACAACCGGGCATGCGCCGCACGGAACGCAATATCAGCCCGGTCTCCCGCGGAAACATCCCCGGTCGTGATCCCGGAGAAGACCAGCGAAGTGTCATCCACCCGCACCTCAGCGGTCTTCCCGTGCACACCGGTGACGGTCCCGGGAAGGATGTTCTGAAATCCCATAAAGTCCGCGACATAAGCCGAATTCGGCCGGTCGTACAGGTCGCTCGGCGTACCGGACTGGACGATCACGCCCTCGCTCATCACGATGATCCGGTCGGACAGCGTGATCGCTTCCTCCTGGTCGTGCGTCACGTAGACCGACGTCGTCTCGAACCGGTTGTGCAGCGAGCGCACCTGCTGGCCCATCTGGTACCGCAGCTTGCTGTCCAAATTGGACAGCGGCTCGTCGTAGAAGATGATCCCCGGCCGAGCGGCCAGCGCACGAGCGAGTGCCACGCGCTGCTGCTGACCGCCCGACAGAGCGGTGACCGGACGCTTCCCGAGGTCGGAAAGGCCAACCGCGTCAAGCATTTCCTGTACCCGTTGTGCCCGCTCCCGGCCAGGCATCCGCGCGACCTTCAGCGGGTACGCGACGTTGTCCGTGACGTTCAGGTGCGGCCAAAGCGCATAGCTCTGGAACACCATCCCGACGCGGCGTTTGTCCGCGGGCACGAACGTGCGCCGCGCGGTGTCGACGACGACCCGGTCGCCCATGACGATCCGGCCCGAGGTCGGCCGCTCCAGCCCGGCCAGGCAGCGCAACGTCGTCGTCTTGCCGCAGCCCGAGGGGCCGAGCAGCGTCACGAACTGCCCGGACTCGATCGTCAGATCCAGTTCGTGCAGCGCCGCCTTCGCGCCGTACTTCTTGGTGAGTCCGGATACCTGGACCTCGGTCATCGTGACCTGCGCTTTCTCTTCGGCCGGGAGGCGAGGCGTTACTTCTTGAAGGCCTGGGTGATGAAGTCGAAGTAGGGCTTGTTGAACGCGGGGTCCGGGTTCGAGAACGGCAGCCGCGGCAGCTTGTCCAGCGACGGCAGCCCCGCCGGGCCGGGCGCGGTCGGCGTGCGGCCGTAGGAGTTGTCCTTCTCCGCCAAGGCTTTCTGGCCTTCCGGCGAGTACAGCCAGTTGACGTACAGCTGCGCGGCGTCGGAATCCGGCGCGTCCTTGATCAAGCACAGCGCGGAGCGCGCCATGTAGTTTCCGCCGTCCTCCAGCGGGAACACCATGCCGATCGGCGCGCCCTTCTGCTTCTGCGCCTCGAAGTAGCCCTGGTACACGGCGATGCCGACCGGGAACCGGCCGCTGGCGACATCGGTGGGCACCATCGGCTCGGACTGCGAGATCTGCAGGTCCTGCGCGGCCAGCTTCTCCAGGTAGGAGCGGCCCCACTTCTTCTCGTTCTCGGGCAGCATCAGCGATTCGAGGATGTACCGGATACCGCCGGGCACGGTCATGTCGCCGACCGCGATCTTGCCCTTCCACTTCGGGTCGAGCAGGTCGTGCCAGTTCTTCGGCGCGTCCTGCTTCTGCACCTGGTCGGTGTTGTAGACGAACCCGAAGTAGCGCAACGCGAAGTAGGTGAGCCTGCCGTCGTTGTCGGTCGGGACCTTGAACCCGGGATCCGCGGTGCGCACGTCCGCGGGCGTGCAGATGTTCGGCTTCGCGGCCGCCTGCGGAGATTCACCGCCGACGTAGACGTCCGCGATCCGGTTTCCGCTCTGCGCCTCGGTGTCCAGCTTGGTGAGGATCTGCGCGTCGGCCTGGTCCTGCGGGAGCAGCTTGATCCCGGGGAAGCGCTTCGTGAACACGTCATTCAGCGCCTGGTTCGCGGTCACCCCGGGCCCGTACAGCACGAGCTGGGTGTGGTTGGCCGAGAAAGCCTTGTCGTACAGCTCGTTCATGTACTTGTTGGCCGAGGCGGAGGCTCCGGGGACCTCGATCGGCGTGCTCGACTTGGTCGCGCCCGCGGACGCACAGGCGGTGAGCGCGGCGAGCAGGCCGGCGGTGAGCGCCAGCGCCGGTGCGCGCAGTTTCGTACGGGAGAACTTCATTGTTCTTCCTCTCGGGTCAGGGGGTGAGACGGGAGAGCGGACCTGCGGAACGGTCGCGGCCGAGGATCCGGCCGCCGAGCTTGACGGACACCGCGGCGAGCGCCAGCACGACGAACGCGGCGATCAGGATGATCATGAACAGCGCCGCGCCCCGGGACATCTCGCCGGTGAGGAACTGCTGGAACGCGGTCAGCGACACGGGTTCCAGGCCGGGCGGGGCCAGCAGCATCGGCACGGCGAGGTTGCCCGAGATGAACAGCGCGGAGAGGAACCAGCCGGCCAGGAAGCTCGGGATGACCAGACGCAGCACGATGGTCACCAGCACCCGGCCCGCGCTCGCGCCGGACATCCGGCCCGCCTCCTCCAACTCGGGCGACAGCTGGGCCAGCGCGCCCTCGGCGATCCGGCTGGAGACCGGGATCGTCGCGACGACCAGCACGAGCGTCATCAGGAACGCCGAACCGTAGAGCCCGCGGAAGGCCGGGAGGTAGAGCACGGCGAACATGTAGGCGAGACCGAGGACGACGCCGGGCAGCGCCCACGGGATCCAGACGGCGAACGAGGTGTAGCTCCGCAGAAATCCCCGGCGCCGCGCGGTGACGTAGGTGGTGAGCAGCGCGATCGCGATCGAGCCGAAGCCGCCGATGACCGCGAGCCACGCGGTGAGCGCCAGGCTCGAGCTGAACTGCGGGTCGGTGAGCATC
Organism: Amycolatopsis halotolerans; assembly: GCF_042647905.1. Lineage (NCBI taxonomy): Bacteria > Bacillati > Actinomycetota > Actinomycetes > Pseudonocardiales > Pseudonocardiaceae > Amycolatopsis > Amycolatopsis halotolerans. The sequence goes on from NZ_JBHRWI010000024.1 coordinate 120,034, forward strand.
GTGACGTAGTTGTCCAGCGTCAGCCCGGTGCTCATCACCCCGAAGATCGGCTGGAGGCTGCCGAGCACCATCGCGAACAGCGGCAGCAGGAAGTTCAGCAGCACCACCACGACGATCAGCGCGGACAGCACCCAGCGGACCGGGCCCAGCTCCTGCGGATCGCGACGCGACGTCTTGCCGGTGAGCGTGGTGAAGCTGCGGCCGCGCAGCATCCAGCGCTGGGCGAGGAACAGCAGCAGCACCAGCAGGATCAACACGAGCGACAGCGCGAACGCCTTGGTGTATTCGGCTGGCGCCTCATCGCGGACGTAGTGGTAGATCTGCGTCGAGAAGACGTAGATGCCCGCCTGGCGCCCGATCAGCTGCGGTCCGTCGAACGACTGGAACACCAGCACCGCGATCAGCAGGGCCGCGCCGGTGATCGCCGGGCCGACCGACGGGATGGTGATGGTGAAGAACGTCCGCACCGTTCCCGCGCCGCTGATCGCCGCGGCCTCGTCGAGCGACTGGTCGCGGTTCTTGAACGCGCCGAGCAGCAGCAGGTACGCGAACGGCATGTAGCCGAGCGACGTCAGCAGGATCAGCCCGCCCCAGCCCTGGATGTTGATCAGCGGCCCGTGCGTGCCGAGCGCCCGGCCGAACTGGTTGAGCAGGCCGTTCTGCGCGTTGCCGAGCATGATCCAGCCGAGGGTGTGGAACAGCGGCGGGACGAACAGGTTGATCACCATGATCGGCGTGAGCAGCTTGCGGCCGGGCACGTTGGTGTTGGCCGCGATCCAGGCGAACAGCCCGCCGCCCGCCACCGAGATCGTGCCGCACACGACGACCAGCACGATCGAGTTCCACAGCGTGTGCCAGGTTTCCGGGGCCTCGAACGCCGCGAGCAGGCCGCTCATGGTGAACGGCATGTTGTCCGAGGGCAGCCCGTCGCGGAAGGCGCCGAGCACGATCATCGCCACCGGATAGACGAAAATCAGCGTGAGCCCGGCGAGCAGGGTCGCTTTGAGCACACCGCCGGTCACCGAGCGGCGCATCGATGCCCGCCGGTCGTGCTCGAATAGGCGCTCGGTCACTGCACCGTTCCTTCCTGCGAGCGATCGGTTACCCGCCGCGTGAACGAACCGCTCCGTCCGTCCTGCCGGTTAGCGTAAGAACTCGGGTGCGGCGGCTCATCGAGCGGCTCTCCGAAGTCCTCCCGGTTTCCTCCGACACGGTGTCGGAGGAAACCGCTGATCAGACAAGAGCGGCGAGCACCGCGTCGTTTTCCTCGGGCAGCCCGATCGTCACGCGCGCCCCGCCCGCCTTCGGGAACGGCCGGGCGAGCACGCCGCGAGCCTCCAAACGGGACAGAAGATCGGCCGCGTCCCCAGGCAGGAAAAGGAAATTCGCCTGGCTCGGCACATACGCGACGTTCGCCGCCTTCAACGCCGCCTCGACGCGAGCGCGCTCGGAGACGATGACGGCGGTCCTTTCCTTCGCCACAGCCAATCCTTCCGCGCTCAACGCCGCGATGACCGCCGCCTCGGCCACGCTGTTGAGCGCGAACCCGACGGACGTGCGGCGCAGCGCTTCCGCGATCCGCGGCGCCGCAGCGGCATAACCGACGCGGATTCCCGCCAAACCGTGCGCTTTGGACAGTGTCCGCAGCAGCACGAGATTCTCGAACTCGTCGAGCAACCCGACAGTCGCGTCCAGCGGTTCGGCGGACACGAACTCGCGGTACGCCTCGTCGACAACAACCAGCACGCTCGACGGCACGCTTTTCAGGAAGTCGCGGATATCCTCGACCCCGCGGAACCCGCCAGTCGGGTTGTTGGGATTGCAGAGGTAGACAATGCGGGTTTCCGGGCCGACCGCGGCGAGCATCGCGTCGAGGTCCATCGCGCCGTTCGCGTCGAGACCGACCTCTGTGGACTCCGCGCCGGCGAGCGAAAGCGCCGCCGCATACGCCTCAAAGGACGGTGCCGGGCGCACACCGTGCACGCCGGGTTCACAGACGAGCCGGGCGAGCGCGTGCAGCAGAGTGCCGGAACCGTTGTCGATCGCGATGCGCCCCGCGTCCAGCCCCATCGCCTCCGCGACGGCGGCACGTGCCGCGGTGCGGTGGTAATCGGGGTAACGGTGGGCATTCCGCGCCGCCTCGGTCATCGCGGCGACGATGACGTCAGCGGGCGCCCACGGCATTTCGTTCTGTGACAAGCGGATCGGCGGCTGCGCACCGCGGGACGAGCGATCGGGGGCGGCGAGCACGCGGTCGACCACACTGCGGAGCTCCAGCAGCATGCATCCTCCTCAAGCCGGACGATTAACTGTAATGAATATACATAATTCTGAGCGCGTGTACATCCATCAGTTCTCCGGCTTGCGAAGATCAGGAAGGCCGGGCCGCCACCGCGGGACGGCGATGCCGCGAAATCGCCGACTCCGCGAGCTTGTGGTCACGCCGCACGACCGCCTCGGCGAAGTCGAGGTGCGTCCGCAACCGCTCCTGCGTGGTCGGTGCGGTGACCCCCTCGAGCCGCGCGGCGATGATGTAATCGACCAGATTCGTATACAGACTGCGCAAAAGCTCGTTCGGCGACACCTGCGCGATCCGCGCGTGCAGCGCCCAGATCGCCATCGGAGCCTCCGCGGAATCCCAGGCCGCCTTCAACGTCTCGGCACACGCTGAGATGTCAGCGATGTCCTCGTCGCTCGCGTTCTCGACCGCGTCGTGCAGCACCGAACCGTCGAGCGAGTCCAGGACGCGCAGACAGTTCTCCACCGTCGCCTTCCCCTCGCGCAACTGCAGCAGCTGATCGCTCAGGTGCGTAAACGGCGAACGCGTCGCAACGAAGATCCCACCGCCCGGTCCAGGCTTCGCGTCGACGATGCCACGGGCGCGCAGCAACTGAATCGCCTCGCTCAGCGTCGCCGGCGCAACCCCGAAGCGCGCCATCAACTCCTGACGGCGCCCGACGAAATGCCCAGCGCTCCAGCCCTCCGAGACGATCTCGTCCTCGAGCGCGCGAGCAACCTGGACGGCGGCAGCGGTGTTCGTGATCTGCGGCAAGGATCCTCCGAAGTTCTCGGTCCGGTGACGTCGCCGACGCGGGTCACGCGTAGTGACAGATTAGAGGCGCACCGGAACCTGGAACACCCGGCATCGTCTATATTGATTGTAGACATTAGACGCTGGGGTCACCAGCGCGGCACGCACCGTTGCCCTTAAGGAGCCCCATGCCGGTTTCCGCCTCGATCCTCGCCGCTTCCGCCGCCCTCCAGTCCGACCTGGTCGCCCTCCGCCGCGCCCTCCACGCCCGCCCCGAAGCCGGGTTCGCCCTGCCCCACACCCAGCGAGCGGTCTTGAGCGCGATGGCCTCACTCGACCTGGAAGCAACGTCCGGCCCGCACGATTTCACGTCAATCGTCGCAGTCCTGCGCGGCGCGCGGCCTGGACCGTCGGTTCTCCTGCGCGCGGACATGGACGCGCTGCGCGTTACGGAAGAGACCGGACTGCCGTTCTCCTCGCAAACTCCCGGTTTGATGCACGCCTGCGGACACGACCTGCACACCGCCGCGCTCGTCGGCGCGGCAAAGCTCTTGAGCGCCCACCGAGACGAGATCGCCGGCTCGGTGGTGTTCATGTTCGAACCAGGCGAGGAAGCAGGCGGCGGCGCACAACGGTTAATCGAGGAGGGAGTGCTTTCAGACGTCGAGGCGGCTTACGGCATCCACGTCCTCCCCGGCCAATCCGGCGTATTCACGACCCGCCCCGGTTCAGTCATGGCGGGGGCGAGCAGCCTGACCGTACGCGTGCTCGGCCGAAGCGGACACGGTTCGCGCCCCCATCAGGCAGTGGACCCGGTTCCCGCTGCAGCACAGATCATTTCGGCACTGCACACCTATGTGACCCGGCGGTTTCCGGTGTTCGATCCGGTGGTGCTGTCGGTGACCAAAATGCAAGCGAGCGAGATCATCAACGCCATCCCCGACGAGGCAACCCTCGGCGCGACGATTCGCGCGCTGTCCGCGGAAAGCGTGGACATTCTGGCCCGCGAACTACCGTCACTGGCAGACGGGATCGCGTCGGCGTTCGGTTGCCGCGCGGAGACAGAGTTCCGGTCGGTCTACCCAGTCACCACGAACGACCCGAAGGCAGCGGCACATGCGTTGACCGTTCTCGGTGATCTGTTCGGCACGGAACGGGTTGTCCCGCTGGAGCACCCGGTGATGGCTTCGGAGAGCTTTTCCGCGGTGCTGAACGAGGTCCCCGGCGCGTTCATTTTCCTGGGCACCACCCCGGACGGGATCGACCCAGATGCGGCGGAGATGAACCATTCCCCACGCGCGGTCTTCGACGACAGTGTCCTCGGCGACCAGGCCGCTGCCCTGGCAGCACTCGCGCTCAGCCACGTCCGCCGTCCGTGAGGGGAACCCTGAGGGACTCTGATTCCCGCAGGGTTCCCCTCACGACCCACCGCCGCCTGTGAGGGGCCCCTTCACGGAATCAGATTCCCTCAAGGAGCCCTTCACAGCCCACCCCCACCCGCTTGCCCACCCGCTTGCCCTACCCGCTTGCCCTACCCGCTTGCCCACCCGCTTGCCCACCCGTTCGTCCGCTCGTCCGCTCGTCCGCTCGTTCGCTCGCCGCCTCGATGCGCCCCAACGCCACATTCGGTGCATCCCACGCACCCAACGCGGTATTCGGTGCGTCACATGCACCCAACGCCACATTCGGTGCATCCCACGCACCCAACGCGGTATTCGGTGCGTCACATGCACCCAACGCCACATTCGGTGCATCCCACGCACCCAATGTGGCATTCGGTGCGTCACATGCACCCAATGCCACATTGGGGCGCAAGCCCCGCCCCACCGCGAACCGCAGCCAACGCACCCACCCAGCAAAGCACCCACCCCACCCCCAACCCCGATACGAAGCCTTCTCTGCGGTTCGGGGGTGCTTGTCAAGGCATCTTTCCCGCCTTGACAAGCACCCCCGAACCGTCAGCACAATCAAACTTCGGGGTGGTGGCCCCCACCCCGAACGCAATGTCGCCGCCAGGCGACGAGCCGACAGCGATCAGTGCTTCTCGTGAATCAACGGCCAAGGCGAAGGAAACACATCCACCGGCACCTTCACTACAGCCGGACGCCGAGCCGCAATAGCCGCGGAAACATGCTTCTCAACCGCAGCAGCATCCTCAGCAAGCGCAAAATCCAACCCGAACGCCCGAGTAAGCAGCTCGAAATCAGGATTAGTCAGATCCGACCCAATGAACCGACCACCATAGGTATCCCGCTGAATCCGCCACACATTCCCAAACCGCGAGTCCTCGAACAACACGGTCACCAACGGAATCCCGTACTTCTTAGCCGTAGCGAACTCCTGCAGAGACCAGCCGATCCCACCGTCGCCAGTCACCGCGACTACCGGACGTCCACCCGCTCCCACCGCGGCACCGAGCGCGGTCGGCATCGCGTAGCCAAGCGTCCCCTGATAACCCGGCCACACATAAGACCGCGGCGCCTGCACGGGAAAACCGTACGTCGAGACGTACCCGATCTGCGTCAACTCGTTGACATAAACCCCGTCCTCCGGCAACGCGGCACGAATCGCGTCGACGAACTCCATCTGCGGCCCGGCCTGCTTCCGGATCCGGACTCCGCAATCCTCCCGAAGCCGAACCAGCTCAACCCCCCAGGAAGCACGAGGCGAGAGCCGTTCGACCAACGCCTCCAACACCGCCACCGCATCAGCATTAACCGCAAGATCCGGCCGTCGAGGCGGACGAAGATCAGCCGCATCGATATTGACCAACGCAAGCCTGGCGTCACCAATATTCAGCTGCTGCCCGAACGGCGTCAGGAACCGGCTCCCGAACGAAACCACCAGATCCGCCGTAGACCGCAGCTCCCACAGGGCGAACGCGGGCAACGCATGCGGATCCCGAGCGTCAATCGCCCCGCGCCCGTTCTCGCTCATCACCACCGGCGCGTCCAGCAACTCAGCAAGCCGAGCCAACAGCTTGAACGCCCGAGGATCCCGCATCCCGCCGCCAGCATGAATCACCGGCCGCTCGGCAGCCCCCAGCAACCGGGCAAGCTCAGCGACATCCCGCTCCGGCGCCTCCGGCTCCCGAACCCCAAACGGCTCCCCCGGCTTAAGATCCGCAACCGCGTGAAGCAAATCCGGCCCCAGCTCCAGCGCAACCGGACGCGGTCGCCCAGTCCGCATCTGCCGGAATCCCTCGTGCACGAGATCCGGAATTTCCTCAACCCGCTTAGGCCGGGCAGACCACTTGGTCAGGCCCTGAACCGTGTCAGTCTGCCGAGGAATCTCATGCAGCGCCCCAAGCCCAGACCCGACCAGCGGCGAAGGAATCGTCCCCGCCAGCAGCATCACCTGCGACGAGCAGGCATACGCCGTCGCCATCCCAGCCCCAGCGTTCAGCACACCGGGCCCCGGCACCACCATCGCCACACCCGGCCGTCCGGAAGCGCGGTAATAGCCGTCCGCCATGTAACTGGTCGCCTGCTCGTGCCGCGGAACCACGAGCTCCAGCTCGTCGCGCTTGCGGTACATGCCGTCAGTGAGCCCGTCCAGCTGGACTCCGGGAATGCCGAAGACCGTGTCGACGCCCTCGCTGATGAGCGCCCTGGCGAGCGCGTCACCGCCTGTCATCTGTGCCATGCGGATCCCTCTCGTCAAATGTCTATAATGAATATAGATCAAATCTCGGGCAGCTGGCAACGGAAGAGGCGAGCATGACTCTCGAAGGACAGGTGCAGGCCTACGCGGACCGGCTCGGCAGGCCGATCATCGTGTTCGACGTCGACTTCACGGTGATCGCGTTCAGCGTGCACGACCAGGACGTCGACCACGCCCGGCTGGCGATCATCCTGTCCCACAAAGGATCTTCGCGCGCCCGCGAGTCCATCCGGGAGTACCGGGTCGGCCAGGCACCGGACCCGGTCCGGATTCCGCCGCTCGACGGCGGGCAGTCCCGGCTGGTCGCGCCGGTCCGGCACGAGGGGCGGCTCGTCGGCTACCTGTCCTCGACGATCCCCGAGGACGACGACTCCGCCTACGAGGACGACGACGAGTTGCGCGACCGCCGCGCACAGATCGGCTTGCTGCTGGCCGCCATGGCGCTCGGCAACCGAGAGGACGAGGACCGCGCGCGACGTCTGCTCGCCGCGCTCCTCGAAGGCAACGACGACCAGCGCGTCCGGGCCGCCGACGAGCTGCTCGCGAGCGGCCTGCTCTCCCCCGTCCCGCACTACACGGTGATCTCGATCGCGACCCCGCCCCGAGCCGAGCCCAGCTCGGCAACGCTCCGGCTCGTGCTGGACCGCGCGTTGTCGAGCATTCCCGTCTTCCCGACCCTGAAGGCGGTCGGCGCGGTGCTCGGCAGCGAAGCGATCTTGCTGGTGCCGTACGAGATCGACACCGAGCGACTGTCGGCTCTCCTTGCCCAGCCTGCCTTTTCCGGCCTGCACGCCGGGGCCGGCGGAGCGCACGCGCCGCTGTCCGGAGTGCACCGCTCGCTGCGGGAAGCCCGGATCGCCTTGCGCGGCGGCGACACCGGCTGCGTGACCCACTGGTCGGAGCTGGGATTGGACCGGCTGCTGCTGCAACTCCCGCTAGAGGACGTCGACATCGCGGATCTCCCCGATGCCGTACGACGGTTGCTCGACGCGCAGTCCGGACCGGATCTCGCACAGACCCTCGAGACCTACCTCGACTGCGGCTGCGACGCCCAGCGCACCGCACTGACCCTGCACGTCCACCGCAGCACCCTCTACTACCGGCTGGATCGCGTGCGCGCGGTCGCCGACGTCGATCTCGCCGACGGGAAAGTACGCCGGGAACTCCACACCGGCCTGCGGATCGCGACGCTCGCCGGTCTTCGCTAGCCCCATCGCCCCCAATTGACTATATTCAATGTGAACTTTTACGGAAGGGTCCCGCATGAACGCACTGCTGACCACCGTCTCGGTCGCCGACGACCGCGGGCGGCCGATCCTCGACGCCGCGACCCGGGAAGTCGTCGGCCACGCACCGGTGCACACGGTCGACCAGCTGAACGCCGCGATCGCCGCTGCCGCGACGGCTCAGCCGGCATGGGCCGCGCTGGGGCACGCTGAACGTTCACGAATCCTGCACGCCATCGCCGACGACATCGACGCGCACGCCGAAGAACTCGGCGAGATCATCACTGCTGAGCAAGGCAAAGCCGGCGGCGCTGGCGAGGCGCACGGTGCCGCGTACTGGCTCCGGTCCGCCGCGGACACGGTGCTCGAACCGCAGACCCTGCCGGACGGAGCGGAACAGCACTACGTTCCCCTCGGCGTCGTCGCGTCGATCGGCCCGTGGAACTTCCCGGTGATGATCGCGGTGTGGCACGTCGCGCCGGCGTTGCGCATGGGAAACACGGTGGTGCTCAAGCCTTCCGAGAACACGCCGCTGAGCGTGCTCGCGCTCGCGGAGATCTTCCGCCGCCACCTCCCCGCGGACGTGCTGACCGCGGTCTCCGGGGATCGCGAGGTCGGCGCCGCGCTGGCCGCGCATCCGCGGATCGCCAAGATCGTGTTCACCGGCTCGACCGCGACCGGACGCCGGATCGTCGAAAGCTCGGCGGGCAACCTCGCGCGGCTCACCCTGGAGCTGGGCGGGAACGACGCCGCGATCGTGCTTCCCGGCACGGACGTCGACGCGGTCGCGGACAAGCTGTTCTGGGCGGCTTTCATGAACACCGGCCAGGTGTGCGCCGCGCTCAAACGGCTCTATGTGCACGAGACGATCTACGACGACGTCGTCTCCGCACTGGCCGAACGCGCCGAAAAGGCGCCGATGGGGCCAGGACAGGACAAGGCGAACCGGCTCGGGCCGGTGCAGAATCCCGCGCAGTTCGAGATCGTTTCCCGGCTGGTGGAAGAAGCCCGGGCGCGCGGGGCCCGGATCGTCACCGGCGGCCTGCCTGCCGCGGAACTGGGGCCGCTGTTCTACCGGCCGACGATCATCGCGGACGTCGAGGACGGCGCCGCGGTAGTGGACGAGGAGCAGTTCGGTCCGGTGCTGCCGGTGCTCCGGTACTCCACTGTGGACGACGCCGTACGTCGGGCCAACGGCACTGATCAGGGGCTGGGAGCTTCGGTGTGGGGCCCCGACGCTGACGAAACCGACGCGGTGGCGCAGCGGATGGAGGCGGGCACCGTGTGGATCAACCAGCACGGCGGCGTCGATCCGGCGATTCCCTTTGGCGGGACCAAATCGTCCGGATACGGGCTGGAGTTCGGCGTCGAAGGCCTGAAAGCCATGGCGGCCAGCAAAATCATCCGCCGCTGAAACCAGCGAAGGCCTCCTCGAGGGATTTCCCCGAGGAGGCCTTCGCGGTGGGCCGGAGGGTCAAGCGCCGCGAAGCTTTTCCCACAACTCGGCCGCGGCCGCCCGGTCGGGCGGAGCACCTCGCCAGACCACCGTCTGGTCCTGCCGCACCAGCGTGATCGGGCAAAGATATTCATCCGGCAGCGCGTCGACTTCAACCACGGCGAATGGGACTCCTCGGCCTGCCGCTTCAACGGACAGCGCTGAGGTATCTACACCGCGCCCGGCTATTGCGGTGTAACCGGGTGAGAAATGTTCGTACAGCGAGGATCCGTCCGCCAGCGTGAAATGCGGGGCACGGCAACCGGGCACAGTGGACGGTGTGTAGCTGCCCATCGTGTAACCGGGCGCTTCCTCGCCGTCGTAGGCGATGATCGGGGAATCATGGTACGCATAGCCGTAATTCAAACCAGCGGCGGCGAACTGCGGCTCATTCAGCTCCCGCACAGCGGCACCGAACGACACACGCGCGGCTTCGCCCTCCGGAGTCTCGTCTTCCAAGGCGGCGGGAAGTCCCGGCCGCGCGAGTTTCCGCTGGTGGTTCATCGCGAAGTGCGACACCTGTTCGGTGATCGGCCGCCGCTCGGCTTCGTAGGCGTCCAGGATCCCTTCCTCGGCCCAGCCGCCGAGATGCGCGCCGAGCAGCCAGGTCAGGTTGAGCACGTCCGCGATGCCCGCGTTCATCCCGAATCCGGCGAATGGCACCCACAGGTGCGAAGCGTCTCCGGCCAGGAACACCCGCCGGTCGCGGAACCGGTCGGCGAGCAGCCGGCGCGCGATCCAGTCCTCTTTGGACACGACGTCGTACTCGAACGCCTCGTCCACGCCCAGAATCGCGCGAATTGCCGCGTCCCGGTCGACGACCTCCTCCGCCGAGGAAAGGTACGTGTGCACGAGGAAGGTTTCGCGGCCGTCGATCGCGTACACGTGGCCGACGCGGCGGGCGTTGAACGTGTAGTAACCCCACGCCCGCGGTTCGTCGGCGGACATCAGCGAGTACAGCTTCGGCGCGCGGATGCAGGTGGACTGCACGTGCTGGAGCACCGGATCGCCGCTGAGCTTCGCGCCGATCTGCTTGCGCGCCGCCGAACGGCCGCCGTCCGCGCCGATGAAGTACCGAGCGCGCAGAGTCCGTTCACCCGAGTCGTCGGACACTACTGCCGACACCGACGAAGCGTCCTGCTCGACCGAATGGAACCGGGTGCGGTTGAGCAGGGTCACGCCGGGCGCGGCGGCGGCGTTCCGGGCGAGGATCGGTTCCAGGAAAGTCTGGTTGATCCGGTGCGGCGGTTCCGGCGTCGCCCAGCTCGTGTCGGGGCCGACGCGCGAGGTGTACCGGTCGCCGCTCGCCGGGATCGGGATGCGCGACAGTTCCCGTCCGGTCAGCGAGGTCCGGAACGCGACGTCCTGCGGATAGTCGCGCGGCAGACCGGAGGCGCGCACCTCAGTCGCGATCCCGAGCCGACGGAAGCTCTCCATGGTGCGCGAGGCGACGTGATTGCACTTGACGTTCGGCGGTTCGAGAAACTCCCGTTCCTCGACGACGATCACCGACACGCCGCGGCTGCTCAGGTCGAGGGCGGCGACGAGACCGACCGGACCTGCCCCGACAATGAGGACGTCTGCGTCCATGGTTTCTCCGTTCAGCACGGCATTCCTTGCGCCACCACGCCAAGGTGCTCAGTCATCAACCGACGGGCGGCATCCTCGTCACGGTCCTCAATGGCCTGAAGGATGCGGCGGTGCGCATCGACGGCCCGAGAAGCCCGCTCAGCGTTGGTATGCACGGCATACACGCTTTCCCGCGGCCGGTTGAGCGCGCCGACCGACGCGGCGATCGCCGGGTTTCCGCTGAGCAAACCAAGCCGGGCATGGAATTCCAGCGACAACGGGTTGTACCGGCTGGCGTCGTGGACGTGCTTCTCCGACTCCTCGACCAGCGCACGCAATTGCGCGACCTGGTCGTCGGCGGCAGCACGTGCGGCGAGCGCGGCTGCGGCGGGTTCGACCGCGTGCTGCGCTTCCAGGAGTTGTTCGGTTCGCATGCCGTGCAAATGCAGCTGAATCGAAAGTGAATCGGCGATCCGGCCGATGTCCGCCTCGGCTTCTTCCGCTGTGTTGAGTTCGCGATATTCGCCGGACCAGTACAGCAACGGCTGCCCGGTCCCGCCGCCCGCCGACACGACTTCGCCGACGAGGATGATGTGGTCGCCGCCGCCGAGCATCGTGTGCACGGTGCAGTCGAACCAGCTCAACGCGCCGGTGACCACCGGGGCACCGGTAGCCTCGGTGTGCGTCTCGACCTCGTCGAACCGCTCTTTGCTCCGGCCGCGCCCACGGCGGGCGAAGCACGCGGAAACCTCCTGCTGATGGCGGCCGAGCACGTTGATCGCGAAGACCCCGCTCGCGCGGATCTCTTCGAGGATCGGGCTGTGCGAATTGATCGACACCGTCACCAAAAGCGGGTTCAGCGAAAGGGAAACGAACGAGGTCGCGGTGATTCCGTAAAGGTGCCCGTCGAGCGCGGTAGTCACTACTGTGACACCTGAAGCGAATCGTCCGGCTGCCTGGCGGAAGCTGTCGATCCGCTGCTGGTCGGAGGTCATCGTGGTCACCTCGCTCCGTCCGGACCGCCGAGATGGCGGAAGTCGTAGACGTCCAAAGTGGTCTCACCGGCGCGCAGACGGTCCAGATAGGACTCTTCCTTCTCCGCGCGGGCCCGGGACGCGGCCAAGACACGGTCGTACTCGTCCGCCGGGAACACGACGATCCCGTCCCGATCGGCCACGACGATGTCACCGCGGTGAACCACCCTGCCGCGCAACGTGATCGGGCGGCCCACCGTTCCCGGCCAGTTCTTGATCGTGCCGCGGATCGAGATCGCCGTGCTGAACGCCGGGAACCCGAGCGACGCGAGCTGCTGAGTGTCGCGGACGCCGCCGTCGATGACCAGGCCGAGGATGCCGCGCGCTTGCGCCGCGACCGCCATCACCTCACCCCAGTACCCGAACGGCGCGCCACCTGCGTCAACCACAAGAACGTCGCCGGGGCCAGCAGCCTCGATCCCGTGGTGCAGCGCCAGATTGTCCCCGATCTGCGCGGACACCGGCATCGCGCGGCCGACGATCTGCGCGCCGTCCCAGGCTGGCCGGAACGCGGCGTCCAGGAAGCAGTCGAGACCGGACGCCTCGTACAGCGTGGCCGTGCCGAGCGTCAGCAGTTCCTTGGTGTCTTCGGCCAACGTGGTCATGCGTCCGCCCGCTGCAGATCGTGGTAGCCGTACTTCGCGCGGGCTTCGGCGATCGTCGCGCCGCCGAGAGCAGCGGCGAGGATCGCTTCTTCGCGCGTCTGGATCATCTCGGCGACCTCCAGTACGTCGTCCTCACAGTCGCGCGGAATCGCGACCGCGCCGTCCGAGTCGCCGAGCAGGATGTCCCCGTGGCGGATGGTCACGCCGCCGATCGTCACCGGTCCGCGCTCCTCGGCCACCTCGACCCGGTCCTTGCCGGTGCGCATGAAGCGGCCGCGGCTGTAGATCGGATAGCCGATGGAAAGCGCGCGATGCGTGTCGCGGCAGACACCCTCAATGACCGTGCCGGAGATGCCACGCTGGTGCGCTACCGCGGTCAGGATGTCGCCCCAGACCGTGCAGTCGAGGCGGCCGTCGTTGTCGAGCACGATCACCTGACCAGGCTCGACCTGGTCGATGAAGTCGCCGACCGTGCCAGCCGGGACCTGCGCGCTGACATACCGCACGGTGAACGCGCGGCCGATCATGCGCTGTCCGTCCGCGAGCGGGGCGAGGCCGAGCAGGCTGCCGGGGCGCTTGAGCTTGTCGAGGGCGTCGGAGACCGTCGCGGTGCCGAGCCCGGCGAACCGGTCGAGGAGAGACATCAGCGCTGCTCCACAGTGACTGAGGGGAATTGGGAATCGTGCATGACCTCTTGCACGTCACGGCCGGACCGGACGGCCTCCGCCATCCGGGCTTCACGCTCGGCGATCCGCTTCGCGAGGCCGATGACGCGGTCGGCATCTCCGGCGGAGACGAAGACGACGCCATTGACATCCGCGAGCACAAAGTCTTGCGGGGCAACGGAGATACCAGCGATCTGGATGCGCTCGTCCATCGCGGCCTGCACGATGCGGCCGCGCGCGCTGACCGGAACTGCCGTGCGGGCGAACACCGGGAGCTTCAGCGCCTCGCTCTCCTGGACGTCGCGGCAGGCTCCGTCCACGATCACGCCAGCCACGCCGCGCCGGACCGCGGCCTCGGCGAGCAGGCCACCCCAGCAGGAGACGTCCGTGCGGCCGTGGTTGTCGATCACCACGACGTCGTCCGGTTCGGTGATCGCGACCAGCGGGGTGGCGATGTGCGTCGCCGGTCCAGCGGTCGCTTTGGGAGCGGCCGTGACCGTGCGCACGCGACCGGCCAGGACGGTGCCCGTGGGCCACATCGGCTTCAGTGCGGTAACCGCGCCGGGCAAGCCCAGCGTATCGAGCGCGTCGGAAACCGCGCAGCTGTCGAGGCCGCGCAGTGCGGTGATGATCTCTTCGGGAGACATGGTCACTTCCGTTCCCAGGTAAGGAAACCCATCGCGTTGCCGGTGCCGGCTTCAGTGCGATAGCAGGGCTCGTAGTCGACACTGGTCACGGCGAGACCGGCTTCGTCAGCGATTCCGGCGACCGCGATCCAGTTGCGCAGCTCGGAGGCACCGGACCGCATCTCGGCGGCCGGGACGCTCGACAGGTAGCTAGCGTCGTGGTCGCGCAGGGCCTGGATGAACTCCTGGTCGAGCTTCTCGTCGATCACGAAGTGGCTGAGCCCGCCCGAAGCGACGACGCCGACCCGCAGGTCGCCGGGGAACGACCGGATCGCCCGCCCGACCGCGCGCCCGAAGTCGTAGCAGCGCTTGGCTCCCGGCGGATTCGGCTCCCAGAAGGTGTTGATGAAGATCGGCACCATCGGCAGCGTCGATTCCTGGCCGAGGAACCGCTGGTAGATGAAGCCGAAGCCGTGCGGAATGGTGTGGTTCTCGTACCGCCCGGCCGGGATGACCTCGGTGGCCCCGGTGTCGAAATCCTCGGCCTGCGTGGACTGGATGATGTGCTTGCCGAGCGCGCGGTGGGTCGGCCGCATGATCGTGCGGTCCGGGACGTCGCCGGTCGCGGCCTCGGCCAGGCCGGGAGCCATCGCGTCGAGCTGCGCCTGGGTGAAGGGCACGTGCGCGACCTCGTCGCCCCAGAACACCGAGAACGGGGCGAGCCATTCGTCGCCGTAGGTTTCCTTGTGATCGCTGGAAACGATCACGAGGACGTCGACGTCCTGGGTGCGGATGAAGTCCGCGAGCCGGTCCATCGACCGCTGACAGCTTTCCCAGCGACGTGCCATCACCTCGGGCGTGATCTCCGCGGTGAAGTCTTCACGCAGCTCGCGGAGTTCCTCGTAGCTGTACGTCTCGCCGCGGAACTTCAGCCCCTTGCTAGCGCGGTCCGCCGTGCCCCGGGTATCCCAGGCGTGCGGCGGTGGCGCCTTCAGCTGCGGTCCGTGCGAGGTGCCGAACCCGGCGACGATCTCGGTCATGACCTTCCCCCTCAGAGCTGGAAGAGCGCGCGGGCGTTGTTCTCGAGGACGTCGGCGCGTTCCTTCTCGCCGAGCCAGGCGATGTCGTCGATGAGCAGGTGGATGTCGTCGAACCAGCGGCCGGTGTCCGGGTCGATCTGCGAGCCGGTGCCGGGTTTCTCCGAGCCGAACAGCACCCGGTCGGTGCCGACGACCTTCATCAGCAGCTCTAGACTGTCCTGGGTGTACAGGCAGGAGTCGAAGTGCAGCCGGCGCAGTTTGTCCAGATAGGACACTCCGGTGCGCACCACCGACGGCAGGAAACGGCCCACCTGGTACGGAATCGCGCCGCCGCCGTGCGAGACGATCACCTTGAGGTCCGGGAAGTCCTTCAGCACGCTGGAGTTCACGAGACTCCACACCGCGATGGTTTCTTCCTGGATGAAGTGCAGGCTGTACGGCTCGCGCGCGGGCGGTTTGCACCCGGCGGCGTGCAGCAGCACCGGCACGTCGAGTTCGCACAGCACCTCGTACACCGGGTACCAGTACCGGTCGCCGAGCGCGAGCGGGGTTTCCGTGCCCTCGTACGGATCGGTGTTGAGCATCGCGCCGACGAAGCCGAGTTCGGTCACCGTGCGGCGCAGCTCAGCGGTCCAGTCGCGGGGCGTCAGGTCCGGGCTCTGCGGGAGTCCGGCGACGCCCTTGAACCGGCCGGGGAACAGTTCGGTCGCGCGGTGGATGAGGTTGTTGGTCTCCTCGGTGAACCACTGCACGAGCTTGGCCGGCCGTTCGCTGTGCATCATCTGGAACGGGCGCGGCGAGATCATCTGCAGGTCGATCCCGGCGCCGTCGAGGTGCGCCAGATGCGAGATGTCGCCGAAGCTCGGGTGCGGGTGGTGATACGCGGCGGCGAGCGCGTCGTCGCTGATGGCGGGCGGTTTGCCGCCGTGCGCGCCGCGGTGCGACAGCAGCGAGGCTTTCCAGGCGTAGTAGGCGTCCGGCGCGGACATGTGGCCGTGGACGTCGATGATCACGGGATGCTCCTTGCGGTCTCAGCCGAGCGGCTTGCTGATGAGTTCGTCGACGCGCGCGTCCGTCGCCGACGTGTCGTAGAAGCGCAGCAGCCGGGTGCGGCCCGCGCCGGGGTCGCCGCGGTGCAGGTACTCGTAAAGTTCCTGGCGCATCCCGAAACTCGAGCCGGCGAGCTCCCAGCCGAGCCGGAACAGCCGTGCCTTCTCCGCCGCTCCGATGTCGTGGCCGCGCATGTAGAGGTCCAGGAACGGACGCAGCTCCGGGTTCGCGAGGTCGGCTTCGGTCGGCTGCATGATGAGGCCGGACGCGGCGACCTGGCGCAAGATCTGCACCATCCGCGCTGAGATGTCCGCCGACCAGAAGCCGACGCCGTTGGTATTGCTCGGGGCGAGGTGCCCGCCCGGCGTCACGACGGCGTCGGCCTCGGCGCCCTTGATCGCCAGTTCGAGCGTCTGGACATACGAAATGAGCTCGCCCAGCTCTTCCTGGATGCCGCGGAAAGTGTCGACGCCGATGGAGTGCGCGAGCTTCTTCGCGACGGAGGTGAAGAACTTCATCCGGGCGAGGAAGCGGATGTGCGTGCTCTGCAGGCTCCAGACGTTGATCCGGCCGAGGCCCTTGAGCGCGCGCAGGGAGTCGCCGAGCAGAAAGATGCGTTCGCGCGGCAGGAAAACGTCGTCGAAGAACAGCATCGCGTCCTGCTCGTCGTACCGGTTGCCGAGCGGGTGCGAATGGCCGCTCTCCGGCGCGCCGAGCGGTTCGCGCAGCAGGATCTTCAGGCCCGGCGTGCTCATCGGCAGCGCGAACCAGATGACGAAGTCTTCCGCACCGCGCGCGGCGGTGACGCCGTTGAGGTACACCAGCACTTCGTGGGAGAACGGCGCGAGCGTGGCGAGTTGCTTGGCACCACGCAGGATCACGCCGTCCTCGCGCTCCTCGACCACGCGCAGGGCGAGGTCCGGGTCGTCGAGCGGGCTGGCGCTGCGGTCGATCTGCGGGTCGCCGAGGGCGTGCGTCAGGACGAGGTCGTTTTCCATGGCGAACCGGCGGTAGTCCCGGGCGTTCTGGCCGAAACCTTCGCGGTTCTGGTCGAGTTCGTCGGCGTAATCGGCGAGACCCGCCGCGACATTCGACATGAAGTCGGGCGAACGGCCGAGCTGCCCCAGGCTTTCCCGCATCCACCATTCCGACGCGGCGAATTTGGCGCGCAATTCCTCCGGGGTCTTCGGCAGCGAAAACGCGTAACTGACCTCGTTGCCCGTCTCCTCGGACTTGAACAGGGTCGCCGCCCGCCCCTCGGGGGTGGCGAACCGCAGGTCGAGCAGGCGGGCGAACTCGTCGACGGTCGGCTTCAGCGCCGGGTGCTCCGCGACATTCTCGATGCGCTTCCCGTCGAGCCAAACCTCGCGGCCGTCGTTGAGGCTCTTTTTGTACTGCTCGCCGGTCAGCGCCCCGGTGGCACCGGAAATGTCCATGTACTCCGACTCCTTTGTCTGTGACGGGCCCGCACCGGGCGACGATTCGAAGCTACGGAAATCGCGGCGCCGCGGAATCGGTCCGCTGCGGGAATCTCCGCCGCGGGCGTCCGACACCGTGTAGGAAAGTCCGACGCGGTGTCGGAAACGCTCAGCGCTGGATCGTCGGCACCGTCACCCATTGCCAGTAGGTGAACTCGTCCAGGTTCCAGTGCCCGCCGTGCCGTCCGCCGTTGCCGGACGCGCCGAGGCCGCCCATCGGGATGTGTGCGGCGTCGTAGATGGTCTGGCCGTTGAGCGCGACCATCCCGGCACGCAACCGAGAAGCGAAGCCGAGGGCGCGCGCGACGTCGCGGCTGTGGATCGCCGCGGACAGGCCGTATTCGGTCGCGTTGGCGAGTTCGAGCGCTTCTTCTTCGGTCGAGAAGCGGGTGACCGGCGCGACCGGGCCGAAGATCTCACTGCGGAAAGCCGCGTTGTCAGCGGTTACGCCGTCCAGCACGGTCGGTTGATAGAACGCGCCGTCGTGCGTGGCCCCGTGCACGACCCGCGCTCCCCCGGCGACCGCGGCCTCGACGATGCCGTGCACCCGCTCGGCCTGCGCGGTCGTGATCAGCGGGCCGAGGGTCGTCCCGGGTGCCTTCGGGTCGCCGAGCCGCAGTTTCCCCGCCGCTGCTTTGAGCCGTTCGACGTACTCGTCGGCGATGCTTTCGTGGACGAGATGCCGTCCGGTGGCCATGCAGATCTGGCCTTGGTGCCGGAAAGTCCCGCCGACGCCACCGGCGACGGCGCGGTCGAGGTCGGCGTCCGCCAGCACGATGAACGCGTTGTTGCCGCCGAGTTCGAGCACCACCCGCTTGAGCAGGCCGCCCGCGATCTCGCCGACCCGGCGGCCCGCGGCGGACGAGCCGGTGAACGAGATCGCGTTCGTGTGCGGCGAACGCACGACAGCCTCGCCGGTCGCCGCGCCACCGGGCAGCACGTGCAGTACGCCGTCCGGCAAACCGGCTTGTTCGAAGATGCGCGCGAGCACCGCGCCGCCGGAGAAAGCAGTCTTCACGTCCGGCTTGACCAGCACCGCGTTGCCCAGCGCGATTGCCGGGGCGACCGAGCGCATGGCGAGCATCAACGGCGCGTTCCAGGGCGCGATCACTCCAACGACGCCGACAGGGATCCGCCGGGCCAAACCCAGCGTCGTCGGGTCTTCCACGGGCAGGAGATCGCCCTGCGACATCGTGACCAGCCCGGCCGCGGCGATCAGTTCGTCGATCGCTTTGTCGACCTCGTGCTTGGCTTTGGCAGGCAGCGAGCCGCTTTCGCGCACAAGCACGTCCTCGACGTCGGCGCGGATGTCGCGCAACGCTTCCGCGGCGCGGGTAAGGACGTCGGCCCGCAGGCGGTACGACGCTCCGCTCCACTCGGCCTGTGCCTTCGCGGCTCGTGCTCCAGCTCGCTCGACGTCGTGCTGGTCGGCGATCCCCGCGAGGCCGACTTTCCCGCCGTCGCCCGGCGAGACAACCGGTTGCGTCCCTCCCCCTCCAGCGCGCCAACCGCCGGAGTAGATCTGCCCGTCTGCCTCGCGGATATCCCACCGGGCCATGTGCGTCGCCTGCCAATCCTGGTGCGGGTGCGGAGATCGCCGCGATGCTAGGTCGGCGCGAGCCCTCGCTTCATCGCCTCGGCGACGCAAATCCCGCGCCGGCGACTGGACACGGTGTCGGAATCACTGCCACAGCCGGTCGTTCACACGGACCTCGATCAGCCGCGGGCCGTCCTCCGGGTCCTCGGCGAGTGCGGCCCGCAGCCCGTCAACGTCGTCGACCGTCGTCGCCTTGATGCCGAACGCCTGCGCCAATGCGGATATCTCAACGCCGCTGATGTCGGTGAGCGGATACTCCGCTCGGTCGCCTCCGCTTTTCTTCAGACCGGCGACCACGGCTTGGTACTTCCCGTTGTTCACCACGAGATACGTCACCGGCAGCCGGTACCGCACGACGGTCCAGAACGCGGGCACGCCGAATTGGACGACGCCGTCGCCGACCACCGCGAGCACACGCTCGCGCCGCGCCATCGCCACGCCCGCCGCCGCACCCATTCCCCAGCCGAGCGAACCGCTCGCGGTGGCGAACAGCGAATCCGCCCGCGTGCGCTGGAGAAACCGCAGCAACGGCAGCGTCGAGGTCACCGCGTCGAGGACCAGCAGCCGTTCCCCGCCGATGACGTCCGCGAGGGTGCGCATCGCCAGCGCGGCGCTGAATTCCCCGTCCCACGGAACTTCGGCCTCCCAACGGGCTCGCCGGGCTTCGCTGTCCTTCCGCACCCGGGCAAGCCATTCGTCCCGAGAAGGCGCGCGGATCCCTTCGGCCAGTCCGCGCAGCACCGCAGCGGTGTCGCCGACAACCGCCCCGGCTGGCACGTAGCGGCGACCAGGCTCGGCGGCGTCTTCGGAGACATGCAGGATCGGGACGCCGGGCGGCAGCGCCGCGACCTCGGCCGAGAACTCCAGCGGCGTCGGCATGCCCGCCAGCACCAGCAGGTCGGCCTCCGCCAGCAGCGGCGCGCGGGGCTCGAACAATCCGGCGTAGTGCGGATGATACGTAGGGAACGACCACCGTTCGAGGTCTCTCCGGGACTCCACGAACACCGGCGCGCCAAGCCGCTCGGCCAACCGCGCCAGGTCTGCCTCGGCCCGCCGCCGGGCAACGTCCGATCCCGCGACGATCACCGGCCGCCGTGCCGCGTCGAGCAGCGCGCTCGAGTGTCGAACCGCTTCCGCGGCCGGGCCTTGCCGCGCACCCCGGCGGACCGGAGGCGCGACGCCGGGTTCGGCCGTCAGATGGTCTTGCGGGATCGTGAGAATCGCCGGTTGTTCCGGAACGATCGTGGTGTGCCACAGCGTCCGGCTGAGATCTTCCAGCAGGTCCTCCGCGCGGAGGTTCTGCCAGGCATGGCCCACGTACGGCGCGGCCGTCTCGAGCAAGCGCGGCGAGGTCGTCAACGCGCGGTGCGGGAGGGTCGCCGTCCCTTTGATGCCAGCGAGAATCGCGACGCTGCTGCGCGCGACCTGGGCCGCGTACAGATGCGCCAGGCCGTTCGCGACCCCGACGTTCGTGTGCAGGTAGGCCACGCCGATCCGTCCGGAGGCGCGCGCGTAGCCGTCGGCCATGGACACCGAGATCGCCTCGTGCGTGGTCAGCACGAACTCGGGTCCGCCTCGTCGGGTGGCAAGAGCTTCGAGCACTGGTATCTCGCTGGTGCCGGGGCAGCAGAAGACGTGCTCGACCCCCCACTGCGCCAAGGTTTCCAGCAACCGCGCGGCAGCCGTCATGCCCGGCACGCTACGCAGCACGCCGGGCCGGGCGCTCCGACGCGGCGACGGAAGAAACCCGGCGAACTGTGCGACACGGTGTCGGGATCGGAGTAGGTTGCGGTCTCGACACCCGGCGAAAGGCAAGGCGGCTCAATGACTTCTGCCCGGCACGACGGAGACACCTGGGACCTGGCGTCCAGCGTCGGCGCGACCGCGACCATGGCCGCGGCCGCCCGGGCGATCGCGACCCGCGAGGACGGCACACTGTTCTCGGACCGGTTCGCCGAACCGCTCGTCCAGGCAGTCGGCGTCGACCTGCTCGCCAAGCTGGCGTCCGGCGAGTCTGCCTCCGGCACGCTGGTCGGGCAGATCTGGATCGACGCGGCCAAGATCCGCGGCAAGTTCTACGACGAGTTCTTCCTCGGCGCGGCTGACGCGGGCCTCGCCCAGGCCGTGATCCTGGCGTCCGGATTGGATTCCCGCTCCTACCGGCTGCCCTGGCCGGACGGGACCGTGGTGTACGAGATCGACCAGGAGCCAGTGGTCGAGTTCAAGGCCCGCACCCTGGCCGAGTTGGGCGCCGAGCCCACTGCCGACCGGCGAGCGGTCGCCGTCGACCTGCGCGAAGACTGGCCCGCCGCACTGCGCGCCGCCGGTTTCGACCCGGCCCGGCCGACCGCGTGGAGCGCCGAAGGCCTGCTGGGATATCTGCCGCCCGAAGCCCAAGATCGCTTGCTGGACACCATCACCGAACTCAGCGCGCCGGGCAGCCGGGTCGCCACCGAGAACCGGCCCAACCCGCGTCCCGGCGACGAGGACAAGACGAAGGAACGCCTCGACCGCATCTCCGAGCAATGGCGCGGCGAGGGGTTCGACACCGACATGACGAGGCTGCGCTACTTCGGCGAGCGCAACGAAGCGGCTCCCTACCTGACCGGGCTCGGCTGGACGGTACGGGGAAGCACCGTCCGGGAGCTGCTCGCGGCCAACGGTCTGCCGCCGCTTCAGGACGACGATCTGCGCATGGGCGACCTTCGGTACATCACCGGCGAATTGGGCTAGCGGGTCGGCGTTCCGTGAGGGGAACCCTGAGGGACTCAGAGTCCGTCAGGGTTCCCCTCACGGACACCTGCCCTGCCCAAGTCCTTCGACCTGGGCACATCGCACCCGCAACGCCGCCTTAAGTCCCCGGCGTCGGGACAGTGGTCCGTGAAGGGCTCCTTGAGGGAATCAGAATTCCCTCAAGGAGCCCTTCACGGACTTGCAGAAACGGTAATCTGGGTACCAAGCAGGCATTTCGACAGCGCTTGCGTCCCTTATGGACAGCCATCGACCTGCGACCACGCGACTCAAATCCCTGGCATCGCAAGCTGAGCCCTCCGAGGTTCCCCTCACGGCACGCCGCGTCCTCCCCGCCACGGGCGCATCGCCAGTGGTCGAGCCATCACGCCTGGTCACACCTGGTTCGTAGCCGATTTGTGATGGTGGTCACGAGCCATACCGAGGGTTTGCCCAGCGCGTTCGCGAATCCCAAGCACAGCACCCGATCCCGAAGAGTTTTCCCGTTCGGCCGCTGACCGGGCAGGTCAACGGGAGATAACGGTTTTGTGGAGATCCGTGCGTTCCGGGCGAGGATTTGCGGGTGCTCGCCCCTGCCGACCAGGTCCGTTTCGCCTTCGAGCCGCTGTACAGCCTCTACAGCGGCTCGGCTGTCGCAGTCGAAGCGGTCGGGCATCCGGCGGCGGGCTGGGTCCAGGACCTCCTCGACGCGGCGGGCGACCAGGCCCAGCTGATCGACGCCGACCTCGACCTCGCCGCCCGAGCGGCCGCCGCGGCCCCGCAGGTCGCCGCCGGGGTGTCGCTGCATCTCAACCTGAGCGCCAGCGCCGCCGGCGCGCCCGCGGAGCGGTTCATCCCGCTGCTGCAGACCCTGGAACGCGCGGGTCGCCGTCCCGCCGACATCGTGCTGGAAGTGACCGCTCCGCTTGCCGTCCCGAACCCGGGGACCCTGCTGCAGGGCCTGCACCGGCTCCGCGACCTCGGCTTCCGGCTGGCTTTCGACCGGCTCGGCACCGCGGGCCTGCCGATGAACCTCCTCGCCGAAGCGCCGATCGAGATGATCAAGCTGGACCGTGCGACGCTGCGCCGGCTCCCGGCGAACGCGTCGACCGTCGCGCTCGTCGAGGCGCTGGTGCAGTTCGCCACCCAAACCGACTTGCGGCTCGTCGCGACGGGAATCGAGAACGACGCGGAACTCGACGTCGCGCGACGCGCCGGAATCCGTCTCGTGCAAGGGAATCTGTTCGCCACCGCCGCCCCCGAACGCGTGCTGCCCACCGCCGAACGCGGCGACCAGCCGGGCACCACGGCGGTCTCGCCCGCCGCCGGACTGCGGATTCCCGAATTCCTCCGCCAGGCCAAAACCCTGCCGGACGACGCGACCTGCGACGACGTCCACGCGATCCTCTCCGCCGAGCACGCGCCGAAGGCCATCGTCGGGCTCGACCAGCAGGCGCGTCCACAGTGGACGATCGACCGGATGCGCTTCCTGCTGGCGGTGACCGGCCGGTACGGGCACGCGCTGTACGCCGGGAAGCCCGCCGCGAAACTGGCCGGCCCGCCGCGGCTCGTCCGGATCGACACCAGCACCCGCGAACTGCTCGAGATCATCGCCGACGGCGGAGCCGAGCACAGCGGCGACGACCTCGTCGTGACCGACGCGTCCGGCCGCTACCAGGGCGTGGTGCGGCCGAACGAGGTGATGCGCCGGATGGCCGCGGTGAAGGTCGAGGCCGCGGTCGCGCTCAACCCGCTCACCCGGCTGCCCGGCAGCGACGCGATCGCACAGGACGTCGCCCGCCGCGCGGACGCCGGACGCCCGTTTGTCGTGGCCTGGCTGGACATCGACCACTTCAAGCGGCTCAACGACACCGCCGGGTTCGCCGCGGGCGACGACCTGATCCGCGCCATCGGCCGGGCGCTGACCGACCACGCCCGGCGACTCGGCGACGTCACCGTCGGCCACGTCGGCGGCGACGATTTCCTGGTCGTCTGCGGCGTAGCGGACATCACCTCGCTCGCCGACGCGGTCCTCGGCCACGGCTGGTCCGCCGACGGCGTGTCAGTCACGCTCTCCCTGGCGAGCCTCGTCCAGACCGGCGCCTCAGCGGGTTCGTACCGCGAAAGCGCGCGGCTGCTGGCGCCGTTGAAGAAGCAGGCCAAGGAGATCCCGGGCTCGAGCTGGGTCAACAGCTGGCCGGGCGCCAGCCGGGCGCAGATTCTCCGCGGCGGCAAGGAAACGAACGGCCGATCGCCGCTGCTGTTGACCCAGCAGTAGCCAGCAGTTCGTCCGCAGTCAGCAGCGCGTGCAACCTTCCGATGCGCGACCGCGCGGCTGGACCGAGCTGATCGACCAGTACCGCACAACCAACCAACTCCGCACCCGCCTCCACCACCAAATCGCGCACCGCCAGCGCCTGACTGCCCGTCTCGATCCAGTCGTCCACCGGCACTGCTCGGTCGCCCGGAGACAGCGCCGACCGCAACGCGCCCTCCGCCCGCTCCGCTCCCCACCCGACCACACCGAGAAATCGCCCCGGTTTCTGGACTGAGCGATCCGATCGGCCCCCCGGGCCGAGCGGATCGGGAGGGAAGAAACCGGATGAAGGCGATTTCTCCGCCGCGACGAAGTCGCGGCAATCAAACACATCAATCAAACACCATGCCGAGCGCGCGCCTCCGCACTCTGCGGCGCGAACAGGTTCACCAGGTTGCCGTCCGGATCGCGGAAGAGCAGCGAGCGGTTGCCCCACGGCATCGTCGTCGGCTCCTGCACCACCTCCGCGAGCAGCGGCCGGAGCCGGGCGAACTCGCGGTCCACGTCCTCGACCTGGAATTCCAGGATGACGGTCCGGTTCGACTCCGGCACCGCCGCGCCCGCGCTGAACAGCGTCATCGTCTCGGCGCTGCCGATCGCCAGGGTCGCGGTCTCGCCGACGAACTCGGCGAACTGCTTCGCCGGGCGGCTCGCGACGAGGCCGGTCACCTGCTCGTAGAAGGACGTCAGACGGTCGATGTCACCGGTGATGATCCGGACGGAAGTCAACTGCACGGCCAGTTCCTCTCTCGTTGCTCAGTGGCCACGCTAGAAGCAATAGTGGACAGGATCCGCCCGGTATTGCGAGAATTCTCCGCATGACCCGGCCGATCGCCCGCGTGCTGGCGCTGCTGGAGATCCTCCAGGGCGGCGGCACCCGGACCGTCGCCGAACTCGCGGGACGGCTCGACGTGGACGAGCGCACTGTCCGCCGGTACGTCGAGCACCTGCTCGACCTGGACATTCCGGTTCGCTCCGTGCGCGGCCGCTACGGCGGGTACCGGCTCGCGCCCGGCTACCGGATGCCGCCGCTGATGCTCACCGACGAGGAGGCGCTCGCGGTCCTGCTGGGGCTGGTCGCGGGCCGCCGCGCGGGGCTGGTCACCACGTCGGTCGCGGCTGCGGAAAGTGCGGTGGCGAAGGTCCGCCGGGTGCTGCCCGAGGCGCTCGGGCGTCGGCTCGACGCGCTGCTGGAGGTCGCCGACTTCACCGCACCCGCGCGGGCCGCGCTCACCGCCGAGGCCGAAGTGCTGCTCGCGGTCGCCGAGGCCGCGCGCGACCAGCGGCCGATCAGACTCGCCTACACCGCCGCGCACGGCCGGAGCAGCGAACGCGTCGTCGAGCCCTACGGGGTCGTGGCGCATTCCGGCCGTTGGTATCTCACCGGCTTCGACTCCAGTGCCGGGCAGGTGCGCACGTTCCGTGTCGACCGCATCGAACGGGCCGAACCGCAGGACGGAACCTTCAGCGCCCCAACGGATTTCGACCCGATGCGGCAGGTGCTCACCGGCATCGCCGAAGCACCGCATCGACACGACGTAGCGGTGCGGATCGACGCGACCGCGGAGGAGATCCGCGCGGTGTTCCCGCCGTCCATCGCCATCCTGGAGGCGGACGGCGCGTGGACGCGGGCGTGCATCCGGGCCGAACGCCTCGACTGGATCCCGCCCCGGCTCGCCGCGCTCGACCGGCCGTTCGTCATCGAGCAGCCGGACGCCCTCCGCGACCGGATGCGCGCCCTCGCCGACCGGCTGACCGGTTACGCCGGATCAGACTCCAGCGCGACGTCCAGCAACGCGCCCAGCTCATCCAACTGAGCCGCCGAAAGCCGGTCGAACGACGTCCTCACCACCACGTCCGCCAGTTCCTGCCCAGCCGACCGCAGCTCAGCGCCCTTCTCCGTCAGCCGATGCCGCACCGCGCGACCCGGCCCGGGCACCCGCTCGATCAGGCCGCGGTCGACCATCCGCCCGGCCAGCGTGCCGAAGGACTGGTCGGTCTGGAAGGTCAGCACGGCGAGGTCGTGCAGCGACGCATCCGGGTGATTGTCCAAGTGCCGCAACGTGTCCCACTGCACCAGCGACAGGCCGAGCGGCTGCAACGCCTGGCTCAGCGCGCGGTGATGGCGGTGCTGCAGGCGCTTGACGGCCAATGCGACGTCGGCGTGGCGGTACTTCATGGCCGGGAGCCTACCTCGTTCAAGACAGGTTGCTTATATCAACTTCCTTATATAAGGTTCCTGATATGACTTCCTCCCGGATCCTCCAGTTCCAGTCCACCGGCCCGGTCGAGATCGCCGTCCAGGACCACGACCGCACCCGGACCTTCCTGCTGCTGCACGGCGGAGGCGGCGTCGCGACGATGGCCGGTTTCGCCGACCTGCTGGCCGAACGCACGCGCTCGCGAGTCCTGCTCCCCACCCACCCCGGCTTCAACAGCACGCCGAAAGCCACCGAGCTCACCGACGTCACCGCACTGGCCAAGGCGTACGTCGCGCTGCTCGACCACCTCGACGTCTCGGATGTCACGGTGGTCGGCAACTCCTTCGGCGGCTGGCTGGCCGCGGAAATCGCCCTGCTGCACAGCCCGCGAGTCAGCCGCGCGGTGGTCGTCGACGGCATCGGCATCGAGGTCGACGGCCATCCGCTGGCCGACGTCCGCGGCAAGACGGTCGCCGAAATCCAGCAGTTCTCGTTCCACGACCCGGCGAAGGCGCCGACCCCGCCGTCCGGCAGCAGCGGCCCGAGCCCGGACGTCGCGGCGCTGGTGGGCTACACCGGCCCGGCGATGACCGACCCGACCCTGATCGAACGGCTGGGCACCGCCGAAATCCCCGTTCACGTCCTGTGGGGCGAAAGCGACCGCATCGCCGATCCGCGGTACGGCGAGGCGTACGCCGCCGCGATCCCGGGCTCGACGTTCACCGTGCTTCCTCGCACGGGACATTTGCCGCAGGTCGAAACTCCGGAAGAACTGCTCGAAGCGCTGCTCGCCTTCGACGCCTGACCGCGCCTGCGGGTTAAATAGCGGCGAGCGCAAAGGGGGATTGTCATGACCACCGCACTGATCGTCGGCGACATCCAGCGAGGCATCACCGACGGCTACCCGTTCGCCCGTCAGGTCGTGCCGCCGCTCGCCGACCTGCTGCCGCGTGCCCGCAAGAACGACGCACTCGTCGTATTCGTGCATTTCGCCATGCGGGACAACGGAACCGACCTGCCCGACGGCGCGCTGTACCGCTCCTTCTTCGACGCCGGAGACGCTTTCCACGAGGGTTCGCCGGGCACTGAACTGACGCTGCCGGTCGCCGAAGAGGACGTCGTCGTCCTGAAGCGCCGGGCCAGCGCGTTCGCCGGAACGGATCTCGACCTGGTGCTGCGTGCCCGGGGCATCCGCGACGTCGCGATCGCCGGGGTCGCGACCAGCGCGATGGTCACCGCGACGTGCTACGACGCGGCGGACCGCGGCTACGGGGTGACCGTGCTGCGCGACGGATGCGCCGACAGCGACCAGGACGTCAACGACTTCCTGCTGGACAAAGTGTTCCCCAGCCGGGGATTCGAGGTCGTGACCTGTGCCGAGTGGACCGGAAGGACCGCGTGAGCGCACTGTCGCCGCTGGTCAGCGCAGTGAGATAAGCCCGGCTGGCATCCGGGCGGCACCAGTTTCGCGACGTCGGCGAAGTCCGCTACTCTCAGTACGGCAACTATCACCGTGTCAGCACGCGGGAGGTACGCGTCGTGGCCGACGCAGTCAACGCACCGCCGGGAGTCAACCCGGACCAGTCGAGCGCCGCCCGCGTTTACGACTATCTGCTGGGCGGGAAAGACAATTACGAGATCGACCGGCAGGTCGCCAGGGAAGCCGCCCGGGTGATGCCGGACATCGCGGAGACCGCGCGGGTCAACCGGCATCTGATGACCCGGATCTGCCGGTTCCTCGCTTATCACGCGGGCGTCCGCCAGTACATCGACTGCGGTTCCGGCATGCCGACCGCGGAGAACGTGCACCAGATCGTGCAGCGCGCGGATTCGGGCACGAAGGTCGTCTACGTCGACTACGACCCGGTGGTGGCCAGCCACGGACGGGCGCTGCTCGACGAAAACGAGTTCACCGAATACATCCAGGCGGATTTCTTCGACCCGCCGAGCATTCTCGACCACCCGACGGTCACCGAGCACCTCGACTGGGACCAGCCGATCGCGGTGCTGTTCCTGCTCGCCCTGCACCACCAGACCGGCGACCGCGAGGTACCGGCGAAGGTGACGAAGGAATTCATCGACCGGCTCCCGTCCGGTTCGTACGTGGCGATCTCGCACCTGCTCGACGCGCACGACGGCTCCGCGGACGACGAAGCGGTGCAGGGCATCATCGAATCGATCCACAACGGATCGATGAAGGACGTCTCGTCCCGCACCCGGGCCGAGATCAAGGAACTGTTCCACGACATGGAGCTGATCCCGAGCGGACCGAACAAGCCCGCGGAAATCGTGCCGGTGGTCGAATGGTGGCCGGACGGCCCGCTGCTGGGTTCCCCGACGGTCGCCCAGCGGATCGTGGCGGTCGGGGTCGCGCGGAAACCCTGACGGCACACCAGGTTCGCAGGCGGGCCGGTGCTCCGGCTGAGCTAGCAGCTCGGCTGGAACACCGGCCCGCTTTCGTCTGTCACGACGCGACTGGCACCGGTTCCTCCGCCTTAGCCGCCGCCGGGGAACGCCGCAGCGCGACCATCCCGACCACCGCGAACACCACCACGATCGCCGCGCCGATCCCGGCTACCGTGTGCAGCCCCGAGGTGAACGCGTCCCGCGCTGTGGCCAGCAACTGCTCCCCCGTCGCACCGGGCAGCGTCGCCGACGCCGCCATCGCACCGGCCATGCTGTCGGTCGCCTGGGCGGCCGCCGCGGCGGGCACGTGTGCCGGAACCGCGATCTGGTTGCGATACACCGCCGTCGCGACGCTGCCGAACACCGCGATCCCCATGGCGATCCCGAATTCCGCGCTGGTCTCCGACATCGCCGAAGCCGCGCCGGCCCGCTGCGGCGGGACCGAGCCGACCACCATTTCGGTGCACAGCACGCCTTGGGGTCCCATCCCGAAGCTCGCGATCGACATGCCCAGCACCACGAATGCCACACCACCGGACCCGCTGGCCAACGTGAACAACAGGATCCCGCCCGCCGCGACGAGCATTCCGAAGCCCAGCACGAATTCCGGACGGAACCGGCGCGCCAGCCGCGGCGCGATCATCGACCCGACGACCACCGCCAGCGCCTGCGGGACCAGCGACAGCCCGGCGTCGACCGTGCTCAGCCCGGCGACCATCTGCAGATACTGGCTCACCAGCAGGAAAACCCCGCCCATGGTGACCGCGCCGACGAGCATGATCGCCACCGCCGCGCTGAACGCACGCACCCGGAACAGCTGGAGGTCCAGCAGCGGGTGCTCGAGCCGCCGCTGCCGCCGGACGAACACCGCGCCGACCGCGAGCCCCGCGGCGAGCACGACGATTTCGGTCAGGGACAAGCCGTTCTTGGCGATTTCCTTGAGCGCGTAGATGACCGGCAGGATCGCGGCGAGCGACAGGCCGACGCTGGCGAGGTCGAGGCGTCCGGCGGAGGTGTCGCGGTATTCCGGCAGCAGCTTCGGCGCGGTCGCGAGCAGCAGGATCATCACCGGAACGCCCATCAGGAACACCGAACCCCAGCGGAAATGCTCCAGCAGGAACCCGCCGGCGACCGGGCCGACCACCATGCCGCCCATGAAACAGCTCATCCACACCGCGATCGCGGTGCCGCGCTGCTTCGGGTCCTGGAACATGTTGCTGATCAACGCGAGCGTCGACGGCATCAGCGTCGCCCCGGCGATCCCGAGCACGGCCCGCGCGGCGATCAGCATCTCCGGACTGGTCGAGAACGCCGCCGCGACCGACGCGAGCCCGAACGCGCCGCCGCCGATCATCAGCAGCCTCCGCCTGCCGATCCGGTCGCCGAGGGTGCCCATCGTGACGAGGAACCCGGCGATCATGAAGCCGTAGACGTCGATGATCCACAGCAATTGCGTGCTGGACGGCCGCAGGTCCGCGGCGAGGTGCGGAACCGCGAGGTGCAGCACGCTCATGTCCAGCGACAACAGCACGGTCGGCAGGGCCAGCACCGCCAGGCCCAGCCACTCGCGTCGTCCTGCGCTCATTGCTCTCTCCCCTGAAGTCGCCTCGTCGGCGGTCTCGCCGACCGGTCTCACTGACGCGACGATCGGGGTGCGGGCGGATCGACATCCCCGGGGAAAACTTTTTCGGGCGGGTTTCGGGGAGCGAGTTCAGCCGAGGCACCGGTCCGTGAGGGGAACCCTGAGAGGGTGTTTCGAAACCCGCGTGCTCAGTCGCTGAATCCGTGTGTTACGCGGCAGCTTGCACGCAGTCGCCCGGTGAACGCCATGCCGCGCGGGTATCACAGCCAACGCCCGACCACACCACCGGGTTTCGAAACACCCTCTGAGGGACTCTGATTCCCTCAAGGAGCCCCTCACGTACTTCAAGCCCTGACCACAGGGTGACAAATCGGGCATTTCGGCACTTCCGGAGTCCTTTGCGGACGATCAGCGGGCCGAGGTAACGCGGCTTAAGTTTCTGGCATTGGGAATCAGAGTCCGCAGGGTTCCCCTCACGGACGCGGCCTAGGACGTCGCGGCGGCCACCGCGTAGTTCCCGAGCGCAGGTTCCAGCAGGTCGAACGCCTTCCGCGCCTCCGCCGCGACCGTCTCCGCGATCTCGTCGACCGGCCGTCCGGCGAGGGTCAGCTCCTCGATCCGCTCGAACAGGCTGTGGTGCACCGCCCCCAGCACCGCGGCCGCCGTCCGGACGGTGATGTCCGACCGGAGGCTGCTCGCCGCGTCCGCCAGCGCGTCGGCCAAGGCCCGTTCCCGCCGCCGGTGCAGGCCCCGCAGGCACGCGGACAACGTCGGGCTCTCGGCGATCATCCGGGTGAACTCCAGCCCCGCGAACCCGACCACCGGGTCCTTCGCGGCGACCGCGGCCTCGAACGCCCGCCGCAGCGCCGCGAGCGCGGACTCCCCTGGCTCCCGCGCCGACACCGCGGCCGCCAGAGTCGCGACGAACTCCTCCTGGTGGTCCAGGACCAGGTCTTCCTTGCGGGCGAAGTAGTTGGTCACCGTCTTCTTCGCGACCCGCGCGGCCTCCGCGACCTGGGCGATCGTCGTCTCCTCGAAGCCCTGCTCCAGGAACAGCCGCGTCGCGTGGTCGGAGATCAGCTGGCGCGTCTCCTGCTTCTTGGCTTCCCGCAGGCCTAGCTCCATCAAAAACTTACCTCCGACGTAATTTTACCTTGACAGCAGTTCCGGGTCTCGGCATACTTTTACTACCGACGTAAACATAACCCGAAGGAGAACCACTTGTCGATCGCCGCCCTCCCGTCGCTCGCGGACCAGGCGGAGCACCTGATCTCGCTGGAGGTACCCGAAATCGCGCAGCTTTCCGCCGCCGACCTGCGCACTTTCGCGGCAGCCCACAGCGACGCGGACGGCGCGCTGCTGGCGATCCACCCGGATCGAGCGCCAGCGTCGGCGCTCACGCCGCTGTTACGCCGCGAAGGCAAGGCCGGATTCGTCGTCACGGACATGCCGGACGTCGACCAGTTCGCACCGCGCGACGTCGAGCTGCCCGACGCGCCGCTGTACCTGGTCACCGGCCTCGACCGCGGCGAGGAGATGGGGAACTGGAGCCCCGAAGAGGCGCTGCCCGCGATCACGAAGGCCGGGCGCAGTCCGCTGCTGCTCACCGAGGGGATCCACTGGGTGCTGCAACAGCCTTCGGTGCTCGAGCGCAATCATTGCTTCATGACCATCGGCTCCCGGCTGCGCAAGGAGAACGGCACGTTCGACACCCGCACACCAGCGCTGTGGATCAGCAACGGCACCGGCCGCGACGGCAGCGAACGCCGCAACGCCCCGAAGGTCGGCTGGTGCTGGTGGGGAAACCGACACACCTGGCTCGGTTTCGGGTCCGCCGCCGCCCGCCACTGAGCCCCCAACCCCGAGGAGAGCCCGCTTTCCCAGACCCGAACGCCCTGCACCCGTAGCCGAACAGCCGCAGGTGGCGCTGGTGGGCAACCGGCACACCTGGCCCGGTCTCGGTTCCGCCTGCACCCGATGCCTGGACAACCTCGACTGGTGCCAGCAGGGCATCCGGCACACCCGGCCGCGCTTCGGGTCCACCACCACCCGCTGCTGAAGCCCTAACCCCGAGGAGAGACCCCATTTCCCCAGACCCGACCGCCCTGCACCCGTAGCCGAACAGCCGCGGGTCGTACTGGTGGAGCAACCGGCACACCCGGCTCGGTTTCGTTTCCGCCTGCACCCGATGCCCGGACAACCCCGACTGGCACCAGCAGGGCATCCAGCACACCCAGCTGGGCTTCGGATCCACCACCGCCACTGACACCCAACCCCGAGGAGAGTTCCCATTTCCCCCGACCCGACCGTCCTGCACCCCATGCCCGACCAGCCGCGAGTGGTGCTGCTGAAGCCGCTGGTCACCTCGCCGCTGATCGACGTCGGCGAGTTCTCCTACTACGACGACCCGGACGATCCGACCGCCTTCGAGACATGCAACGTGCTGTACCACTACGGGCCGGAGAGGCTCGTGATCGGCAAGTACTGCGCGCTCGGCGAGGGCGTGCGGTTCATCATGAACGGCGCGAACCACCGAATGGACGGGCCGTCGACGTTCCCGTTCCCGATCATGGGCGGCGACTGGGCCGAGCACTTCGACGTCATCACCGGCCTGCCCGGCCGCGGCGACACGGTGCTGGGCAACGACGTCTGGCTCGGCTACCGGGCGATGGTCATGCCGGGCGTCCGCATCGGGCACGGCGCGGTCGTCGCGTCCGGGGCCGTTGTGGTGGACGACGTGCCGGACTACGGCATCGTCGGCGGCAATCCGGCGAAGCTGATCCGGCGGCGGTACAGCGACGAGGACGTCGAACGGCTGCTGGCGATCGCGTGGTGGGACTGGCCGGTGGAGCACCTCACCAAGCACGTCCGCACGGTCATGTCCGGCAGCGTCGACGAACTGGCGAAGGCGGCGGCCGAACTCGCGTAACTCGGTAACGTGGCAGGCGTGCCCGCTGAGATACCCGAGGAAGTCCGCCGAAGCACCACGCTGTTCCTGTCCACAGTGGACCGAGTCGCACCGGGGCTGGTCACCGGCTTCTACCTGGTCGGCTCGGTCTGCTTCGGCGACTTCCACGCCCGCGGCGCCGGACGCGGACGGCTGAGCACGTCCAGCGACATCGACTTCGTCGCGGTCGCTGACCGACGCGCGGAACCTGGCGAGATCGAGGCGCTGGCGCTGGCGCTGGCGCATGGCACGACGGTCGCCCAGTTCCCGAAACCGCATTTCGACGGAGCCGTGCTCACCTGGGCCGACCTCGCCGCCGGACCGGATGCCTGCCCGGACGTTCCGTGCGCGCAGGAAAACCGGTTCACCGAGTCGGGTCGCGACGGTCTCAACCCGGTGATGTTCTGCGAACTCGCCAGCCGCGGGATCGCGCTGCGTGGACCGGAACCGTCCGATGCGGACATTTGGGCGGACCAGGATGCCTTGCGCGCGTTCACTGTCGACAACCTGAGCCGTTATTGGCGGCCGTGGTGGGAGAAGAACCGGCGCGCCAGTACGTTGTCGCTCGCGATCGGAATGAGCCCGTGGTTTCCGGTGTGGGCAGTGCTCGGGGTGAGCCGACTGCACCACTTGCTGGCCACCGGGGAGATGACGTCCAAGTGCGGCGCGGGCCGTTATGCGGCAAGGGAATTCGACGAGCGGTGGCAGCGCATCATCGCGGAGAGCTTGAGCCTGCGCACCGAAGGCGCGGAAGGCCGGCGCAGCTACCGGAATCCCCTGGCGCGACGACGTGACACCCTCGACTTCCTGGACGCGACGATCGACGACGCACTCGCCTTGGCCTAGCTCACGGATCGGGCCAGCGTTGGCCTGGCCGGGGCGCCGAGAGTGCGGTTCGTCGGCGCGGTGCGTTCGAGCACGCGCGTCCCAGCGCGACCGGCGGCTGCGATGAGACCACGGTTGCGGCAGGGTCCGGCAGGCGGCGTTGGCGGGCACCGGGCTCACTTCGAGCCGCGCGGCGAGGTCGCGCACGGTGAGCAGCCGCGCGGCAAGGTCGCGCACGGTGAGCAGCCGGCCGCCAGCCGTCCGGCGGAGATGGTGCCCTCGACCGACAGCGCGATCTCGGCCGCCATCGCGCCGCACAGCGCTGCCTCCTCGATCGGGTCGCTCGTCTGTCCGTACTAGCACAATCGGGGAAATCTCGTGGTCAAGCGCTCCGGGTTGACCTTCAAGCTGCTTGAAGCCCGATGATGGGCAGGTGTCCGACCTGCTCACCATTGGTGCGTTCGCCCGCCGCTGCGGCCTCACCGCCAGCGCGCTGCGCTTCTACGCCGATTCCGGCCTCGTGCGACCGATCCGGGTCGACGAGGAATCCGGCTACCGCTACTACTCCCCCGGCCAGGTGTCGGCCGCGCTGCTCGTCCGGCGGTTGCGGGAGATCGGCCTTCCGCTGGAACGGGTCGGCGCGGTCCTCGCCGCGGAACCGGCCGAGGCGTCGCGGATCATCGACGACCACGTCGCCGGGTTGGTGTCTCAGGTGCAGCAGGCCCGGGAAACGGCCGCGGCAGTGAAGGCCACGCTGAGCTCGACGGCGTCGGCACCGTCGGTCCAGTTCACCGGGCCGGTGTTCACCGCTGCCGTCGAGCAGGTGCTGACCGCGACGTCGCCGGACCTGCCGGTGCTCAACGGCGCGCACCTCGAGGTCTCTCCGGAGGCGATCGTGCTGACCGCCACCGACCGGTACCGCCTCTCGACCCGCACGCTCGTCCCGGCCGAGCCGAGTGCGTCCACCTGGACCGCGACCATCGACGCCGACGACCTGCGCCTCGCGATGCCGTGGACGCGCCGTCAGCACGAGCTGCGGCTGAGCGTCCGGGACGAGGAGCTCCGCTTCCAAGGCGACGATGCAACACGAACCTGCCGCACTGTCGCCGACGAATTCCCGGACTATCGGCTGATGCTGGCTTCGCTGCCAGAAGTGCTTACTCGGGCGGTGATATCCCGCAACGCGCTCTTGGCCTGTCTGGAACGCCAATACGCCCCGCAAGTCCAGTTGGACCTATCGCCCGCAGCCGTCAGGGTGGGAACCGAATCCATCCCCGCGGACGTCACTGGCCCGCCGATCTCGCTCTCCTTCGCCGTGAGCACGCTCCACCCGGCGATCAGCACCGCGGTCGGTCCGGACGTGATGCTGGACGTCGCGGCCCCGCACCTGCCGGTCGTCGTGCGCTCAGCCGACGACGGCGACCTCACCACGCTTGCCATGCCAGTGAAAGGAAATGCCGAATGATGACCGAAATCACCTCCGCGGTGACGCAGGGCCGAGCGGGCGACACGGACGCCGCGCGGGCGCGGCTGCAGGAGCTGTGGGACGAGATCGGACCGGGCGGAGATCCGTTCTACCGCTGCGTTCTCGCCCACTACCAAGCAGATCTGTTCACGGACCCGGCAGAGGCATTGGTGTGGGATGTCAGAGCCCTGGACGCCGCCGCGACAGTGACCGACGAGCAGGTGCGAGCGCACGACGCCGGGCTTCGGATCGAAGGCTTCTACCCGTCGCTCCACCTGAACCTGGCCGACAACTTCCGCCGCCTCGGCTCGTTCTCCGCGGCGACGGAGCAGATCGCGGCAGCGCGAAAACGACAGGACGCGCTCGCCGACGACGAGTACGGTGCGATCATCCGACGGGCGATCGACGGGGTCGCGGAGGCGATCGAACGCCGGTCGACCGAACGACGCACGACGGCACCGGGAGTCGAATAGTTGGAACCATGGCTCTCGGATTGGTGCCGCACGCACCTCGGCACCGCACCGGTCGACGTGCTGTTCGAGGCACGCCAGGTCTCGACAGTGCACGGCCTGCGCCTCGAAGACGGCCGGAAAGTCGTGGTCAAGGCCCGTCCGGACGACGGCCGCGCCCTCGCTTGCGTCGCCGCGCAAACCCAACTGGCTGAGCGCGGCTTTCCCTGCGCACGACCGCTGGCCCCGGCCGTCATGGTCGGCTCTCTAGCCGTGCACGCCGAGGAATACCGCCCGGGCGGAGACGTCGTACCCGGGGACTCGCCGGACGTTGCCGCGCGTTATGCCGAGCTATTCGCCCTGCTGCTGGCCACCCTCGACGGGATCGCCGTCAAGCCGCCGCTGCCGAACCCGCGCTGGTTGCGCTGGGATCACGCCGACCCCGGCCTATGGCCAGCGATCGACTTCCTGGACGGACGAGACCAGCGCTCCGTACCCGAGGAGGTCGCCAAGACCGCGGACCGGGCCCGCCGCCGACTGCTCGCCGCCGATCTGCCGAACGTCCTCGGCCACGGTGATTTCGAAGCGCAAAACCTCCGCTGGGATACCAGTGAGGGCTGGACGGTACACGACTGGGACAGCCTGGCGTGGCAACCGGAAGCAGCCCTGGCGGGAGCAGCGAGCGGGATGTTCCCGAGCACTACCCCGCCGACGCTGGCACCGATCGAGAGCTCCGCAGCATTTTTGGAGTCCTATCAGGACTTCCGAGGCCGCCGGTTCTCCGTAGCCGAACAGGAAGTCGCGTGGGCGGCGAGCTTGTGGCCTGCGGCGCACAACGCCCGGTGGGAAGCGCTGTATGGAGATCCGCCGATTTGCGGTGCGGCGCTTCGGGAGCAGGCTGCTGAGCGTCTTCGCCTCGCGAACGCCTGAGTGGGATCCGGGCGGTTGCCGCGCTGGGGGACGCCGCAACCGCCCGGAGGCGTTACCTGATGTCGCGGACCAGTGCGCCCACGATCGCGTCTATCCGGTCCGACTGGGCTTTCGAATAGTCCGCCGTGTCAATAAACACTGTCACCGACCGCTTTCCGTCCTCGGTCACCGCGTTGCGGAAGTCGTGGCCGCTGGCCATGCCGCCGCTGTGGCCCCAGGTCGGGAAGTTCGGCGTCAGTTCGTACCGCTGCAGGCCTAGGCCGTATCCCTCGCCGCCGTCGTCAAGGACGGTCTTTTTCATTTCGGTCAGCAAGGCAGCGGGCAGCAGTTTTCCGCCGAGCAGCGAGGTCCAGAATTTCGTCGTGTCCGCGCCGGTGGAGATCAATTCGCCGGAGGCGTCGGCTTCGGAGACGTTCCATTCCGTGGTGTCGACGCCGTCGGTGTACGACCGCAGGTCCGGTTCGTCGATCGTGGTTTCGTCGCCGGGCCAATAGGTTTCGTCCAGGCAGAGCGGTTTGATGATCCGTTCGGTGAGTTCGGTGCCGATGCCGCGGCCGGTCACCTTCGCGACCACCATGCCCGCCAGGTTGTAGTTCGTGTTGGAGTACGCGAAACCGGACGGGGCGCGGTCCGGCGGGGCAAGCGAAAGCGCCTGTTTGACGGTCTGGATCGGGTCGAAGTGCTCCCACCGATGCGCTTGATCGTCCTCCCAGAACGGCGAGTCCAGGTAGTCCGGCAGGCCGCTCGTCTGCTGCAGCAGCTGCCGGACGGTGATCTTGCGGCCGTCGTAGCGGGCGGTGCGGATCAGGCCGGGCAGGTAGTGATCAACGGTTTCGTTCAGGCTGATTTTGCCCTCGGCGACCAATTGCAGCACGACTACCGCGGTCCAGGTTTTCGTGTCGCTGCCGATTCTGGAGTGTTCGTCGCCGGTGATCGCGCGGCCGGACTCGACATCGGACTTTCCGACGCCGCCTTTCCACAGGCCGCAATCCGGGCTCTGCACGGTCAGGACGATTCCGGGGAGACCGACCTTTTTCAGGCCGTCCAGCGCGGTTTGGATGGGTTTGGCGGAGCACGCGGCCGCTGAGGCCGTGGTCGTCGGCGCGACCATCAATGCCGCGGTTACCGCCACCGCCGCGGCGGCGCTGGTCCAAGCTCGCATGTCGTCTCCTTCTGCTGGAATCTTCAGACTGCGAAGAGCGTTTGCGAAGCGACGGTGTGCCGTTTCAGCGCGGCCGGATCGACAGCGACGCCGCCGCCCGGACCGTCTGGAATGGACAGACAACCGTCTTCGAGTTCGAACGGCGCGGTGAGATCGGTGGCGTAGTACCGGCTCGACGCGGAGATGTCATTCGGCAGCACGAAACCGGGCAGTGCGGCGAGGGCGAGGTTCTGCGCGCGGCCGATGCCGGTTTCGAGCATTCCGCCGCACCACACCGGGATTCCGTGCGCGGCGCACACGTCGTGGATTCGCCGCGCTTCGAGGTATCCGCCGACGCGGCTGGGTTTGACATTGATGATCCGGCACGCTCCCAGCCGGATCGCGAACGCGGCGTCGCGGGCGGAGCAGATCGATTCGTCCAGGCAGAGCGGAGTGCGCAGGAGCTTCGCGAGTTCGACATGGCCGCCGAGGTCGTCCGCGGGGAGCGGCTGTTCGAGCTGGACCAGGCCGAACTCGTCCAGTCGGCGCAGGTGGTCGGCGTCGGCGAGGGAGTAGGCGGTGTTCGCGTCGGCCTGCAACACCAGGTCCGGGCCGAACTCGGCACGGACGGCGCGCACGGGTTCGAGGTCCCAGCCGGGTTCGATCTTCAGCTTGATCCGGACGTATCCCTCGGCCAGATAACCGGCGACGGTGTCGATCAATTCCGGGACAGTGTCGGTGATTCCGACGGAAACTCCAGCCCTGATCCGATCGCGCACGCCGCCGAGATAAGTCGACAACGGCATCGCGTAGGCGCGGCATTCGGCGTCGAGGACCGCGGTTTCGAGCAGGGCTTTCGCCAGCGGATTGCCCTTGACCGGAGCCATCGCGCCCGCGACCCGGGCGGCGGTCAAGTGCGGCAGGGCAGTCACGCGCGGGACGAGATGATCCCGCAGGATCCGTTCGGCTCCGACGGCGAATTCCGGGCTGTACACCGGTTCCGGGTCTCCGCCGAACTCTGCCCAGCCCTCGCTGACGTCGGTCACCACGTGCAACAGAAGGGTGTTGCGTTCGGTGTCCACCGAGCACGAGGTCCGAAATGGACGGACGAGCGGGAGGCTGACCTCGATCAGGTCGATCCGTTCGATTTTCACGCCCGCTCCCCTTCGGTCAGGTGATACCAGCCGGATCGGCTGAACCCGGTCGCCGTGCAGCCCTCGGCGATCAGCGGGACGAAAGCGTCCCGGATCGCGTAGCGCCACTCGGCGGCCAGCCGCGCGTTCAGGCGGCGCAGGCCCACGATGTCGGCCGGGACCCGGCACCAATACCCGGAGCCGTCGCGGACCAGGAACGGTTCGCCGTCGGGGGCGCGGCGCGGGTCGATCTCCGCGGTCGTCAGGTCCGGGCCGGAAAGCCGGACCGGATTCGGTTCCCGCAGCGGCCACACCGCGGTGAACCGGTCGGTTTCGTCCGCTCCGTTGACGCCGTCCTCGATCTGGCCGTAGAAGTCCACTGTGTACTCGGTTCCGCGCGCGCCGAGCTTCGCCAGGTTGAAATGCGCGTTGCGGCTCACCAGCGGATCAAAGGTCCAGACCATCGTCTCCGCACCCTGGTCGAGCGCCCACACCCGCTGAGCCTGCTTGAGCGCGAAGCCCACCCCGCGGTCGCTCGCGCGCGCTGCGGCGATCAGCGAATAAACCGCGCGCGTCACCGGCGGGCAGAAAATGAGCGCCGACGCCGCCTGGATACCGGCGTCATCAGCCGTGTAGTGCACCGCGCCGCCCGCGTGGACGACGGCGCGCAGGGCGTCCGCGCCGAACGGAGCGTGGGATTCCGGCGTCTGCCACACCTGAGCGAGAAATCGCGACACCGCTTCGAGCGTCCGGACGTCTTCGGCCAGCCGGATCCGGACGCCGGCCCGGGTCGCGGCGCGCAGGGCGGTCGAGACGGCCGCGTCCGGGGCCGGAGGGAGTACGGTCGCGGGTGCGCCTGGTGGAACGTGCATGCTGACAGCCTCGCGGCCGGATCGTCCGGGTGCGTGCAATGCCGGTCCAGAGATTCCGCGGATGTTTTGTGCGTCTGGCTAAAGAGGTGAAGATGCTCGATCCGGAGGTCCCCGATCTCGGGCAGGTCCTCGACGCGCTCGGCGCTTCGCTGCTGCAGCCGGCCAGCCCGCTGCCGGACCGGCCGGTGCCGGTGTCCGGGGTGCTCATCCACGAGCGGCGCAGCGGCGCACCGCCGGGGCAAGACACGATCCTGCTCGCGGTCGGGGCCGATCCGGCCGAAGCGAAAGATCTCCTCAACTCGGCCGTGGGATACGCGGCGCTGGTGGTGAAAAGCTTCGGCGAACCCCTCACCGAACTGTCCGACGCCGCGCGCGACGCCGGGGTCGTGCTGCTCGCCGCCGACGAGGCCGTGCCCTGGCACCACCTCGAGGCGATGATCTCCTCGGCGCTCGCCCCCGCTGTGCGCACGCCCGGCGCGCCGGCTGCCGGCGATCTGTTCGCGCTGGCCAACGCCATCGCCGGGATGGTCGGCGGCGCGACCACCATCGAAGATCCCCACCGGCGGATCCTGGCGTACTCGACGCTGCCGGGCCAGCCCATCGACGACGGCCGCCGCCAGGGCATCCTCGGGCTGCAAGTGCCGGAGGTGCCGGTTTTCTACGACGACCAGTACCGCGAACTCGCGCGGGTGCGGCAGACCTGCCGCTTTCCCTCGCTCCCCGGCGGGCTGCCGCGGCTCGGCGTCGCGGTGCGGGCGGGCAGCGAGATGCTCGGCTCGATCTGGGTGGTCGACGCCGACGACAGTCTCGACGAGACGGCCGAGCAGGCGCTGTTCAACGCCGCCGAGATCGCCGCGCTGCATCTGCTGGCCGCGCGCACCGCGGTCGACGTCGTCCGCCGTCGGCGCGCTGACCTGCTACAACGCCTGCTGGCCGACCCGAGCAGCGTCACCGCCGCCGCCCCGCAACTCGGCTTGGACCCGGACGCCCCGGTCGCGGTCGCCGCGTTCACCGTCACCGATCCTGAAGACGTGCTGGCTGCTCACGCGGCGACGCGGCTGGCCGATCTGGTGAGCCTGCACTGCGAGGCCCACTACGGAAAGCACGGGTGCGCGCTGATCGACGGGACCGTCTACGCGCTGCTGCCGAATGCGCATCGCGATCTGGTCGCCGACATCGCCCGGCGAGCACACGGCGCGCTGCGGATGCCGGTGCAAGCCGGGCTCGGCTCGACGGTCCCCGGGCTCCGGTCGATCGCCTCGTCGCGGGCCGACGCGGATCTCGTCCTCCGGACGCTGGCGGAGCGACGGACCGCACCGGAGCCGTGCCAGGTGGCGGCGATCGAGGAGGTCTGGGCCGGGGCGACGCTGTCGGTGCTGGCGCAGATCCTGGCCGGGGACGCCGCGTTGCCCCGGCGGTTGGGTCCGGCCGTGCGGGCGCACGATGTCGAGCACGGGACGACGTATGCGCCGACGATCCTGGCTTATCTCGATACGAACGGCGACATCGCGGCCGCGTCGGCTCGGTTGTCGGTGCATCCCAACACGATCCGGTATCGGCTGTCGCGGGCGGAGGAGATCTTCGGGTTCGATCTGGCCGATCCGGACGAGCGGCTGGTGCTGTGGTTGCGGTTGCGGCTGGGTGATCAGCTGGGGTGGTAGTCGTGAGTGGCGATGCCACTCACGACCCCCGCCGCACAGCTCGCCCGGCCAGCACCCCGGTCGGCTTCCCGTCCCGCAGCGCGGGCTGGCCGTTCACCAGCACGTGGCGCATCCCGTCGGCGTACCGGTGCGGGTCCAGGTAGGTCGCGTTGTCCCGCACCGCCGCTGGATCGAACACCGTCACATCAGCGAACGCACCGGGCCGCAGCACGCCGCGGTCGGTCAGGCGCAGGTTCGCGGCGGGCAGGCTGGTCATCCGCCGCACCGCTTCTTCCAGCGGCAGCACGCCGTCCCGGACCCAGGGGCCGAGCACTCGTGCGAAGGCGCCGTACGTCCGGGGATGGATGGACGTATCCGTGAACGGTGCCTCCGCCGCGATCGCCTCGGAGTCTGTGCACACTGAAACCCACGGCTGTTTCAGTGCACGTCGCGTGTCCGCCTCCGAGGCGGTGAACTCGGCGACCATCAGAGTCGGTTCCGCCGCGACGAGGTCCAGCAAGGTGTCGAGCGGGTCTCCGCCACGGCTCGCTTCGGCGAGGGTTTGGCCCTGCACCGCACCGCTTAACAACAGGATCCCTTTCGCACCACCGGATCCGAGGTACAGGTTCTCCCAGTCCTGCCGTGGCGCGCGGATGGCGGCTTTCATTTCCGCGCGGCTCGACGGGTCGGCTAGGCGTGCGGCCAGCCCGCCGCCTTCGTGGAAGCGCGGCGGGATGAAGGCGGAGAGGAACGTCGAACCAGCGTCATACGGGTAGATGTCCGCGGTGATGCCGAGACCGTCCGCGCGCGCCTGCTGGACCCGCTCAAGCACGGTGGACAGCAGCGGCCAGTTCTGCTGTCCGGATGCCTTCAGGTGATATATCTCTGCCCGCGCGGACGATTCCCGAGCGATCCGGATCAGCTCGTCAACCGAATCGACCAGCCGGTCCGACTCCCCGCGGATGTGCGAGATGTACAGCGCGTCGTGCTTCGCCAGCACTCGTGCGTACGCGATCAGCTCCTCGGTGGACGCGTAGCTGCCCGGCGCGTAGATCAACGCCGAACCCACCCCGAGCGCGCCCGCCGCCAGTTCCTCGTCCAGCAACGCACAGGCGGCGGCCAGTTCGTCGTCGGTGAGCGGGCGGTCTTCGTTGCCGGCGAAGGGCATTCGGAGGTTTTCCGCGCCGACGAAGCTGCCGATGTTCAACCCGGCCCCGCTGAGGTCGGTCAGGAAGTCGTCGAGCCGGGGCCAACTGGTGCGCATGCCGAACAGCGGCGGTTCGGCGGCGACGAGGTCGGTCATCCGGCCGGTGACCGGGCCCATCGAGCGGCCTTCGCCGAAGATCTCGGTGGTGATGCCCTGATAGATGTCGGACAGTCCGCGCGGATCCAGCTGGAGGGTTTCGTACGCGTGGCTGAGCACGTTGATGAATCCCGGCGCCACCACGCACCCTTCGGCGTCCAGGACCGGGGCGTCGGGATCCCGGACGTCGCCGACCGCTTCGATCCGGTCCCCGGTGATCGCCACGTCCGCGCGGCGGGCGGCGGTTCCGGTGCCGTCGAGTACTGAGCCACCTCGGAGGACGAGATCGGCGGACATCGTGTTCCTTTCCTTGGGCGCGCGAGGGAGAATCAGACGTACAGACATGCGGTTTCGTGGCCGCCGATCGCGACCAGCGGCGGGTCGGCGCGTTCGCAGTCCTCGGTGCCGACCGGGCAACGCGAGCGGAACCGGCAGCCGGGCGGGATGTCGACGGGGTTCGGGGTCTCGCCGGTCAGCAGCCGCGGTTTCGCCTGCTGATCCCGGTCCCGTCGCGGGACCGCCGACAGCAACGCCTTCGTGTAAGGGTGCCGCGGATTGTGCACGACCTCCCGCGCCGGTCCCTGTTCGACGATCCGGCCCAGGTACATCACCACGATCCGGTCGGCGAAATGCGCGGCCGTGGACAGGTCGTGGGTGATCATCAGGATCGCGGTGTCCTGGTCCTTCCGCAAGGTGTCCAAAAGGGACAGCACACCGGCGCGCACCGAAACGTCCAACATGGACACTGGTTCGTCGGCGAGCAGGACGTCCGGGTCGAGCACGAGTGCGGCGGCGATGGCGACGCGTTGCCGCTGGCCGCCGGACAGTTCGTGCGGGTAGCGGTCCAGGAACGCTTCCGCTGGCGAGAGGCCGCTGCGTTCCAGTGCGTCCGAGGCAAGCGCGGCCCGTTCCTCTTTGGACCCGCCGGCGCCGTGGATCAGCATTGGCTCGGCAAGAATGTCCCGCACCCGGCAGAGCGGGTCGAGCGATTCGTACGGGTCCTGGTAGATCATCTGGACCCGTCGCCGGATCGGTCGCAAGCGGCGTTCCGACAGTCCGGTGATCGCGTTGCCTTCCAGGCGGACAGTACCGCCGGTCGGGGGAATCAGGCCGCAGATCGCCGCCGCCGTCGTGGATTTCCCGCAGCCGGACTCGCCGACGACGGCGACCATCTCACCGCGTCCGAGCCGGAAGCTGATGCCGTCCACGGCGTGCACGACGCTGCGCGGACGCCGGGCCAGCGCACCTGCGACGCCGCGGCGCATCGGGTAGTGGATCGAGAGGTCGTCGACCTCCAGCAGCGCCTCGGTCATGCCGTCACCACGCTCTCGGTACGGAAACACGCCGCCCGATGCCCCGGACCGGCCGTGGTCAGCAGCGG
This sequence comes from Amycolatopsis halotolerans, assembly GCF_042647905.1. Taxonomy (NCBI): domain Bacteria; kingdom Bacillati; phylum Actinomycetota; class Actinomycetes; order Pseudonocardiales; family Pseudonocardiaceae; genus Amycolatopsis; species Amycolatopsis halotolerans. Next base: position 164,435 of record NZ_JBHRWI010000024.1, read on the forward strand.
CAACTCGGCAGCGCAGCGGTCCATCGGGACATCGCAGCGCGGGCGGAACGGGCAGCCGACGATCTCGGTGTCAAGGCGCGGCGGAGCGCCCGGAATCGAGACGACCGGTTCGTCGCCGTAGAGATCCGGCGTCGCTGAGAACAACAGCCGAGTGTAGGGGTGCTGCGACTCCCAGCTCAGCTGATCCGCCGGGCCCTCTTCGACCATCTTCCCGGCGTACATCACCGCGGCCCGGTGACAGAATTGAGACACCAACGGCAGGTCGTGGGTGACCAGGACCAGCGCCATGCCGAGTTCGTCGGTCAGCCAGGTCAGCAGTTCCAGGATCTGCGCCTGCACCATCACGTCGAGCGCGGTGGTCGGTTCGTCGGCGAGCAGCACCTTCGGCTCGCAGGCCAGCGCCATCGCGATCGACAGCCGTTGCCGCATGCCGCCGGAGAACTCGTGCGGGTACCGATCCGCCGCCGCAGCGGGAATACCGACCAGTTCCAGCAGTTCCCGCGCTCGCTCACGTGCTTTCGCCCGGCGGGCGATGCCGTGGGCGCGCATAGGTTCCGCGATCTGCCAGCCGACCGTCTTCACCGGATTGAGCGCGTTCATCGCGCCCTGGAACACCATCGCGATGTCCCGCCACCGATGCCCGCGCATGGATTCCTCGCCGCCGGCCAAAATCTCGGTACCGGCAATGGAAACGCTGCCCGCCACGGTCGCGGTCGGCGGCAGCAAGCCCAGCAACGCCAGGATCGTCGTCGACTTCCCGCAGCCGGATTCGCCGACCAGCCCGTACCGTTCGCTCGGGGCCAGCGAGAAGCTCACCCCGTTCACCGGATGCACCTGACCGCCGCCCGGCAGGTCGAACCACACGTGCAAATCATTGCACTCCACCACATTCATCGGGCGTCCGCTCCCCTTCCGGCCAGGACCCGCACTCGCCACCGGCGGCCGGACAGATGGGAAACCTTGAGGCGCGGGTTCAACGCGTCCTCGATCGCCCGGCCCAGCAGGAAGCAGCCGATGCTCACCGCGGCGATCACGAATCCGTCCGGCACGATGGCCCACCAGGCCCCGGAACTGATCGCGGTGCGGGCGAAAGCGTGTTCCAGGATCGTTCCCCACGTCGTGACACTCGGGTCTTCCAAACCGAGAAATGCCAACGCTGTCTCCAAGTAAATTGCGACCGAAACGGTCAGCACGGTGTTGGCGATCAGCAGCGGTCCCGCTTGCGGCAGGATATGCCGCACGATCACCCGCGTATTGCTCGCGCCGAGCCCGCGTGCCCGTTTGACGTAAGCCCGTTCGCGCAGCGACATCACCTCCGCGCGCACGATTCGCGCGGTCGTCGTCCATTCCAGCAGGCCGATCACCAGGATCACGTGGAACAGGCTCGGCCCCCACACCGCGGCGATCACCATGGCCAGCACCAGATCCGGCAGTACCAGCAGCACGTCGGTGATCCGCATCAGCACCGCGTCGACCCAGCCGCCGAAATACCCGGACAGGATTCCGACCGTGCCGCCGAGCAGCATCGCGACGAGCGTCGCGGCGAATCCGACGACGAGCGACGTCTGCCCGCCGCGCATCAGCAGCGACAGCATGTCCACGCCGCCGTCGTCGCAACCCAGCCAATGGTGCGCCGACGGCGGTTCGAAAACCGCGCAGGAGCGTTCAGTGATGCTGTATGGCGCGAGGTAAGGCGAAACAACGGCCAAGACTGCGAAAAGGCCGAGAATAACGAGACCGGCGACCGCGGTTTTGTGCTCCCGCAGTACTTTTCGGAAGATACCGGTGCGGCGCAATTCGGCCGGGGCGGCAGTGGTCATGCGCTGACTCTCCGATCAAGACGGAAGTAGACCAGGTCGGCGAGAAAGTTCAGCAGGATCACCGACACCGTCAGGAGCAGGAACCCGCCCTGCACCATCGGGTAATCGCGCTGGCTGAGCGCGGTGTAGGTGGCCATGCCGATGCCCGGCCAGCTGAAGATCACCTCGATCAGCACCGCGCCGCCGACGACGTAGCCGAGATCGAGCGCGACCATGGTGACCATCGGCAGCATCGCGTTCCGCACCGCGTGCTGCCAGACCACCCGCCGGTCCGAAAGACCTTTGGCGCGCGCGGTGAGCACGTAGTCCTCGCCGAGGGTTTCCAGCATCGAGGACCGCACCACCAGCGTGTAACCGCCGTACGCGGTGAGGATCAGCGTGACCGTCGGCAGCACCATATGACTCGCCACGTCGCCGATGTTCTGCCAGAACGGCGGGCTGTCGAACAGGAACAGGTCCGACATCCCGCCGGCCGGAAGTATCCCGGCGAACAGGATCAGCAATACCAACCCGAGCCATTGCGACGGGAACGAGTACACGAGCGTCGCGAGCCCGGTGTTGAGATGGTCCAGCGCGGAATCGCGCCGCCACGCCGCGATCACCCCGGAGAGGATGCCGAGCACGATCGCGCCGAGCGTTCCGACGCCGGCCAGCAGCACGGTGTTCTTGAGGTCCTCGACCAGCAGATGGGTCACCGGCTGCTGATAGGTGAACGAAACGCCGAGGTCGCCGTGCAGCAGGTTCTTGAGGTAGATCAGGTATTGGTCCCATTTGGACTTGTCGAGACCGAAGCGGACCATCAGCGCGTGCTGCAGTTCCGGGGTCGCGTGCGGCACGCGGGACAGGTTGGTCACCGCGTCGCCGGGCAGGACCCGGAAGAGGAAGAAGTTCGCGGTGACAGTGAGAAAGATCGTCACCACAGTGAAAACGCCGCGCCGGAGCAGATAGTCGAGACTGCGCATCGGGTCAGCCCGCCTTTCGCACGGACAGCAGCGGGAGCTTCGACTCCGACGAGAACGAGGCCCCGCCCACCGGCGTCAGGCCGGTCCAGGACGGCGAGTGCGCCTCGATCGCGTCCGGGTAGTCGAGCACGAGCAGCGGACGCTCGCGTGCCGCCAGCTGCTGCATCCGGTTCACGACGTCGTGCCGGTCCGCGGGGTTCATCGCCTCGCCCTGCTCGCCGTACAGGTCGTCCCATTCCTTGCTGCAGTAGCCGGTGTCGTTGAGGATTCCCTGGCTGGCACAGGTGAGGTAGTTGAGTGTGTCGTCCGGGTCGCTGGTGCCGCCGCTCCACCCCCACATGGTCATGGCGAAGTCCTGCGATTTGTTCGCCATGGCCGCTTCGTTGGCCGCGGCGTTGTCGAGCAGCCGCGGTTCGAGCCGGACGCCGATCCGCTCGAAATCGCCGCGGATGATCTGGAACGAGCGCAGCCCGGCGCCGCTGTAGGTGTCCTCCGGCAGGATGATCGGGTAGTCCATCGGATGATCGCCCGCGATCCGGACACCGTCCGGCCCGCGCCGGTAACCGGCCTGGTCGAGCAGCCGATTGGCCAGGTCCAGGTCGAACGACGGCGGCTTGATCGAGTTGTCTGTCCAATCAGCTGTTCCGGGCGCGATCACCGCGCCGCCCGGTTTGCCGTGGCCGAGCAGCGAGGTTTTCACGATCTCGGCCCGGTTGACCGCGTGGTCGAGCGCTTCGCGCACCAGCGGGTTCGTCAATTCCCGATGTGCTGCTTGCTGTTTCGGGTTCGCGTTGACCGTGATGCTGTCGAAGCGCATGCCCGGCGAGGAAAGCACCTCGAACCCGGACGATTCGAGATTGCCCACTGAAGTGGCCGGCACGCTCTGCACCGCATCGAGCTGATGGCTCTTCAACGCGGTGATCATCGCGTCGTCGGTGCTGAAGAACTGGATGCCGAACCCGGCGATCTGCGGTTTCGGACCGTAGTAAGCGGGATTCCGCTTGAACAGCGCGACCTGTTTCGGCTGGTGTTTGACCAGGACGAACGGGCCGCCGGACACGATGGGCGCGGTGTTCGGGAACGTGGTCAGCGCGTCGCCCTTGCCCTCGGCGTACTTCTGCCAGATGTGCCGGGGCAGGATCGGAACGCTCATCAGTCTGCTGAGGACATTCGAGACCGGGTTGGCGTAGTGCAGCACCACGGTGTTCGCGTCCGGTGCGGTCGCGCTGTCGAGATTGACCACGTAGTTGGCGAGACCCGCTGTCGGGCCGTCCTGGAATTTCGCGATCGTGCTGAGCGTCCACGCGACATCAGCGGCGGTGAGTGGCTCGCCGTCGGACCAGGTGGCCCCGGGGTGAGTATGGAAAGTCCAGGTTTGGCCGTCCTCGGAGGTGTTCCAGCCGGTGGCGAATTCGGGGACGTAGTGGTCGTTCGGGTCGAGCTGCACCAACGTCGGGTAGATCTGCTCGAACACCGAAAACGCCATGCTGACCACGGAAACGAACGGGTTCAGCGAGTCGATCGGCTGGTTGGCGCCGAAGCGGAAGACGCCGCCGTCGGCGGTCTCGCTCTCGGCCTGGCCGCACGCGGCAACGCCGCCCGCGGCCAGTACCACGGCCAGCAACGCCGCTGCCGCGCGGCGGAAACGGTTTCTCATCAAGGGCCGCCTAGGGCGTGAAGGTGCGGTAGAGCGGGCATCCGGAGTAGTCGGCGCGAACCGCGACTCCATTGAGGACGACATCGAACTTCAGCCGCTCCGGCAGCCGTTCGTCCTCGCCGACGCGGAAAGAGCCGTCCGGCAGCGGGACCAGTTCGTCCGGCGGGCCGCCGGTGATCGACACCCACAGCCGGTTGTCGTGGGCATAGACGTGCAAATTGGACAGCCAGGGGTTGTGGCAGCGGTAATGCCCGACGACCTCAGCCCAGTGTGCGGGCGGGTCGTCCGGAGTCGGCAGCGCCGGACGTTCCCGTTCCGGCAGAACGAATTCCGGCACCGAAGCGCCAGCAAGCGCGGCTCGCGTCGCGGCGATCAGGTGGACGACGGTCTCCTGCCACGGCCCCGTGCCATTGGCCAGCACGACAGCCCCGATCCCAGCGTCCACATCGCACGCGATCGCGGCGTAGTAGCCGATCATGCCGCCGGTGTGCCAGACGTGCGGGCGGCCCTCGAACTCGCCGACCATCATGCCGAGGCCGTACGAACAGTCTTCCTCGTCCATCCGGATCGCGGGAGTACAGAGGTCGTCCACCATCGATCCGCCGCTCATCAACAGCCGCAGCCAGGCGGTCATGTCCCGTGCGGTCGAGACGACGCTGCCGTCCGCGGTGGCGGTCTCGATCCAGGTCGCCGGGACGATGCCGTCCTCACGGGCCGGGACGCGGTCGTCGTAGCGCGGTTCGTATCCCACGGCGCTGCGGGCCCGGATCTCGTGGGTGATCGCGGGAATGGCAGCCGACATCCCCAGTTCGGCCAGGAAGTCGCCGAGAAGTTCCTGGTACGGCCGTTGGCAGATCGCTTCCAGCACCAGCCCGAGCGCCTTGTACCCGGAGTTCGAGTAGTGGAACCAGGTCCCCGGTGGCGTCGTGGCCTCGGTGTCGCGCAGCGCCCAGACCTCGAAGGCGGAGTCGCCGGAGACGTCCGTGCCCGCGATGATCCCGGCGGTGTGCGACATCAGATGGCGCACGGTGATCGGCGCGTGCGCGGACCGGACGGAGAACCACGGCAGGTATTCGGTCACCGGACGGTCCAGGTCGACCAGCCCGGCGTCGCGCGCTCGAAGCAGCAGCGCGGCGGTCATGCCTTTGGAGATCGAGCCGATCTGGAACAGCGTGTCCTCGGTCGCCGGCTGGGCGGCGGCCAGATCGGCGTGTCCGAACGCGCCGGAGAAGAGGATCCCGTCGCGGCCGGTGACCGCCGTCGAGAGCCCGGCGGCGAAGGACCGTTCGTGCAACGCGGTGCGGCAGGCCTGGCGAAGCGCCTCGTCCGAGGCCTGGGGCAGGGGCGGCGTCATGTGCTGAAAACCTCCGGGACCTCGGTGTCCCGACCACGGCGGGTCGATGGGCGCCAGTATCGATCCGGCCGGATCGCGGCAGCCTTGGACGAGAGCCCAGAGATTCGGCCCGGGACTTGTGCCGGTCGCCAAAGCACTTGCTGAGGTACGTGAGGGGAACCCTGAGGGACTCAGATTCCCTCAGGGTTCCCCTCACGTACCGCACACCACCCCCGCGACCAGGACACACATCGCGGCCGCGGCGCCGCCTCAAGTCCGGCATTGGTGCCCGGGCCGCCGTCGAGGGGCGGCGGCCCGGGCAACCAGGCAGGTCAGCGGGGCAGGGCCCACTTCTGCGCGGGGCTGTTGTTGCAGGTGTAGAGCTGCAGCTGGGTGAGCTCCTTGGTGCTGCTGTTCGGATCGTCCAGGCAGAGCCCGGAGTGCGGGTTCCGCAGCGAACCGTTGTCCTCGACCCACTGCTGGGCGCCGGTGTTGTTGCAGGTGTAGAGCTGGATGCGGGTGCCGTTCGTGGTGCCGGAATTGTCGGCGTCGAGACACTTGCCGTGGACGCGCAGCGTGTGGTCGGTGCCGACGACCCAGTCCTGCGCGTAGGTCGAATCGCAGCCGTAAATCTGGATCGGGTTGCCGTCGGTGACCTTCGAGAACGCGTTGTCGATGCACAGGCTCGACGACACTCCCGCGACGATCGGGCCGACTCGCGGGCTCGCCGGTGCCGGGCTGTCTCCCGGGTAGGACGGCGGTGCGGCGGACGGATCCGCAGCCCAGGCCTTGTTGGCCGTGGTGCCGAGGGTGAAGCTGAGCGTGCCGCCGTTGCTGATATCCGGTGCGTACGCCTTGTTCCAGCCCGCGCCATTCCACGAGGCGTCCTGGACATACGGCGCGTTGTCCGCCGCGCCGTTGCCGTTGACGGTGAGGGTCTTGCCGGACGGCAGCGTGACGACGGCCTGGCTGAAGACCGGCGAGCCCAGCGCGAGGTCGGCGGTGCCCGGGGTCTCGGGGAACATGCCGAGCGCGGACCAGACATACCAGGCGCTCATCGTGCCGAGGTCGTCGTTGCCGCCGCCGAGACCGTCCGGGGTGGTGCGCCAGATCTTGCCCTGGATCGACCGGACCGTCTCCTGCGTCCGGTACGGCGCGCCGGTGTAGTCGTACTCCCAGGGCAGTTCGATGCTGGGCTCGTTGCCCATCCAGGCGAGGCCGTCGTTGCCGTCGTACGTGCGCAAGACGTTGTCCAGGTAGTGGTTCATGACGGTCGGGCCGCCCTTGGCGCGGGTCAGTCCGGCCAGGTCGAACGGCACCATGCCGGTGTAGATGAACGACGTGCCCTCGACCATGCTCTTGCCGTTCGTCGGGTCGAAGTCGAGCGGCCAGTTGCCGTCGGCGTTGCGGGCCTGGACGAAACCGGACTGCGGGTTGAGCAGATTTCGCCAGCTCTGCGCGCGGTTGCGGTACGTGCGCTGGTTGGCGGTGTCGCCGAGCGCGCCGGCGAAGGCGGACAGCGCGAAGTCCGCGGTGTTGTATTCCAAAGTGGTCGCTGCGGGACCGTAAGCGTTGCAGCAGCCGAATTTTCCGTCGTGCGGGAGGTAGCCGAGGCTGTCGAGGTAGTTCAGGCCTGGGCGGTCGTTGTTCGGGTTGGACGCTTGCGCTCTTAGTCCCTTGAGCGCGTCGGCGGTGTCGAAGTCGCGGGCACCGAAGGCGTAGTAGTCGGCGATGATGGCCGCGGCCGGGTCGCCGACCATCACGTAGGACTCGCCGTTGTTTTCCGACCACTTGGGGAAGATCCCCGTTTGCCGGTAGTCGTCCACCATGGACTGTGCGGTATCGGACGCGACCTTCGGCGCCAGCAGTGCTTCCAGCTGGGCCTGGGAGCGATAGATATCCCAGCCTGAGTAGTTGGCATACACCGCGTCATGGCCCGCGTCGACTGTGTGCGGTTTGCCGTCGAAACCCGGGTACTGGCGGTTGACGTCACTGATCACGTTGGGATGCAGCAGCGCGTGGTACAGCGCGGTGTAGAACATCGTCTGCTGGTCCGACGTCCCGCCGGTGATCTTGATCTTGCCGAGCTGGTCGTTCCACGCCCGCGCGGCGGCGGCGCGAGTGCCGTCGAAGTCCCAGCCGGGATTCTCGGCCGCCCGGTTCGCTGCCGCGTTGGCGGTCGACACGTAGCTCACGCCGACTTTCGCCTGCACCACCTGGTTTCCGGAGGTGTCGAAGGTGACTGAACGGCTGCCGCTGCTCGAGAAGGGACGGTCGAAGAGCAGGTCGAAGTAGACGGTGTAACTGTTGGCCGCGCCGCAGAACGCGCCGCTGGTGACCTGACCGCGCACCTCGATGTTCGACACGGCGGAGAACTGCGCGTTGCTGGACGGGTTCTGACTTCCGTCCACTTTGAACACGAGGTTCGACTGGTTTCCGGCCGGGAAGGTGAACCGGCCCATTCCGCTGCGCGTGGTGGCGGTCAGTTCGGTATTGACACCGTTGTCAAGCTTGACCCGGTAATACCCTGCGGACGCGGATTCGTTGCTGTGCTGGAAGTTCACGTTCGCGGACGAGTTCACGCCGCCGACGGTAGGCAGGATCGGCAGGTCGCCCGCCGCGCCACAACCGGGGCCCGCGATGTGGGTCAGGCTGAAGCCGGTGATGGTCGAATCGTTGTACTCGTAGCCGCCGCCGGGTGGCCGGGAGTTGGTGTCCGGACTCCATTGGACCATGCCGAACGGGGCGTCGGCACCGGGAAAATCGTTGGCCTGATTAGTGGTTCCGATGAACGGGTTGACCAGACTGGCCGGATCGGCCGCTGCTCGGTGTTCAGCCGCTTGTGCTGGCCCGGAGCACAATCCGGCGACGGTCACGGCCGTCGCCAGCGCGCAGCTCACTCTCGCTCGAACTTTCATCGCGCGTCCTTTTCAATCGGGGTTTGATCAGCTGATCGGCACACCGCTGGCGACCCGGCCGCGGTCGATCCAACTTCCGTGTCCGTCGCCGCCTTCCCAGGAATAGACGGAAGCAGCGTTGGTGGATTTATCGGCGAGAATATAATCGGCATTGCCGCCGCCGGTGAAATCGGCGAAGGCGACGGCGCCGGAATCCGTGGTGACGCCGGTGGCCACCTGGCCTCGCGAATACCAGCCGCCTTGCTCGTCGCCGCCGCGATTGAAGAACGCGTTGACCGCACCGCCCGGCGCGATCGTCACGTAGTCAGCCCGGCCGTCGCCGTCGAGGTCGGCGAAGCGCACGCTGCGCACGTCGGTGGTCGTGCCACCGGCGACCTGGCCTCGGCCGAGCCAGCCGCCGCGACCGTCGCCGCCGCGGTTGAGATAGGCGGTGACCGCGCCGTTCTGCCCGATGGTCAGGTAGTCGGCGCGACCGTCGCCGTCGAAGTCCGCGAACCAGACGCGACCCGGGTCGGCGGTGGTGCCGGTCGCGACCTGGCCCAGCGGCTGCCAGCCGCCGTGCCCGTCCCCGCCGCGGTTGAGGTAGACGACCACCGCGCCGTTCGGTTCGAGCAGGAGATAGTCGGCGCGGCCGTCACCGTCGAAATCGGCGAACCGGACCCGCGCCGGATCCGTGGTGAGCCCGGTGGCGGTTTGCCCGAGCGACTGCCAGCCGCCGTGCCCGTCACCGCCGCGATTCAGATAAACGCTGACCGCGCCGTTCTGCGCGACCGTTAGGTAATCCGCGCGGCCGTCGCCGTCGAAATCGGCCCAGCGAACCTTTCCGGTACCGCCGGATTCAGTTCCCGCGCCGAGCGGAGGATGTCCGCTGAACAAGCCGCCGGTGTACGCCTGCCCAAGCGCGCCGGAGAAGCTTTCCGCCATTCGCCGGTACCCGGCATCGTTCGGATGCAAGTGGTCGACCATTTCCCCCGAGGTGAGCGCAGGCGGCTCGACGTAGCGGAATCGGTGCCCGGCTTGGGTTTCGTCGGCCTCGAAGCCGCGCACGGCGGAATTGAACGCCGCGACCCGGCTTTCCAACCCCGCCGACGTCGGGATCAACCCCAGCAAAAGGACGGCGACGTTCGGCCGATCGGCGTAAATCCGGTCGAGCAGACTGTGCAGCCGGGCTGGCGCGTTGGCCACGTCGATACCGCGGTCGAGGTCGTTGATGCCGAGGTGCAGCAGCACTACGTCGGGCCGGTCGAACGCGAGCCAGCCGTCGATGCCCGCGGTGATCTGGTCGATCGTGTAACCGCTGTGGCCCTCGTTGGCCGGATCGGGCAAGCTCCCGTTGGTCTGCGTGCCGACAAACCGCGGCGAGTAACGGGATTCCCCGGAGAGCATTGTCCACAGTGGAGCGCGATAGGACGACACAGTGGCGCTGCCCGCCCCTGCGGTGATCGAGTCGCCGAGTGGCATGATCCGCACCGCTTGGCCGAGCGGCGCCGCTTCGGCGGCTTGACTCGGTACGGCAGCGGCGGCTAGGAGAACGAAAACAGCGAGAAATCGACGAAGCGGCATGGCAGCTTCCTCCGGCACGGCAAAGCGGACGGAACCCGTTCAGGCGAGCGAGGCGAATCCGGAACCGGCGTGCGCTCCGGCGACGAGACCATGGTCAGCCCGCGATGACAACCATGTCAACGGACTGGTCCAGACATGTCTTTGTCAGAAAATCCCGGCCGAGGGAAACCGCGGGCAGCCGTTCAGAATTCGGCGCGAAACACCCGCAGGAAGTCACCGGTCCAGCGGAATCGGCTCGCCAGCCGGTAGCAGCGACGCACCCGGGGATCCGGGATCTGGCCGTAGGCCTTCAGGACCGCTTCGGACCCGCGCGGCCGCAGATCCGGATTCCAGCGCGGGATATCGGACTCGTCCCGGATCGCAGTCCAGTAGGCCGGGTAGGGATACCAGCGCGGCGGCAGCACTTTCTTCAGCAACTGGGTGGCTCGGGCGGTCGAAACGGACACACCGTCGAAGATCAGCGCGCCAGACGGGAAATGTCCGGTCAGCCGGCGCAGCAACTGGGATACCTCCGCCTCCCGCAGATACATCAGCAATCCCTCGGCGAGGATCAGTGCCGGCCGATCGGCCGGAATCTCCTCCAGCCACGCGGAATCAGTCACCGATGCGGCGATCATCCGGTAGCTGCCGCCGTCCGAGTACAGCTTCCGGCGAAGCGCGATGACATCCGGCAGGTCGACGTCGAACCACCGCACGCCAGGCGGATCGAGCCGGAACGCGCGGCTGTCCATCCCGCACGCCATCTGCAGAACCGTCGCTTCCGGGTGCTCGCGCAGGAAATCCGCCGCCCAGGTGTCGAACTGCCGCGCCCGCAACGCGACCCCGGCGCGCCCGCGGACGATGGACGGCTTGTCGAGCTTCGCCCAGTCGTAGTCGATCCGCTCGACCGCCTCGGCCGCGAGCCGGTCGCCGAGAATGGGCTGCGGATCCCGCGCGTCCAGTGCACGGAGAAACAGTGTCACAAGCATCGTCGACTGCACGCCAGTGAGATCTACCCGCCCCGTAGTCACAAGTCAGATCCTACGCGGATCACCAGTGATGACCAGGCGTCGCTTTAACCGTCTTCATCGCGAACTGCGAACTCGTCCGTGCCACACCAGGCATCCGAGTCAGCTCAGTCATATACAACTTTTCGTACGCCGCCATATCAGGAACCGCGATCTGCATCAGATAGTCCGGGGTGCCGAACATCCGGCGGCACGACACCACTTCGTCCAGCCGCAGCACCGCCTCCTCGAACGCCTCGATGACCTCGCTCCGTTGATCCGCCATCTCCACGTGCAGCAGCACCCCGAGGCCACGACCGAGCGCGGACGGGTCGACCGACGCGTGGTAACCGGTGATCACGCCGGACGCTTCGAGTGCGCGGACCCGGCGCAGGCACGGCGACGGCGACAGCCCGACCCGGTCGGCGAGCTCGTTGTTCGGTAGCCGGCCGTCGGCCATGAGGTGGCCGACGATTGCGTGATCAGTCTTGTCCATGGCATCCGATGCTAATCAGGAGCGCAAGCTGCGCAATCTTCGGCATCGGCTGCCCCGCCTTCCGCACTACCGTCGATTTCGGCATCCGACCGGAAGGCAGCACCGTGAACACTCTCGTCCTCTCCCCAGCGGAACGCTCCCAAGCCGCCGCCGCGCTGGCCAGTTTCGTTGACAGTTATGAGGAATCCCTCCCGACCCGGCCGATCCTCCCGGACGTCGACCGGGACACCCTGACGAAGCTCCTCGCCGAGCCGTTCCCGACAGAAGGCATTGGGGTAGAAGGATTCTTCGCCGATCTCCGGGACCGCATCGTGCCCAACTCGACCGCCATCGCGCACCCGCGATTCCTCGCGTACGTGCAGGGTCCGCCGAACGGCATCGCTCCTTACGCCGACGCGATCGCCGCTGTCCTCAACCAAAACTGCAACTTCTGGCAGCTCTCCCCCGCGGCGAGCGTGGTCGAACGCTCGGTTGTCGAATGGCTGGCCGGTCTTTTCAATCTCGGCCCCGAATCCGGCGGCATCCTGACCAACGGCGGTTCCGGCGCGACCAGGGACGCGATCACCACCGCACTCGCGGACCGCCGGCCGGATTTCCGTGAGCGCGGCCTGCAATCCGGTGCGCCGCCGCTGGTGCTGTACACCTCCGAGGAGGCCCACCGCTGCGTCGACAAAGCCGCCGCGACGCTCGGCATCGGCCTGGACCACGTCCGGCACCTCCCGGTTGACGACGAGTTCCGCCTGCGCGTCGACCTCCTCGCCGACGCCATCGCCGCCGACCGCGCCGCCGGGCTCGAGCCGTTCTGCGTCGTCGCCACCGCCGGCACGGTCACCAGCGGCTCGATCGATCCGATCGGGCCCATCGCCGATCTGTGCGCGCGAGAGGACCTTTGGCTGCACGTCGACGGTGCGTACGGCGCGCTGTTCGTCCTCGCTGACTCCGCGCAAGAGACGTTCGCCCCGCTGTCCCGCGCGGATTCCATCGCGCTGGATCCGCACAAAATGCTGTTCACGCCGCTCGAAGCCGGTGCGCTGGTGGTGAAAGACGCCGCAAAACTTCGAGCGGCCTTCGCGTTCTCGTCGTCGTATCTGACCGTCGCCGAGGACGACCTGATGTTCGACTTCATGGACTACGGCCCGCAGCTTTCACGCAGTTTCAAGGCGTTGAAGGTCTGGGCCGCGCTGCGAACGTTCGGCGTCGACACCTTCCGCACCGCCGCCGAACGCTGCCTCCGCCTCGCCGCGCGGCTCGCCGAACGCATCGCCGCGGAACCGGGATTGACGCTGCTGAATCCGGTAGCGCTGACCGCCGTGTGCGTGCGCATCGATGGCCGCCGCGACGAGGAATATCCGGCGCTACTCGCCCAGCTTGTGGACGAAGGCACTGCGCTGCTGGGCCCGGCACGGCTGCGCGGGCAAACCGCGATTCGCGCGTGCGTCGCGAATTACCGCACCACCGACGCTGACATCGACCTCATCGCCGATCGGCTGGCCACGCTCGCCAACTGCTGAATGCGCGGAACGGTCCCGAAATCCGCTAACCCCGGTCCTGGTGCGGGCCCCCGCGGCGAACGTAACGTCCCCACCGTGTCGAAAGAAGTGCAACCCGGGCGCATCGACGGCCAAACCGTCGCGATCACCGGTGCCACCTCCGGAATCGGCTCCTTCACCGCCGCCCAGCTCGCCGATCTCGGAGCCCGCGTGCTCGTCCTCGGCCGATCGGAATCCCGGGGCCGCTCAACGGTTTCCGCCCTCCCGAACCCGGACCGGCACGAGTTCGTCCGGCTGGACCTCGCCGACCGGACGTCGATCGCCCAGGTCGGCGACCGGCTCGGCGAGCTGCCGCGGCTGGACGCGCTGGTGCTGAACGCCGGTGTCGTCGCCGGCGCGTTCGGCCCCGGCCCGGCGCGGCGGATCAGCGCGTTCGGGGTGGAGGAGATCGTCGGGATCAATCACCTCGCGCACGCGGAACTGCTGCGGCGCGCGCTCCCGACGGTCCGGCGGGTGGTCAGCCTCGGGAGCATGCTCACCCGCAAGATTCCGTTCGATCGCGAGAATTGGCTGTCCGAACGGCATTACCGGGCGCGGGTCGCGTACGCGATGTCCAAGCACACGGTGGAGATCTTCGGCTTCGAACTGCACCGGCGGCTCGCGGAGACCCAGTCGATCGTCGTCCATCCCGGCGGGGCGATCGACGCCCTCACGCCCGGGCGGCCCGGGGCGCGGGTGGCACGTGCGCTGTTCCGGGGGATCGTGCAGGGGAAGGACCAGGCGGCCCGGCCGGTCGTGGCTGCGGTCGCGTCGCCGGAACTGCGCAGCGGCGAGTACCTCGGTCCGCATCGGACCGCCCACGCCGAAGTGCAACAGCCGGTGACGACGAGCCTGGATCCGGAGCTGGGCGCGTGGCTCTGGACGGAGACCGAACGGCTGCTCGGCGCGCGGATCCCGACCGAGCCGCGTCACCCGATCGGGTAGAAAACCGCGCGGAGCCGCCCGTTAACCGCCAGCTAGCCTTGAACCGTGGACGATCCGGCGGTTCTGGACGCCCTGGCCCAGCGGCTGGCGCGGATCGGCGAACGCCGGAATCTCGACGTCCCCGCGCTGCTTCGCCGCCTCGGCATCCCGCCGGACCGCACCGGCGTCACCCGCCAGCAGGTCTCCGAACTCACCCGCGAACTGTGGCTCCAGACCGACGACGAACTCTTCGCCCTCGGCCCGCGCGCCCCGCGCGGACTATTCCGGCTGGTAGTCCGATCGGTGGCCCCCGCCCCCGATCTGCGGGCCGCCCTGCACCGCCTGGAAGAAGCCGCTCACGTCCTGCCCGGCATGCCCGCCGTCGCGGTCCGTGCGGTGGCTCCGCTGGCGGAGGTCGAGATCGACGTCCGCCAGCTAGCCGACCCCGAGCACGTCGCGGCCGAACTGGTCGCCATCGTCGTGCACCGGCTGCTCGGCTGGCTCACCGGACAACGCATCGACCTGCGAGAACTCCGCCTGCCGTGGCCGAAGCCGGACCACGCGCCGCATTATGAGCTGGTTTTCGGCCGCCATCCGCAGTTCGACGCCGACGCGCTGGTCCTCTCCTTCGACGGCAAACTCCTGCCCGCGCCGGTAATCCGCAGCGAGGCTGAACTGGCGGAGTTTCTCGAAGATCAACCGGACGCCTGGCTCGCCACACGCGACTACGGTTCAGCTCTCGCGGACCAAGTCCGCGCCATCGTCGAGCAGGGCACCGTCGCGCCGGACGACATTGCCGACCGGCTCGGGATCAGCGCCCAGCACCTGCGTCGGCGGCTGCGGGGCGAGGGCACATCGATCGGCGAGATCCGGGATGGCGTTCGCCGGGACGCCGCGATCGCCAGCCTTAGCCGCGGTGACGAATCGATCGAGAAACTGGCTCAACGGCTGGGTTTTTCCGAAGCCAGCGCATTCCGACGCGCGTTTCGCCGGTGGACCGGGCGCACTCCCGCCGACTACCGCTAGTGCCAATACCAGGGGAATCGAGCTCCAGGACCTCGCCCAGCCGAAACGCCCGAGTGATCACCAGGTGACCGGCCCTTCGGGTCCATGAGGGGAACCCTGACGGAATCTGATTCCCTCAGGGTTCCCCTCACGGCACGAAACCGCTACCCCGGCACCCGCAAAGCCCGCATCCGCGCATACAGCGTCGTCCGCGAAATCCCCAACGTGCTCGCCGCCCGCACCTTGTTCCCGCCAGCCGACCGCAGCGCCGCCACGATCGCGTTCCGCTCAGCACGCTCGATCGGCGCCAGCTCGTGCCCCGAAGCATCCGCCACCAGGGCAGGCGGCAGATCCCCCGGCCCGATCGCGCCGACGGACCTCTTGCGGATCGCCTGGCTCAGCACGCCGCGCAGTTCAGGCAGGTTCCCCGGCCAGTCGTACGAGCTGAGGATCCGCAGCGCGCCCGGCGTGATGTTGTGCGTCCGCGCGGCCCCGAGTTCGGCCAGCATTCGCGTCGCCACCTCGGAAAAGTCCGGTCGGTGCGCCAGCGGCAACAGCTCGACGTGCTCCGCGCACGACGCGATCAGCGCCCGCTCCGGGCCGGTCAGTCCCTCGCGCGGGCCGGTCGTCAGCAGGAGGTGCGGGCCGACACCGCGGGCGGCGTGCGTGGCGACCAGGTCGACCAGTTCGGCGGGGAGCAGGTCCGCGCCGTCGACGCAGATGCTGCCGGAACCAGCCTCTACCGCGGCGGAAAACTGCGCTGCCCAGGCTGCCGAGCCGCCGAGTACAGCTTCCGAGCCGGTCAGCGTCGTGCACGGTTCCTCGGGCACTCGCAGCCGCGCCTCGGTGGTGCGACCGGTTCCGGGCGGGCCCGAGATGTGGACGTGTCCGGGCACGACAGCAGCGCGACGTCGCGTCGGCCTGGCCTCGGCGGCGGTCAGCGGGCGGATCTCCACCAGCACTCCGCCGCGTGCGCCTGCCACCGGTTCGGCCCGGACTCGCGCGCGCTGGCCGGAACGCAGTTCGGTCTCCATTTCGGACGTTCGGCTCGCGTCGCCCACGAGGTTCCACAGCAGCGCGACGTCCGCGCCTTCCAGCAGGTCGGCCGCGGCTTGGTTGCACAGCAACAGGTCCGGGCCGATCGCGACCACCGGACGGGTCGGGCGCGAGGTCGCCTGGAACGCGGCCAGCAGCGAGCGTTCCGACACCCGGCTGCCCTCCAGCAGCTGCCGTTCGATCTCCTCGACGGCCTTCGCGACCAGCGGCGCGAGCAGCGGATTCGCCTCGGCGGCCAGCAGCGTGATGTCGAGCGCGCCCTCCAGCCGCCGCGTGACCGGGTGGAAGATCGGGTGCCCGTAGCAGCTGAACCCGCGCAGCGCCTCGGCGTAGTGCTCTTCCCCGTGCACCACGATGCTCGACCGGGTTTCCAGCGCGGTGCCCGGCCCGGTGGTCCCGACCTCGTCCTCCAGCAGGCAGGTGCCGACCCCGATGCCCAGCTGGTCGAGACAGTCTTCGACGGCGCGGTCGGCGCTCCACCGGTGCACGAGCCTGCCGTCGTGGTCGACGAGCACAGTGGACATCGCGGTGCCGGCGAGCCGCTCGTCGAGGTCCTCCAGCACCGGTGCCGCCGCCGCGAGCAGCTTGCTGGCCGGGTCCACCTCCGCGGACCGCAGGCCGAGCAGCGCGGTTTCGGGGCGCACCCCGGCGAGCGACGCACGCCGCCAGGACTGGGCGATCGGTTCCCGCAGCGCGACATTGCGCGCGGACGTCATCGAGCTCACGCGGATCTCCACCTTCGTTGGTGACGCGCAGCAGGATAACCATCGCTCTCCGCTGCCGCTGTACAGAACTTGAACACTCAAGGTCGGATTCACCCGGCAAGGTGGTCCCCCACCACCACCCGCGTGCACGTGCTGCGTTCCGGCACGCGGTCCTTACCTCGAAAGGGGAACCAGCGTGACTCTCAGTCACTCCGAGCCGGACACCGGGAAGGAGCGCGGGGGCGTTTCCCGGCGTGGATTCCTCGGTTACGTCGTCGCGGCCGGGACCCTCGTCGTCGCCGCGGACGTCGGGCTCGCCACCCCGGCGGCGGCCTCCGTTCCTTCCGCCCCGCAGCCGCCCGAGCTGTACGACCTCAACGACGCGCTCACCGACGCCGGGCTTCCGACGTCGCAGCTGATCACCGTCACCATCAACAAGGACGGCAGCGCCTCGTTCGAGATCCCGCGCGCCGAGGTCGGCCAGGGCATCACCACCTCGACCGCGATGATCATCGCCGAGGAACTGGACCTGCCGGTCGAGAAGGTGCACGTCGCGCTCGCCCCGGCGCGTCCGGAACTGCTGTTCAACCAGCTCACCGGCGGGTCGAACACCACGGTCTCGACCTACACGCCGATCCGCGTCGCCGCCGCGATCGCCAAACAGCAACTGCTCGAAGCGGCGGTCATCCTGCTCGGCGGGACCGCGGAGCGGTTCATCGTCAAGGGCGGCGTTGTCACCGCGCCGAACGGCAAGACCGCGACGTACGGCGAACTGGCGACGAAGGCCGCGTCCAGCACCACCAAGCAGGTACAGCTGGACCCGAGCAAGCTCAAGGGCTCCAGCGACTTCAAGGTGCTCGGCAAGCCGCAGACCCGCCTCGACGCCCGCGACATCGTGACCGGCAAGAAGCAGTTCGCGATGGACCTGGACGTCCCCGGCGCGCTGCCGACGATGATCTGCCGTCCGCCGACGCTCAACGGCACGCCGAAGGCCGTCCGCAACAAGGCCGACGTGCTGAAGCTGCCCGGCGTCACCGACGTCGCGATCATCCCGACCGGGGTCGCGGTCCGCGCGGAGACGTTCGGCCAGTGCATCGACGGCGTGCGTGCGCTGCAGGTCGACTGGGGCCCCGGCAGTGTCGAGGGCGAGAACGACGAATCGGTGCTCGCCAACCTGCGCCGGGCCGAGCTTCCGCTGGCGGTGCCGAAGATTCCGGTGCTGGCCAAGACGGTCGAGGCGGATTTCGAGTTCATGTTCCGCTCGAGTGCCGCGCTGGAGCCGTACTGCGCGGTCGCCGACGTGCGCGACGGCAGCGCCGAGATCTGGGCCGGGCTGAAGTCGCCGATCGTCTCCCAGGGCGAGGTCGCCCAGGCGATCGGGCTGCCCCAAGGCAAGGTGAAGGTCCACGTCATCACCGGCGGCGGTTCCTTCGGGCACAAGCTGTTCGGCAACCACGCCATCGAAGCGGCGCAGGCGTCGAAGGCGTTCGGCAAACCGGTACGGCTGATGTGGCACCGCGCCGACGAGCCGCGGCAGGGGCGGCTGCACCCGATGTCCACGTCGCGGATGCGCGCCACCGTGCTCGCCGGACAGGTGCTCACCTTCGAGCAGCGGCACACCTCGGTCGAGACGTCGTTCCGGCACGGGCTCGGCGAAATGCTCACCTCGGTCGCCACGAAACTGCCGACCGGGCTGGGCAACCTCGGCGTGGCCGAGGCGGTTTTCGTGCTGAGCCAGGAAATGCCGTACAACTTCGGCGTCGTCGACCAGACGCTCACCGAAACCGACCAGCGGTTCAACACCGGGTCGATGCGCAACGTCTACTCGCCCGACGTCGGCTGCGCGAACGAGCTGATGGTGGACATCCTCGCCAAGTCGATGGGCAAGGACCCGCTGGACTTCCGGCTGGAATACCTCAAGAACGACAAGGTGAAGGGCGTGCTGCGCAAGGTCGCCGAGGTCGGCGGCTGGGGCCGGAAAATGCCCGCGGGCACCGCGCAGGGCATCGCGATCCACAAGGAGTACAAGGGCGCCAGCGCCTGTCTGGTGGAAATCGACTGCCGCCCGGAGACGGTGAACCGCAAGATCCGCGACGGCGTCGGCGGCCCGCGCGTGACGAAGGCGGTCATCGCCATCGACGCCGGTCTGGTGATCAACCCGCGCGGCCTCGAAGCGCAGATGATGGGCTGCTTCGCCGACGGGCTGGCACTCGCGCTGACCAGCAGTGTCCACCTGAAGGACGGGCACTTCCTGGAAGCCAGCTGGGACAACTACTTCTACACCCGGCAGTGGAACATCCCGCACGACTTCACCGCGATCGCGATGCCGTCCAACGGCGAGCAGCCCGGCGGCGGCGGAGAAGCGGGCGTGGCTTGTTCCGTCGCGGCCGTCGCGTGCGCGTACGCCCGCGCGACCGGGAAGGTCCCGAAGCGGTTCCCGATCAACCACGACGACCCGATCGGCTTCGAGGTCAAGTCGTTCGTCCCGCCCGTTCCCGAATCGCCGACCGACGGCCTGAGCCACACCTACTGAGGAGCACGATGAGCAAGCACACCTTCATCCTCAACGGGAAGCCGGTGTCCGTCGACGTCGACGACAATGTGCGGCTGCTGTGGGTCCTGCGCGACGTCCTCGGCGTCCGCGGGCCGAAGTACGGCTGCGGCATCAACGTGTGCAAGGCCTGCACGTCGCACTTCAACGGCAAGGCGTTCAACCCGTGTTCGGTGCGCGTGGCCGACATCAAGGCCACCGACGAGATCACCACGATCGAGGGCCTGCCGGACACGGTGAAGGCCGACCTGCACCCGATGCAGGAGGCCTGGCTGGAGAACGACGTCGCGCAGTGCGGCTACTGCCAGCCCGGCCAGATCATGGCGGCGGTCGCGAAGGTCAAGGAGGCCAAGGCGAAGGGCCGCGAGATCAACGACGCCGACCTGGACGAGATCCGCAACGTCTGCCGCTGCGGCACGTATTCGCGGATTCGCGAGGCCATCAAGGCCGGCGCCGCGAAGATGTAAGGGGTCGTGGGTGTTCATCCCGGTCAGAACCGGGATGAACACCCACGAGACCCCCGCCGCTCAGCAGCACCGCCACCCCGATCACCTGCGCCGGTACCAGTTCCTGGCCCAGCAACAGCCACGCGAGCAGCGCGGCGGCAAGCGGCTCGGCCAGCGCCAGCACTCCGGCCAGCGCCACCGGCAGCCCGCCGAGCGCACGCAGCCCCGCCAGATACGGCAGCACGGTGCCGAAAACGGCCAGCACCGGCAACGCCAGCCAGACCGGCATCATCGCGTCGCCCATCGTCACCGGACCCGCGGCGGCCTTCATGGTCCACAATGGACTGACGGCGAGCACCGCCACCGCCCCGATCGCCAGTCCCGCGGCGGTCATCCCGAGCGGATCGTGCTGTCGCGCACCGCGTTCGCCGAGCAGGAAGTATCCGGCGGAGCAGACCGCCGACGCCAATCCCGCCGCGACGCCGAGGAAGTCCAGCCGCGCACCGGGTCCGAGACCGGCGATCAGCACCAGCCCGGCGATCGCCAGCGCGATTCCCAGCCACACCGCCACCGGCAGCCGCGTTCGCCGGACTACGCGCACCCACAGTGCGACCAGCACCGGCGACAGGTTCACCAGCACCATCGCCACCGCGACCGGAATCCTCGACACCGCAACGAAAAAGAACAGTTGCACGCCCGCGACGCCGAGGAGTCCGTAGCCGAGCGGCAACCACAGCTCAGCGCGCCGGAACCGCAACGCTCGCGGCCGCAGCAGCGCGACAGCGGGAGTCAGCAGAACCGCGGCGAGCCCGATCCGCACCGCGGTGACCGCCGCCGGGCTCCAGCCCGTGTCCAGCACCGCTTTGGCGAGCGGACCGGAGCTCGCGAACAGCACCCAGGAGACCAGGCTCAGCCCGGTCGCCCGCGCGGTACCGCCCTGCTCGGCCACGTCCGCATTCTGCGTCCCGGCCCCGCGCCCGAGCCACCGGTTTTCCCGGTGCGACGCGGCCGCATCGTGGAAAGTCCGTGAGGGGAACCCTGAGGGAATCTGATTCCCTCAGGGTTCCCCTCACGGACAACGGACATCGCCCGGCCGGCCAGCCGGGCGCGGCGTGCACTGGTTTCCGGATGCGACGCGGGTCACATCCGGAGTTGTCACATCCGGCGGGCGGCCGGCATCTCATGGGCATCCGCTTCACCACTCTGGAGGATCCGATGAACGCACGCTTCGACATGATGACCAACGACCTCGGCAAGTCGCTCGGCAAGCGGTTCGCCGGGCTGAGCATGCTGCTGCGCAACTCGTCGCTGCCGACGTCCACGCAGGAGCTGGTTTCGCTGCGGGCCAGCCAGATCAACGGCTGCGGCTTCTGCACCGACATGCACACCAAGGACGCCACCGCGGCGGGCGAGACCGCGGAACGGCTTCACCTGGTGGCCGTCTGGCGCGAGGCGACCGTGTTCACCCCCGCCGAGCGGGCCGCGCTCGCGCTGACGGAGGAGGGCACCCGGATCGCGGACGCCGGCGACGTTTCCGACGCGACGTGGGCACAGGCGCGCGAGCACTACGACGACGATCAACTCGCCGCGCTGGTCATGCTGATCGGTTTGATCAACGCGGCCAACCGGATGAACGTCATCGTGCGCACGCCGGCCGGGCAGTACCAGCCGGGCCAGTTCGCGAACGCCAGCTGACCCGAGGCCGAGGCGGGGGAACACGGGACGCCGCCGAGCAGCGGTGGGGCTCGGCGGTGACCCGTGCGCTTGCCGGTCGCAGGCAGGTCCGCGTGCTTTCAGCGCGGAAGAGGCCGGGGCGGTGAATCCGGTGCAGGCCGGGCAGCTCCGCCTTCCCAGCCTGCGCCGCTCCCCCGGACTCGGCAACCGGAGGTTCCGCCGGACGGATCACGGGTTTCCGCAGAACTTCCGCTCGGCGACGAACGGGTCCGGCGGCACGGTCACCCCGGTCCGGTGCACGGCTCCGGTGAGGTTGGCCCAGAACCGGCCCGGCGACATCGGCTCGCGCGTGGACCGCTGGATCTCCGCCAGATCTCCGCAGCTCAGCGCGTGCCGGGCGGCGGCGACCTGGTCCGCGGTGAGGTCCGCGCGCAGGGCGAAGTTGCCTGGGTTGAGGACCGGGGCGTCCGGGTCCGCGTAATCCGCCAGCAGCCACGCGTTGCTCAGCGGTTTCGAGTGTCCCGGTTTCACCGTCGGGAATTCGAAGCGCGCGCCGATCGGGTTGGCGAGGCCCCAGAAGTCGACGACACCGACGTCCACCGGCGAGATGACCCCGACCGTCCCCAGATAGACCCCGATGACCATGCTCTTCGACGGGACGTCCTCGCGCAGGCGTGCTGTGAGGATCCGCTCGTGCGGGTCTTCGTAGATCAGCGTGCGCGGGCTGAGGGCGTCCTTGAGATATCGCATCCTCGGCGTGAAATCCGCCGATTCGGTGGGATAGGTCTGGCCGGTCCACGCGTGGTAGTAGCCGCGTTCGTCGTCGATGAGCTTGCTGTCTTGCGGGACGAACTGTCCGATGCTGGCGCAGAGAACCGCCCACACCAGCAGGACTACGCCGAGCACGCGCGTTTTCTTCGCCGCCGGAAGCACCAGCACCGGCAGCATCAGCAGGAAGAAGATCGGCAGCACCATGCGTGCGTGCATGTAGTCGCCGCCGACCTTCAGCAGGTACGCCAGCGACAGCACACCGGCGACCACCGGGGTGAGGGTGACGATCCGATCGCTGCGGTGCCTCCGCAGCACCCCGGCGAGCAGGACGGTGCAGAGCACCAGCGGCAACCACAGCAGGTACGGGTTCGCGAAATCGCCGACGTAGGCGAATCCGCGTGCCCAGAAGGATTCGCTCGCGTTCTTGGTGAGCGCGGGCATCGGCACGAGGATGCCGTAGAAGCCCATGCGGAAGATCTCGTACCCGACCGGCAGCGCTCCGGCGGCGGCCACCGCGGCGAGGGTGACGCGCCAGGTCGGCTTTGCCACCAACCACAGTGCGATCAGGAACACTGCCGCGACAAGCGTTTGTTCGGGACGGACCAGCGGACCCAACCCCATCACGAACGCCGCTGCGACAACGTGTTTGGCTGATTCGCTGTCACGCAGCCGCACGAGCAGCCACCAGCAGAGCGCCATCCAGAACGTGTTCAGCCCGGTCTCCAGCCCGGACGTCGCGTACTGCCACACCGGCCGCACGCCCAGCAGCGCGAGGATCCCGCACGGCACCATCGCCGCGACGTGCCCGCCGTGCAAGCGACTCGTCGCGCTCACCGCGAAGCCGAATCCGGCGGCGGTGAGGAGCAAACCAAGCATCCAGGACAGCGTCGAGGTGTCCGACTGGCCGAACACGAACCCGGCGAACGCGAGCAGCCATTGCCACAGCGTGCTCGTGGACGCCTCGGCCCGTTCGCCGATATTGTAGACCGGCCCGTTTCCGGCGAGGATCTGTTCGACGATTCTGGTGAAGATGAGGGCGTCGTCGCAGATCCAGCGGGTGAAATAGCCGAGAATGGCGATCAGCAGAATGGCGCCGACGGTTATCCAGCTATTTCTTCGCCAGTAATTACGTGCGAAAATTGGCTGTTTTACGGCGCGCGGAAGCACCCTTGGCATTGTGTCCATGGAAAAATCCTTGCTACGAGAGCGTTCGGCGGTAGTCGACGATTCCGGCCGCGATCAGCGCCACGATGCCCGCGCTCACCAGTGACACCTGCGCCAGTTCCAGCGCCTCGAAGTCGGCCGCGGCCATGGTGGCCTTAAGGACAAGCGACTGGGCCAGCACGAGCGCGCAGCACGCCGCGAGCGAGAACGACCACGCGGGAGAGCGTCGCCGGAAAGCGAAATAGGCTGGGATGACGAGCACTGCCACCCACACAAACCAGGAAAGACCGCGCAGGTCTGATCCGCCGAAGATGCCGAGGTAGAGCGCCGAAGCCGTAACCCCGGACAAGGCAAGCCACCATTTCCGCGCGGACGGCAGCGGTGCGCCGATATGGAATCCGGCGATCATCAGCAGCAGCGGCAGCCATTGCGGGATGAAATAGCCCAGCAGATCGGGACTGAAACTGAACGAATACTGATACAGGAAGGCGGCGAATCCGGCGATCAGCACCAGGCCGGCGACTCCGCGCGCGGCCCGGCGGCGCCCGGCGAAGAGGAGCGCGAGAGGCACGACGGCCGCGACGGCCACTGCGATGTCGTGCCAGATTTGCTGGGCAGACTGCGCGGCGTAGAGCGACATGGCGGCTTCGACCGGGGATCCGGGTGCCGCGTAGAGGGTGCTTGTCCGAGAAAAGCCGAGTGCGTCGTAGAGATCGTGACCGAGGGAGAGGACGCCCTTCAGCACGCCCCAGAGGAGCCCGAGCAGCGCGACCAGCCGGACAGTGTCGCCGAACGCGACCACGCGAGCCGGGGCTGAGCCAGCAGCCAGCCGGGCGCGCAGGCCCAGACCCAGCATCGAGAGCAGTTCGCGCCCTTCCGCGAGCCGACCGCCACCGGCCTCTCGCGCGTCGAGCAGGGCGCCGACCAATTCTTCCTCGCGGTCGGCGCGATACCAACGAGGCAGAAACCGCACCATCCGGCGGCAGTGGAGTTCCGGAGCGGTCATGATCGGGCCGACCGCTCGACGCACCGGCAAGAGCGCGGCAAGACTCGCGCCACCGGACAGCGCTGAAGCCCGGGAGCGGTCATGCCCCGCCCCCGAGCGCCCAGCCTCTCGCCCGCAGCACCGAATCCGCCGCGGCGGCATTCGCGGCCAGCCGCCGGGCCTGCTCGGCCAGAACACGGCCGCCGAGGTCGGTCAGCCGGTAATAGCGCCGCAGCCGGCCCTGGTGGATCTCCTCCTTGTCCCGCTCCGCCCATCCGTCGGCCACCAGCCGGTCCAGCACGCCGTACAGCGTGCCGACCCGCAGGCGGACCCGGTTTTCCGACAGCTTCTCGACGGCCTGGACGATGCCGTAGCCGTGTTTCGGCTCGTCGGCGAGCGCGGTGAGGATCAGGAAGACCTGCTCCGACATGCCTCGTTCGGTCACCCGTCCATATATATCACGTCGCGATATATGCGGGTGGCCGAGACAACGGGCTACTGCTCAGCGACGGCCGTTCCCTCCAGTTCGACCAGCAGGGTCGGGATGGCCAGCCGGGTCACGCCGAGCATCGTGGTCGACGGGGCGACCCCGGCCGCGGCCAGCCGGGCCGCGAGGACGCCGTAGTGCTGGAAAAGCTCGTCGACGTCGGTGGCGTAGACGTTGAGCCGGACCAGGTTTCCGAGCGTCATGCCCGCTTCGGCGAGCACCTCCTCCAGATTGTCGAGGCTCAGCGCCACCTGCTTCGCCATGTCCCCGGCGTGCCGCGGTTCGCCGTCGGCGTTCATCGCGGTCTGCCCGGAGCAGTACAGGGTCCGGACCGGCCCGGACACCAGTTCGCCCTGGTTGTATCCCATCGCCGTCGACCACGCCCACGGGTTGACAGTCGTTCGCTCCACCACTTGCTCCATTCACACTCTCAGCAGTACGCGGAGGAGCTTGGCAAGCAATACACGACATCCTGTGTCGCGTATTGGGTAGAATTTCCGGTATGCGCGCCGACCGGTTGGTCTCGCTGGTCCTGCTGCTGCGCCAGCGCGGCCGGCTGTCCGCAGCCACTCTCGCCCGCGAGCTGGAAGTCTCCACCCGCACTGTGCTGCGGGACATCGACGCGCTGTCCGCGGCGGGGGTCCCGGTCTACGCCGAACGCGGGCGCAACGGCGGATTCGCGCTGCTGCCCGGATTTCAGACCGAACTCACCGGGCTGAACCACGACGAAGCGCTCGCGCTGCTGGTCGCCGGATCGCGCCGTGGCGCGCAGGCGTTCGGCCTCGGTTCAGCGCTCGCTTCGGCCATGCTCAAAGTGGTCGACGCGCTGCCGGAAAGCCATCGGACCACGGCCGCGGGCGTGGCCGAACGGTTGCTGATCGACCCGGAGATCGACCTCCTCTCGCGCCGCGCGGTCGCCGAGGAGGTGCCGGACGCCGTGGTCGCCGAGATCCTTCGCGCGGTGTTCGCCGGACATCAGGTGCGGATCCGCTACCAGGCGGTGAACCAGGCCCCGAAGTGGCGCACAGTGCACCCGATCGGCCTGGTCACTGTGCGGGAGCAGGGATACTTGCTGGCTACCCGCGAAGGCGAGGACCGGACGTATCGGCTATCGCGCGTGCTGGCCGCCGAGGAGCTCGACGAACCAGCGCAGCGGCCCGATCGAGTAGACCTCGGCCGGGCCTGGCAAGACCGCAGCACGCGATTCCGGACCGGCGGCGACCAAATCGTCGCGCTAGTCCGGATTCGCCCGAAGCAGCGTGAAGAACTGGCCCGCACCGCACTCGCCATTCTCGCCGAGGAACCCGGCTCGGACGGGTGGATTCGGCTGGAGGCGGCTTTCCAGGATTCCCGGCACGCCGAGTGGGCGCTGTGGCAGCTCGCCCGGAACGCGGAAGTCCTTGCGCCGCAATCGTTGCGTGCCGCGCTGCACCACCGCGCCGCCGAGCTCGCCGCCACCTACGCAGAGCCCGCCTGACCCCTCGGCACCGGCACTGCCTGCACATTCCGTAGTTGTGCGGATACCTACCCACTGGTAAGTTACCCGCCAGTCGTGATCCACATCATGGTTCGAACTTCATGGTTCAAAGGGGAGTCATGATCCGGAAACCCGTCCGCGCGTTGATCGCCGCCGCCGCTCTCGCGATCACGTCCGCCGTCGCGCTGCCCGCCGCCGCCTCGGCTGATTCCTTCTACAGTTACGACGGCAGCACGCCGCTTTCGTCGTACGCGCCGGGCACCGTGCTGAAGACGCGGACGTTGAACTATCACGTCTTCGGCTTCCCGACGCCGGTACAGGCCACCCAGCTGCTCTACCGGACCGCCGACGCACAGGGCAATCCCACCGCGAACGTCACCTCGGTCGTCCGCAACCCCCTGGGCGGCAACGGAAAGGTCGTTTCGTACCAGTCCGCGTACGACTCGCTCAACCCCGAGGACGCACCGTCCCGGGCGATCGCGGGCGACGTCCGGCTCGGCGGCGTGCTGCCGAACGCCGAATCGCTGCTGATCGCACCGGCGCTCGCGCTCGGGTACAGCGTCGTCATCCCGGACACCGAAGGCCCGTCCGCCGATTTCGCCGCTGGTCCCGAATACGGTCAGACCACTTTGGACTCCATTCGCGCCGCGACGCACGCGCCCGGCACCGGAATGACCGAATCCACCAAGTTCGGCCTCATCGGCTACTCCGGCGGCGCGATCGCGACCGGCTGGGCGTCGGCGATCGCCGCGAGCTACGCGCCGGACGTCGAGAAGAACCTGGTCGGTTTCGCCGAGGGCGGGGTGCTCGTCGACCCCGCGCACAACCTCAAGTACGTCGGCGGCAGCCCGGTCTGGTCCGGCGTGATCCCGATGGCGCTGATCGGCGTCTCGCGCGGCTACGGCATCGACCTCAAGCCGTACGCCAGCGAGTACGGGCTGAAGGTGCTCGCCGACCTCGAGCACGCGTCGATCGCCGAGGCGCTCGGCCACTACCCCGGGCTGACCTGGCAGAAACTGGTCAAGCCGGAGTACGCGGACCCGGATTCGGTGCCGCCGTTCGTCGACGCGGTCAACAAGGTGAACATCGGCTCGGCCGCGACGCCGTCGATTCCCGGGTTCATCGCGCAGGCCAACAACGGCGCGCTCGAAGGCACCGTCAGCAACGAGCCGGGCATCGGCACCGGCGACGGCGTGATGGTGGCCGGCGACGTCCGCGCGCTCGCGAATCAGTACTGCGACACCGGAAACACCTCGATCAAGTACACGCAGTACGACGCGCTGAGCCACGCCACCGCGCTCCCGGTGTGGGCCCCGACGGCGATCGCCTGGCTCGGCGACCGGTTCGCGGGCAAGACCGCCCCGTCCAGCTGCGGGCAGATCCCGCCGGGGAACTCGCTGGCACCGGAGCAGCACACCGGCTCCTGACGCGGCCCCGCAAGACACTGCCCGCCGTGAGGGGAACCCTGAGGGAATCTGATTCCCTCAGGGTTCCCCTCACGACCCGCCAGCCCGTGCGAAAAGCCCCTGCCCGCACACCGGCGGACAGGGGCTTTCCCTTACCAGCTAACGAATCAGCCGTCGGATTCGGCCGACGGAATGAACGCCCCGGGAACCTGGTCCGGCGCGAAAATCTTGCTCTCGCCCGGATACGGCTGGTTCCACCCGTGCACCTGGTACCACGTGAAGTGGTCCATCTGCGCGGGGTTGGCGTAGTCCGCCGTGGCGTTCGGGCCGGTCAGCTTCTGCTGCGACTGCCATTGCTGCCACTGCTGCGCCAGCTGCTGCTTGTCCGCGGGCACCGCCGCCGACGCCGCCGCGGTCGACGCCGTCGGGACGTTGTCCGTGCCGCACGACGGCGGGGTCTTCAGGCCCGCGGTCAGCGACGTCTGGTTCGGCACCGCGGTGAACGGCGTGGTGTCCGGCTTCTGCGTGAACGCGGTCGCCATCGGGGTGGCCGCGCTGTCCTTCTGGTTCATCGGGTGGATCCCGAGGATCTGCTCGATGGTGCGGATCATGGTGATCTGCGAGTAGTACCGGCTGTCGGTCGCGCCGTGCTGGGCGTACGGGCTGATGATCTGGATCGGCGCCCGGTGTCCGTCGACGTGGTCCAGCCCGGCCTGGGAGTCGTCCTCGACCACGAAGATCGCGGAGTCCTTCCAGTACTGGCTGTGCGAGATCTTGTCGACGATCTTGCCGACGGCCAGGTCGTTGTCGGCGACCTGCGCGGCCGGGCTCGGCGGCCCGCCGGTGTGGTCGCTCGACAGCCAGAACATGTTCAGGTCGGCCGGGCCGTTCTTCTCGAAGTCGTTCTTCCAGATCTCGTACCGGTACTGGTCCGGCACGTCGGTGTCGAACTTCGGGAAGCCCGGCACCGAAACGCTGTTCAGCGACGGGATCGGCGACGACGAGACCAGCGGGTACGCGGTCGGCTCGCCGGTCGCGGCCATGTTCTTCGAGTCGCAGTACAGGTTCTGCCAGCTCGCGCCCGCGGGCTTGGTCAGGAACTGGTGGAACTCGCCGAAGTCGCGGACGGACTTGCCCGCCGCCTGCGCCCCGCTCCACAGGAAGCCGCTGCGCTGGTGGCCCAGCGCGTCGTCCTCGGTGTCGTAGCTGCGCTTGTACTCGCCCGCCGACGACTCGGTGTACTCCGGGTTGTCCGCCTGCATCAGCCAGTTGTGGCCCTCGGCCGAGTTCGTGCCGATGTCGTAGGTGTTGTCGTACAACCCGAACTGGTCGGCCAGCGCGTGCTGGTTCGGCGTGACGGCCTGGCCGAACTGCGCGAGCGCCGGGTTGCCGTTGCCCTTCTGCATGTCGCCGAAGAGCTGGTCGTACGTCCGGTTTTCCTTGACCAGCAGGAAAACGTGCTTGATCGTGGACGGGTCGCCGAGGCGCTGCGGAACCGGAACCGGCTTGACGTTGCGGTTGCCGTTGGCCTTCTGCACCGAACCCGGTGTCCAGCCGTTCTGCTTGAACACCTGATACGTCTGCGCCCAGGTCTGCCAGTCGGTCGGCAGGGTGAACCGCTGCAGGCTCGACGTGGTGTCGTGCGTGGCGTGCCCGGCCGCGGTGGTCGGGCGGCGGGCGTCGATGCCGCGGGTGTTCGCGACGAGGATGTTCTTGCCCGAGGCGGAGATGCCGGACGGGAAGTAGTCCGTCGGCAGCAGTCCGATGAAGGCGGCGGGGGCCTGCGGGAACCAGTAACGGTAGACCGCGACCGCGTTCGCCCGCCCGAGGGTCACCAGCAGGTGGCCGTCGTCGGTGAGCGCGATGTCGGTCGGCTCGTAGCCGACGTTCGCCTCCGGCCACGGCTGCGTCGCGATGGTCTGCACCACGACGTCGCGCTGGGCGTCGATCACCGAAACGCTGTCGCCGCCGGTGTTCGCCACGAACAGGGTGTTGTTCTTGGCGCGCAGCGCGGTCGGGTGCAGGCCGACGTCGATGCTCTTGACCGGCGCGGCCGGGTTCGCCAGGTCGATCACGCTGACCGTGCCGGTGGTGGCGGCCCCGGTCTTCGGGTCGGCGACGATGTCGGTGCCGTACGAGTTGATCGTGGTGTCGCCCGGCTTCGCCGCGCGGCCGCCCTCGTTGCCGACGTAGACCCGGTTGCCGATCCGCACCAGCCCGCGCGGCGCGTTGCCGACGGTCCAGCTCTGCTTGATCTGGCCGCTGGCGGCGTCGATCGCGACAACCCGGTTCTGGCCGTTCACCGCGGAGTACACGGTGGACCCGTCGGGCGAGAAGATCGCGCCCGCGGCAAGGGAATGCTTGTCCCCGTCGGCCGGGATCGCGACCCAGGTCGGGTTGGCGACGGTGCCGTCCGGCTTCACGTCGAACTTGCGGTAGCCGTCGATCTGGCCCAGCCACAGCGTTTTGCCGTCCGGCGAGTACGACGGGCCTTCCTGGCCGACGTCGTTGCCCGGCAGCTGCAGGTCGGCCTTCTTGTCCTTGCCGACGAGCTGCTGCACCTTCCAGCTCTTCAGGTCGACGATGGTCAGCGCGATGCCGCCGTCGGTGGTCAGCGCGGCGAGGTGGCCGCCGTCCGGGCTGACCGTCGAGGACATGATCTTGCCGTTGGGCACGACCAGCCGCTCGCCGATCGGCTTGAGGTACTGGTCGCTGGAGATGGTCAGGCCGTTCGCGGTTTCCTGGCCGACCTGGTCGGTGCCGAACTGCTTGGTGGAGGCGAGGCCGATGCCCGAGCCCGTGGCGACGAGAGCGACCGTGGTCGCGCCCGCCGTGACGAAGCGCAGCTTGCGGGATCTGCGGAGTTCTTTCTTCCCGCCACGCCTGCGACGGCGCGTTACTTGCATGTCCTCATCCCTTCGTGGAGGAGAGCAGTTCGACGTTGCCGTCGAACTGCCACAGCGGGTTGGGCCGGTCCCCTTCCGGGGTCCGCACCTGGAAGTAGCCGTTCACTTCCTTCGGTCCGTCGCCGTCGGCGACATACCGCCCGTCCGAGGTGACATCGAGCTGGTAGATCGCCTGTCCGGTCGCCGAGATGCCGGGGAGATGCCAGGAGACGACGCACCGCCAGTCGTTGCCGGGGCCTTCGGCCTCGACGAGACCGCCGCCCTTGGTGCATTCCGTGCTGGCCGCGAGCTGCTCCTCCGTGACGTCCGGACGGTGCAGCTGTGCGGCCTGGAGCCGGTAGAGGTGCGCGAATTCGGCGGACAGCGACTGCTGCAGCTTGGCCTGGTCGATGCCCGAACCCGAGGCAGGCGTTGCGACCGCGACGACTGCCACCGTGACGCCGACCAGCGCGGCGAGCGGCAGCAAGCCCGCAGTCAGTACGCGACGACCGGCGCCGTCATAGGTCAGATCGGTGAAGTCACGACGCACGAAGAGCAGGTAGGCCAGCGCAGTCGCGACCACTGCCCAGACCAGGCTCACCCCGACGCCGATCAGCAGCGGACCGACCTGGGCCGGGTCGGTGAAGAGGCCGTTCCACGAGATGAACGCGTACGTCGGCAGCGCGAGCCGCACGACGACCGGCAGCGGCAGCAACTGCGCCACCGCCATCACGAGCGCGACCACCGCGGGCAGCAGCAAGCCCATCGGCGACCGTCCTAATGCGACAGAGCCGAGCAGGCCGATCCCCGCCAGGGCAAGGGTCGGGGCGAGCACGCAGATCCAGGCGAGAATGACCTTCACCGCCGCGTCGCCCGAGGACAGCAGGTGCCCGTCGAGGCCGATCAGCGGCTGTCCGCCGACCGCGACGAGACCGCCGACCGTGCTGGACACCGCCAATCCGAGGACCAGCAACAAGATCACGGTGAGACTGGCGAGCGCCTTCGACACGAAGATCCGCCGGTACGACCGCATCGCCACCAGCAGGTGCCGCCAGGTGCCGAGCCGGTCTTCGGCGGCGAAGACGTCCCCGGCGACCAGCGACGTCAGCAGCGGAAGCGCGTAACTGCCCGCGAAACCGAGCAGCACGAGCGGCCCGGCCCAACCGGTGGTGTTCATCAGGCGGCCGAACAGGGTGTCCACGGGCAGGTCGCTCTGCTGACTGACCGCGGCGACGAACACCGCCGGCGCGATCCAGCAGGCGAGCAGCAGCACCCGGATCCGCCACTGCGACAACAACTTCACCAGCTCGAACCGGTAGCCGCGGCCCAGTCCGACCGGGCGGACCGGCGCCGGTGCCCGTTCCTCGGTGACGGTCATCGCTTGTCCCCCTGCTCCGTGAGCTCCAGGAAAGCCGCCTCCAGCGGCGAAACGACCGGAGCCAGTTCCCGTACGCCGATGCCCTGGCCGACGACGCGTGCGACGAGGTCGTCCAGCGCGGGCACCAGGCCGCTCACCACCAGGACGTCGGCCTGTCCGCGCGGGGCCTGGGTGTCGTCGATCCGCAGCCCGGGCACGTTCTCGGCGATCTCGCGCGCGGCCTTCTGGTCCGAGGTGACCAGGCGGTAAGCCAGTTCGCGGTCGTCGGAGGACAGTTTCGCCAGCGGGCCGGTGAAAACGACGCAACCGGCGGACAGGATGGTGACCTCCGAGCAGAGCGCTTCGAGGTCGTCCATCCGGTGGCTGGACAGCACCACCGCGGTGCCCTCGTCGGCGAGCCGGGTGAGCACGCTGTGCACGTGTTTCTTGCCCGCCGGGTCGAGGCCGTTGGCGGGCTCGTCGAGGATCAGCAGACGCGGCTTGGTCAGCAGCGCGGCGGCGAGGCCGAGGCGCTGGCGCATGCCGAGGGAAAACCCGCGTGCCCGGTCGTCGGCGACGTCGGTGAGCCCGACCTGCGCGAGAAGGTCATCGATGTCGACCGTCTGTCCGCGCAGCGAGGCGAGCGCGGCGAGGTTCTGCCGGGCGGTGAGCGAGGGGTACAGCCCCGGGCCGTCGACGAACCCGGAGATGCCGTCCGGGGTGGCGAGCGCGCGGCCGACCGGGCGGCCGAGGATCTCGAGTTCGCCCTCGTCGGCGACCGCGAGTCCGAGCAGCAGGCCGAGCAGCGTCGTCTTGCCCGCGCCGTTCGGGCCGACGAGCCCGTGGATCTCGCCGTAGGCGACGTCGAGATCGACACCGTCGAGCGCGATGACGTCGCCGAAACACTTGGTGATCGCGCGGGCCCGCACCGCGTCGCTGGTTTTCATGAATCCCCACTTTCCGAAGCCGTGAGGAACTTAGGCACGACAAGTGACATGCGAACCCGTGCCAGGTTGAACGTTGGGGAAACCCCGTGCGCCGCAGCCGGTTTCCTGGCAGCTAATCGGGCAAAACGGGATCAATCGCGCGCGGGCAAAGTGTCCGAGATCTCCCGGACCAGCGCATAGGACCGTTTCCGCTCCGCGTGGTCGTGGATCGGGGTGGTGATCATCAGTTCGTCCGCGCCGGTTTCGGCGATGACTGTGCGCAATGAATTCCGCAGCGCCGCCGGGGCTCCGGCGAGTACCGGGCCGGGACCGACGGCCGGGTCCACGACGGCGTCTTCCGGGCGCGGCAACAAGATCCGCTCGCCGCGCGAACGGCTCAACGCTTTAGCCCGAATGGACCTGGCGAGCCATTCGGCCCGTTCCTCGGTCGCGGCGGCTACCACCGCGACGCTGACCACAATGGACGGTTCAGCAGTGTGGCCGGGGCGGAAGTGCTCGCGGTAGATCCGGGTCGCGGCGGCGGCTTCGGCGGGGCGAAGGTGGTAGGCGAACGCGTACGGCAGGCCTAGTTCGGCGGCGAGGTGTGCGCTGGCGGTGCTCGAGCCGAGGAGCCAGATGCCCGGCACGTTCCCTTGCGCCGGAGTTGCGCGCAGCGGCTGGTCCGCGTCGGAGAAGTAGGCCAGCAACTCCTTGATGCGGCCGGGAAAGCTGTCCGCCGGACCGGGGTTCAGCGCGGCGGCCACTCGTTGCGGACCGCCGAGCGCGCGGCCCAGCCCGAGGTCGATCCGGTCCGGATGGAACGCGGCGAGCGTGCCGAACTGCTCGGCGACGACGAGCGGCGGATGGTTGAGCAGCAGGACGCCGCCCGCGCCGACGCGGATCCGTTTCGTGGCATCCGCGACGCGGGCGACTGCCACGGCAGGCGCGGCGCTCGCGACACCACGCATGCCGTGGTGTTCGGGCAGCCAGTAGCGGTGATATCCCAGCTCGTCGGCCAGTTCGGCGAGATCGACCGTGCGCCGCAACGCCTCCCGCGCGGTCGATCCCGCGACGATCGGCGACGTGTCCAGCACTGAAACCCGCACCAGGGCATCATCCCGCAACGGGGCTTTCTCAGCAGTGCGGCGTACGGCAGGAACGCGGCGAAGGTCCGTGAGGGGAACCCTGAGGGAATCAGAGTCCCTCAGGGTTCCCCTCACGGACCTCGGCACCGCGCGACCAGGCCGCCCGCGTCGCAAGTGGACGGTCCAGCCGCGGCTTACGAGGTCTCCCGCACCGGCGCGGGCGCGGTCTCCTCTTCCTCCACCGCCTCGCTCAGCTGCCAGCCGCCCCGGCGACGCAGCACCACGAGGTAATAACCCAAGGCCAGCAACGCGATCGCGCCGGTGACGATGAGACTCGGCCGTCCGATCACCGGGTCGGTCGCGTTCACGTACAGCACGAACGCCAGCGCGATCAACGCCACGACCGGCGCGATCGGGAACCCGGGCATCCGGTACTTGGCCCCCGCCGTCGCTCCGGAGCGGCGGCCCAGGAGGGCGCCGAGGCACAGCGCCGCGTACACGACGACGATCGACGTGCTGGTCACGACTGTCAGGATCTGCGGGTCCACAAAGCACAGTGCGGCAGCGATGAATCCGGTCGCCAGCGTCGCGACCCACGGGGTGCCGAACTTCGGGTGCACCGCCGAGAGCGCGCGGTTCATCGCCTTCGGCCACGCCCGGTCGCGGCCGCTGCTGAACACCAGCCGGGAACTGATCAGCACGATCGCGAGGACGGCGTTGATGATGGCGAGCGCGACCGCGAGGCTCAGCACGGTGTCGAGCGTGCTGCCGCCGCGAGCTTGCACGAAGTACGACAACATGTTGGGAGAGCTGAACAAAGTGCCGAGATCCGGTGCGCCCATCAGCACCGCGGTGACCGGGATCAGCTCGGCCAGCACGGTCACCCCGAGTCCCATGAGGACAGCGCGCGCCACCCCGCGTCCGGCGTCCTTGGTCTCTTCTCCGAAGTAGACAGCCGAGCCGTAGCCGTTGTAGGCGAAGATCGCGATGGCGGTAGCGATCATCACCGCGCTGATCGTCGCCGGACCGCCGCCCGGGGCGACCGGATGCGCGATCAGGTCGGTGAACGGACGGGCCGGCTTGGCCAGCCCGAGCACCGCGACCACGGCCAGCGCCAGCAGCTCCACCGCGAGGAAAATGCCGGTGACCCAGGCGTTCAGCTTGATGTCGAACACCGCGACGATCGCCGCGAGCACGCACGTCACCGCCGCCACGACCGCCGGGGACACGCCGGGCAGCACCACGCTCAGGTACTGGCCGACGCCGAGCGCGATCACCGCGACGATCAGCACCTGCGTCACGATCATGATGCCCAGCACCATGAATCCGGGCAGTTTGCCCAGCGTGCGCGCGGCGATCGTGTACTCCCCGCCCGCGCTCGGGAAGGCCGAGCCGAGTTCGGCGTACACGAAGGCCATGAAGATGCCGACTACGGCGGCGGCGAGGAAGGCGTAGAAGGCGCCCGATCCGGCGCCGGTGAGGACGCCCGGTGCGATGACGAACACCGAGGACGCCGGGCTGATCGCGGAAAGCGTGATCAGCAGCATGCCGAGGGTGCGCAACCCGCGGCGCAAGACGGGGGTGGACAACGCTGGCCTCCATCAAGTCGTTGCTCAGGTACGTTGTTTGAATGGAACTCAAATAACCAGCCGGGCGTTCAGCTAAGGCCCTCACGCCCGCCACGTCAAGACTTCAGCGGTCTCGATCCGTTCAGGGGTTGCATTTTTCGAGATTTGTTCAAAGAATCAAGGCATGGCAAGACCGAGCAAGGCCCCCGAGCGGCGGGCGGAACTGGTGGCCGCGGCGCGGCACACGGTCGTCGAACGCGGCGTGCTGAACCTGAAGCTGCGCGACGTCGCGGACCACGCCGGCATGTCGCCGGGTTCCCTGTTGTACTACTACCCCTCCCTGAGCGACCTGCTCGAAGACGTGCAGCAGGAGGCCGTCGAACGCTTCTGCGTCGCGCGCGAAGCCGCCGTCGCCGGGGAGGCCGACCCGCGCGCCCGGATGCGCGCGATGATCGGCAGCGGCCTGCCGAACGGCAAGAACGACGAACTGTGCGTGCTGCTCTACGAACTGGGCACCATCGCCCGCCGCGAACCGGCGTACGCCGCGCGGCACATCGCGCTGTACGAACGCCAGGTCCGCGGATACGTCGGAATCCTGGAAGCCGGTGCCGCGACCGGGATTTTCGACCTGACCGACGATCCCGTCACCATCGCCCGCAACCTCGTCACCCTCGAAGACGGGTACGGCCTGCACCTGACCCAAGCCGTCCCGCCGCTCGACCGATCCGTCGCCGAGGCGATGGTGCTCTCGTATGCCCGCGTTTCGACCCGATGCTCCCTGGAGGACCCCGCATGACCCGCGCCCGCGACCTGGGCTTGGCCCTCGGCGGCAAGCCCGGCCCGCACAACGCGATCACTGACATCCCCGGCGTCGAGGTCGGATACACCACCTTGATCGAAGGCTCGTCGGTGCGCACCGGGGTCACCGCGATCCTGCCGCGCGGCCGTTCCCAGTTCGACGTGCCTTGTTCGGCGGGCACCTTTTCCTTGAACGGCAACGGAGAAATGACCGGCCGCGCTTGGCTCGCGGAGACCGGGTCCCTGACCCTGCCGGTCTTGATCACCAGCACCCACTCGGTCGGACAGTGTCACCGGGGCACGATCGATTGGGTGGTGCGGGAACGCCCGGACGCCGCGGCGGAGTGGCTGCTCCCCGTGGTGGCGGAGACGTGGGACGGGTACCTCAACGACGTCAACGCCCCGACTATCCGGACCGACCACGCCGTCGCCGCCATCGACGCGGCTGCCTCCGGCCCCATTGCCGAGGGTTCGGTGGGCGGCGGGACCGGGATGACCTGCTACGGATTCAAGGGCGGGACCGGGACTTCTTCGCGGGTTGTTTCGCATGGTTCGGACAGCTACACCGTTGGCGCTTTGGTGCAGGCGAACTTCGGGAGCCGCCCGGAACTCACGGTCGCTGGATCTCACCTAGGTGCCGAGCTTCTTGACGACAACCCGATGGCCGACACGAACTGGCTCGCTCCCGCCGGTGCTGGGTCGGTGATCGTCGTGATCGGGACCGATGCGCCTCTGTTGCCTGGTCAGTGCGCCGCTCTGGCCCGCCGGGTGCCGCTCGGGCTGGCTCGGACCGGGACCACCGGCTCGCACTTCTCCGGCGACCTGTTCCTGGCCTTCAGCACGGCTAACGCAGGTGCTTTGACCAGCCATTTCCCCCGGCCGGACGACGAGCCGTACGAGAGCATGCGGTTCGTTCCGTGGGGTGCGATCGACCCGTTCTTCGAGGCGGTGGTGCAGGCGGTCGAGGAGGCGGTGCTGAACGCGCTGGTGGCCAATGACGAGATGGTCGGACATCGGGGGCACCGGGTTCCGTCGCTTCCGTTGGCCCGCTGGCAGGAGGGGGCCTAGAGCAGGCGCGGCGGGCTCGCCCGGGCGCTTGGCTGACCACGCGCCGCGTCCGGGCGAGCCGGGACTTCCACCCCACAGACCCCGCCCCCGCCGCAAGAAGGGTCTCGCGTGTGCCGACCCCCTCCCCGGCACGCGCGAGACCCGCGGCACCCGCGAAAGCCTGCCGAGGGCCTCGTGAGTGCGCGGTTCTAACCGGGATGGGCACGCACGAGGCCCATACCTGCCCCACCCGTCACAGGTCACGGTGCTCCGCGTCCCGCATCTTCAAAGCTGGCGTTGCGCCCAGTTGCAAGATACCGATCGCTTGGTTGCTGACCTGGGCCCCGTTCGCGACCGAGTGCAGGATGCCGTTGTACACGAGATCCCAGATCCGCCGATCCAGTTGCAACTCGTGCGAGCTGCGGGAAAATCCGCCGTCTTTGCCGTAAAGCCAGAGATGGAAGGTTGTCCCGCCGTAGGACGCGTCGATCTTGGTCAGGTGGTACAGGTCAAGCCAGACTCGTTTCTTGATTCCCCACCTCGAGCGTTCCACCAGAAGCCAGTCAGCGCCCGCCGCGTAGGTCAAATACGTGAACGGACTGGTCGTCAGGAACGTGAACACCGCGATGACGACCCAGAGCTGCCAGTACTTGAACGCGCTCAGCCCCAGGCCGCGAACCAGGGAAACACCCGCCACCAACGCCAGCATCAATGCCAGACCGACGACGGCGCCCATGATCTTCCCGCTTCGGCTCTCCCGGTGCCAGGCCAGCACAGGACCCTTGCCAGGCGGCGGCTCCGGCCGCCAAGAGAGACGGTTCTCCCGTGTCGGGTCAGCGTCCGGCGGTTGCTGTTCTCCCCCGAAGTAGCTCAGACCGTGCGGCGGGAACGGCTCACCGGTCTGCGAATCCGGCCGAGGAGGAAGACCGGCTGATCCGCCCATGCTTCCTGGAGTCGATGCGTCTGTCATGAAGTGACTTCCTGCTTATTTAGAGCCCCGAACCGGCGTAGGCACTCACGAGGCCCGTACGCGCTCAAGCAGTTCCCCGCTGATCCGGAGGTGTGGGCGGCCGGTGGACGTCCGGCAAAGAGCGGCGGCACCGACGCAGTATCCGCCGCGACGGGCGGAAGGCGCGGATCAGGACGGCCAGGTCTCTGAGCCCCTTGGTATCTCCGGTCTTGTGCACGATGAACGCCGCGAGACCGAGCACTGCGACGAAGGCAGTCAGGGTGCACAGGGGAACCACCAGCAACAGCAAGTCAACTCCGCAACGACGTACACCGGCCCCGGCACCGGTGTTGCTGCTCGAGTTGTCTGCGGTTGTCATGACCCACGTCGCTCTGTAACCGGAACCGCGTAGTCCGGGTGCTACTCGGCGGCTGGTGGTAAGTCAGCCTGCACTGTTTGGTCAGACAGCGCTTCCGGTCCTCCCCAAAAGGGGCCGTGAATCATCGGTCACCTTAGTCCTGGCTTCGGCCGGACGCACCTCTTGCCCCGACCCGCCAGGATCGTATATCTTTTGAGATATCTTCCTCTCCCGACGACATCCGGGCAGGTCAACCCCCATGAGTCCCGTATCGAGCACCACCCCGCCGGAGCGGCCGGGCAAGGTCATCGCGCTTCATTTGAACTATCCGTCCCGTGCCAAGCAGCGTGGGAGGACCCCGGCGAAGCCCTCGTACTTCGTCAAGCCCGCCACCTCCATCAGCGCCTCCGGCACCCCCATCGAGCGGCCGGCGGGCACCGAACTCCTCGCCTTCGAGGGCGAGATCGCGCTCGTCATCGGCAAGCGGGCCCGCCACGTCTCCCCCGGCCAAGGCTGGAGCTACGTCGAGAGCGTCACCGCCGCCAATGACTTCGGCGTATACGATCTTCGGCACGCCGACGGCGGTTCCAACCTCCGTTCCAAGGGCGGCGACGGCTTCACGCCGCTCGGCCCGGCGACGATCCCGGCCGCGGAGGTCGATCCCGCGAAACTCCGCGTCCGCACCTGGGTCAACGGCGAGCTCGTCCAGGACGACACCACCGAGGACCTCATCTTCGACTTCGGCACCCTCGTCGCCGACCTCTCCCAGCTGAGCACCCTCGAACCCGGCGACGTCATCCTCACCGGAACGCCAGCCGGATCGTCCGTCGTGCAGCCGGGCGACACGGTCGAAGTGGAGGTCAGCTACGGCGCGAAGACCACCGGGCGGCTGGTCACGCCGGTCACGGAGGGCACCACGCCGCTCCCGGAGTTCAGCGCTCAGCCCAAAATCGACGACAACCAGCGCGAACAGGCTTACGGCGACAGGGAATCCGCGGGGCTCCCGGCCGAATTCGTGCTCACCGAGGAACTCAAGACCAAGCTCACCAGCGTAGGCACGGCAACGCTTTCCGCCCAGCTGCGCAAGAACGGCTACAACCACGTCTCCATCGACGGCCTCGGCTCCACCCGTCCGGACACGAAACTCATCGGCCGCGCGCGGACGCTCCGCTACGTCCCCTTCCGCGAGGACCTCTTCAAGTCCCACGGCGGCGGCTTCAACGCCCAGAAACGCGCCATCGACAGCCTCAACCCCGGCGACGTCCTGGTCATGGAAGCCCGCGGCGAAAAGGGAACCGGCACGATCGGCGACATCCTCGCCCTCCGTGCCCAGGTCCGCGGCGCGGCGGGAATCGTCACCGACGGCGGCGTGCGCGACCTGGCGGCGGTGGCCGCGCTGGACATCCCGACCTATCACTCCGGCCCGCACCCGGCGGTGCTCGGCCGCCGTCACGTTCCCTGGGACGTCGACATCACCATCGCGTGCGGCGGCGCGACAGTTCAGCCGGGCGACGTCATCGTGGGCGATTCCGACGGCGTGCTCGTGATTCCGCCGCACCTGGTGGAAAAGATCGCGGACGCGGCCATCGAGCAGGAGCGCCAGGAAACGTTCATCGCGGAGCAGGTCGCGAACGGCGAAAGCGTCGACGGCCTCTACCCGATGAACGAGCACTGGAAGGCCAGGTACGCCCAGTGGCGCCCGTAGCCGGCGAGAGCAAGTCGCAGCGCGCGTACCGCTGGATCAAGGACCGGATCGCCGACCGGACCTTCGGTCCCGGCTATCGCTTGGTGCTGGGGCAGATCGCCAAGGAACTGGACGTCAGCGTCGTCCCCGTGCGCGAAGCGATCCGGCTGCTCGAAGCCGAAGGGCTGGTCACGTTCGAGCGCAACGTCGGCGCGCAGGTGGTGATGGTCGACGAGACCGCGTACGAGCACACCATGCAAACCCTTGCCCTGGTGGAAGGTTTCGCCACCTCGCTGTCCGCGCCGAAACTGTCCGCCGAGGACATCGAACGGGCGCGCGCGGTCAACGAGCAGCTGCGGCTGTCGCTGGAAAACTTCGAGCCGCACCGGTTCACCGAGCTGAACCAAGAGTTCCATTCAGTCCTTTTCGAACCGTGCCCGAACCCGCACGTGCTCGACCTCGTGCACCGCGGCTGGCACCGGCTGGCCTCGCTGCGCGATTCGACGTTCAGCTTCGTCCCGGGCCGCGCGCACGAATCGGTCAAGGAACACGAACAGCTGCTGGTGCTGATCGAGCAGAACGCCGACCCGCTGGAACTCGAACTGGCCGCGCGCCGGCACCGCACCGCCACCCTCGACGCCTACCTCGACCGGCGGGCCGCCCCGCCCGCCGAAGCTCCCTAGGAAGGACCCCACCCCATGAGGTTCCGCAGTACCCCGAACGCCATCACCGGCTCGATCGCGCCGCTGATGACCCCGTTCACCGCCGACGGCGCCGTCGACCACGAGAGCCTGGCCAACCTGGTCAACTGGCAGCTCGCGTCCGGTTCGAACGGCGTCTCGATCGGCGGCTCGACCGGCGAGCCCGGCGCGATGACGGTGGCCGAGCGCGCGGAGACGATCCGCACCGTCGCCAAGGCGGTGGACGACAAGGTGCCGTTCATGCCTGGCACCGGTTCGGCGAAGCTCGACGAGACGCTGGAGCTGACCTCCGAGGCGCGCGACGCGGGCATCGACGCGGCGCTGATCATCACCCCGTACTACGCGCGGCCCACCCAGGAAGCGCTCTACAGCTGGTACGCCACGGTCGCGAAGGAATTCCCGGACCTGCCGATCGTCGCCTACAACGTGCCGAGCCGGACGTCGGTCGACCTCGCCCCGGAGACGGTCGCGCGGCTGTTCCGCGATTTCGACAACTTCGTCGGGATCAAGGAGACCACCAAGGACTTCGAGCACTTCTCCCGCGTGCTTCACTTGTGCGGCAAGGAATTGCTCGTCTGGTCGGGCATCGAGCTGCTGTGCCTGCCGCTGCTTTCCCTCGGCGGCACCGGTTTCGTGAGCGCCACCGCCAACATCGCCCCGGCCGCCAGCGCCGAGATGTACCGCGCGTG
The DNA here is from genome assembly GCF_042647905.1 of Amycolatopsis halotolerans. Classification (NCBI taxonomy): domain Bacteria; kingdom Bacillati; phylum Actinomycetota; class Actinomycetes; order Pseudonocardiales; family Pseudonocardiaceae; genus Amycolatopsis; species Amycolatopsis halotolerans. Next base: position 206,396 of record NZ_JBHRWI010000024.1, read on the forward strand.
GACCGAGGGGGACTTCGAGCGCGCCCGCGAGATCCACTACGGCCTGCACCCGCTGGTCGACCTGCTGTTCGTCGAGACCAACCCGGCGCCGGGCAAGTGGGTGCTGGAGCAGCGCGGGCTCATCCGCTCGGGCTTCGTGCGCCCGCCGCTGATCACCCCGACCGAACCGGGCATCGCCCGGATCACCGAACTGATGCGCCAGGGCGAGCAGTACCTCTCGCCCGTCGACGGCTTCACCGTGGAAGGAAAGTGACCATGACCGCGCACTACGTTCCGGAGAACCTGCCGGAGCACATCCGCCACTACATCGGCGGAGCGCCGGCCGACAGCGTCTCGGGCGACACCTTCGAGGTGCTCGACCCGGTCACGAACAAGCCGTACATGACGGCTTCGGCGGGCAAGGCCGAGGACATCGACCTCGCCGTCGCCGCGGCGAAGGAAGCCTTCGACCACGGTCCGTGGCCGAAGATGCTGCCGCGCCAGCGCGCCCGGATCCTCAACAAGATCGCCGATCTGGTGGAGAGCCGCGACAAGCAGCTGGCCGAACTGGAGACCTTCGACACCGGCCTGCCGATCAAGCAGGCGCTGGGCCAGGCGCAGCGCGCCGCGGAGAACTTCCGGTTCTTCGCCGACCTGATCGTCGCGCAGGCCGACGACACCTACAAGGTGCCCGGCAAGCAGGTCAACTACGTCAACCGCAAGCCGGTCGGCGTCGCCGGGCTGATCACGCCGTGGAACACGCCGTTCATGCTGGAGAGCTGGAAGCTCGCGCCGGCGCTGGCGGCCGGCTGCACCGTGGTGCTGAAGCCCGCCGAGTTCACGCCGCTGTCGGCGAGCCTGTGGGCGGACATCTTCCGCGAGGCGGGCGTGCCGGACGGGGTGTTCAACCTCGTCAACGGCCTCGGCGAGGAAGCGGGCGACGCGCTGGTCAAGCACCCGGACGTCCGGCTGATCTCGTTCACCGGCGAAACCACCACCGGCGAAACGATCTTCCGCAACTGCGCGCCCGGCCTCAAGGGCATGTCGATGGAGCTGGGCGGCAAGTCCCCGGCCGTCGTGTTCGCCGACGCGGACTTCGAAGCGGCGCTGGACTCCACCCTGTTCGGCGTCTTCTCGCTCAACGGCGAACGCTGCACGGCGGGCAGCCGGATCCTTGTCGAGCGCCCGATTTACGAGGAGTTCTGCACCCGCTACGCCGAACGCGCCCGCAACATCGTGGTCGGCGACCCGCACGACCCGGCCACCGAGGTCGGCGCGCTCGTGCACCCGGAGCACTTCGACAAGGTGATGAGCTACGTCGAAATCGGCAAGACGGAAGGGAAACTGCTCGCCGGCGGCGGCCGTCCGGAGGGCCTGGAAACCGGGAACTACGTCGCCCCGACGGTCTTCGCCGACGTGAAGCCGGACGCGCGGATCTTCCAGGAGGAGATTTTCGGCCCGGTCGTGGCGATCACGCCGTTCGACACCGACGAGGAAGCGCTCGAGCTGGCCAACAACGTCAAGTACGGCCTGGCCGCCTACGTCTGGACCGCCGACCTCACCCGCGCGCACAACTTCGCGCAGAGCATCGACGCCGGCATGGTCTGGCTGAACTCGCACAACGTGCGCGACCTGCGCACGCCGTTCGGCGGGGTCAAGGCGTCCGGCCTCGGCCACGAAGGCGGCTACCGCTCGATCGACTTCTACACCGAACAGCAGGCCGTGCACATCACGCTCGGCGACGTGCACACGGCGCGCTTCGGGGCCGGGAAGGACAAGGCATGACCACCACGCCACCGGACGTGATCCGCTGTGCCTACGCGGAACTGATCGTCAGCGACCTCCGCGCGTCGCGCGAGTTCTATGTGGACATTCTCGGTCTCGTGGTGACCTACGAAGACGACGAAGCGGTCTACCTGCGCGCGTTCGAGGAATACCTGCACCATTCGCTGATCATCCGCAAGGGTGCGGAGCCCGCGCTGTCCGTGCTCGCGTACCGCGTGCGCAGCGAAGCCGAACTCGACGTCGCCGAGGCGTACTACCGGGAACTCGGCGTCCAGGTGCGCCGCGTCCCGAAGGGCACCACGCGCGGCATCGGCGAAGCGGTGCGCGTGCAGGACCCGCTCGGCTTCCCGATCGAGTTCTTCTACGAGGCCGAGCACGTCGAGCGCTTCACCCAGCGCTACGACGTGCACGGCCCGGGCGCGCTGTCGCGGCTGGACCACTTCAACGTGAACACGCCGGACGTCCCGGCCGCGCGGAAGTACTACGAGGGCCTCGGCTTCCGGGTGTCGGAGGACATCGTGGACGACGAGGGCACCGTGTACGCGGCGTGGATGTTCCGCAAACCGACCGTGCACGACGTCGCGCTCACCGGCGGCGCGGGCCCGCGCCTGCACCACATCGCGTTCGCGACGCACGAGCGGCACCAGATCCTGCACATCTGCGACCACCTCGGCGCGGTGCGGAAATCGGACCAGATCGAGCGCGGCCCGGGCCGCCACGGCGTGTCGAACGCGTTCTATTTGTACGTGCGTGACCCGGACGGGCACCGGATCGAGATCTACACCCACGACTATTACACCGGCGACCCGGACAACCCGGTGATCAGCTGGGACGTGCACGACAACCAGCGTCGTGACTGGTGGGGCAATCCGGTGGTGCCGAGCTGGTACACCGAGGCCTCGCGGGTGCTCGACCTCGACGGGAAGCTCCAGCCCGTCGAGGAACGGACCGACACGAAGGAAATGGACGTGACCATCGGTGCGGACGGGTTCTCCTACACCCGCACCGACGACACCGCCCGGGGTTTCAAACTGGGCGAACAGGTCTAAGGTGCGTCCCGTCCGTGAAGGGCTCCTTCCGGGAATCTGATTCCCGCAAGGAGCCCTTCACGGACCGTCAGCAGCGGTACCGGCACTTCGACGGAGAGGTGACATGATGACGGCAATCTTGCAGACGCCGACCACGGTCGCGCAGGACTTCACGGAGTTCCGGTCCGCGGTCCTGCGGTCGTTCGTGCCGCTGCAGGTGAGCACCGAGCACCGCGACCGGTTCCACGGCAGGCTCCGCACGCACGAGGCGGGCGAGATCGCGCTCACCGAGATCACCGCGTCGCCGCACGCGGTCGAGCGCACGCCGGAATTGATCGCCCGCGCGGACCGGCCCTGCTACAAGCTGAGCGTCATGCTGGCCGGCACCGGAATCCTCACCCAGGACGGCCGCGAGGCGGTGCTGCGTCCCGGCGATGTCGCGCTGTACGACACGAACCGGCCGTATTCGCTCGTGTTCGAAGAGAATTTCCGGACGCTCGTGCTGATGTTCCCGCAACAGCAGGTCGACCTACCGCGGGATCTGGTCGGTCAGCTCACCGCGGTGCGGATGTCCGGACGCTCCGGGGTCGGGAACGTGGTGGTGCCGTTCCTCGCGCAGCTGGGCGGGAATCTGGACGTGCTGACGAGCCCGGTGGGCATACGGCTGGCGCACAACGCGGTCGACCTGCTGACCACGATGCTGGCCACCGAACTCGACCTGGACCGCACGGCCGCCGACCCGCACCACGACCTGATGCGGCGGATCCGGAGTTACATCGACGCCAATCTGTCGCGGTCTGATCTCGGGCCCGCGCAGATCGCCGCGGAGCATTACATCTCCACCCGGCATCTGCACGGGTTGTTCCAGGAGCAGGGGACGACGGTGGCGGGGTGGATCCGGCAGCGGCGGCTGGAGCATTGCCGCCGGGATCTGCGGGATCCGTTGCTGGCGGCGCGTCCGGTCGCGGCAATCGCGGCTCGGTGGGGGTTTGTGGACGCGGCGCATTTCTCGCGGGTGTTTCGGGCGGCGTTCGCGCAGTCGCCCAGTGAGTTGCGCGCCCGCGGCTGAACCCGCCAAACCACACACAGCGCTCCCGGACACCTTGGGCCGCCATTTCCGTGGCGGAGCCATCGGATCTGGCGGCGGATAGCGACTTGCCGCCAGCTCTACGGGGCCGTTGCTGACGGCCCGTCCCGTCGCATCGCGGCAAGCGCGGGCCGATGGGGATCTGTCGACGCGGCGCATTTCTCGCGGGTCTTACGGGCGGCGTTCGAGTGGTCGCCGAGCGAGCTTCGCGCCCTGCGGCCTATCCCGCCCCCAACCACGCACGGCGCTCCCGGCCCCGGGGGCGCCGCTTGTCGTCTCCACCCCCGATCCACCCCGAACCCCCTGGTATTGACCGCGAGCGTCCGGCAGTTGCCCGCCAGCGCACGAACATTCGCTCCCGGACCGGGGCGCGGCGAGCATGATGGGCATGTCCGACCCTTCCCCTGACGAATGGCGCACCTACGACGAGTTCGCCGCCGGGATCGACACCTACCGGCTGCCCAACGCGGACCTCACCGGGCGGGAGCTCACCGTCACGCTCGATGACGGCGCGAAGCTCGAGCTGCGGTTCCTCGACAGCGAGCGGCTCACCCTCAACGGCGTCGAGGATCCCTACGACGCGGTCGCCGTGCGTCCCGACGTCTTCTTCGTGAACCTGCCGCTGACGAGCGTCGAGGGCGAGTCCCTCACCGTCGTCTACTCGACCACCACGCACCGCGCGATGACCGTGCGGTCGGTGATCGGCGACGAGGACGTCGAAGGCACGCCGCGTGTTTCGCAGACCTTCCACGCCGGCACCACCGACGGCGGCGAGCCGACCGGCGACGTGCCGGGGCCGTCGCGGGACCTCATCGGCAAGCGCAATGTCTACCGCTACAGCCCGAATCATCTGTACGAGCACGTTTATCTCTCCTCCGAACGCTACTGCTGGCAGTGCGTCGAGGGCGTGCAGCGCGGGCACGGCGACGTGGACATGTCGACCGTCTGGAAGTTCGCCGACGGCCTGTACCTGTTCTGCTTCCGGGAGTTCCGCATCGCGGTGGCCAGCGTGTGGCTGCACGACCTCGGCTACGACCTGCGCACCACCGGCGTTTTCCTCGGCATCACCGGCGACGGCCGGTCCGAGCATTCCCGCGCGGGCGGGCACATCTACCCGCTCGGTTCGATCAGCTACCCCGACGTCCAGCCTGTCTAAGGAGTTCTCCTGTGTCCAATTTGGACGTGATCACCGCGCATTACGAGGCAAGCGACCGCGGCGACCTCGACGGCATGCTCGCCCCGATCGGCCCCGAAACCACCTGGACCGAGGCCGCCGGATTCCCCTACGCGGGCACCTACACCGGCCCGGACGAGGTGAAGCGCAACGTCTTCGAGGCGATCGCCCGCGACTGGGACGGCTACCAGTTCACGTTGTCCGCATTGCTGGACGCCGGTGACTCGATTGTCGGGCTCGGGACGTACACCGGCACGAATCGCAAGTCCGGCAAGGCTTTCACCGCCCGGGTCGCGCACGTGTGGAAGTTCGACGGCGACAAGGTCGCGAGCTTCGAGCAGATCGTCGATTCCGCCCCGGTCGCCGCGGCGACCGACTGAGTCTCTCGCGAAACGGCGGTGCCGGTCCTTCCCCCGGCACCGCCCCCCTCTCCCCTCCCCCTCTGGTCACTGCGGACCGGAAAGCCGAGCCATGATGAGAAAGTTCCTGCCCGCGCTCGCCTCGGCCGTGCTCGTCACGCTGGTCGCGGCGGGCTGCGCGGGCACCGCCGATCCGAACGGACCGATCGTGGTCGGCTCGGTCAACGCGCTGAGCGGACCCGCCACCTTCCCGGAATCCTCCCAGGCCGCCAAGGCCGTCTTCGACGCGGCGAACGCGGCGGGCGGCGTGCACGGGCGCAAGATCGAATACCACGCCATCGACGACAAGGGCGACCCCGCCGCGGCGGCGGCCGCGGCTCGCGAAATCGTGGGCGGCGATCAGGCGGTGGCGCTGGTCGGTTCGTCCAGCCTCATCGAATGCCAGATCAACGCCAAGTACTACCAGCAGGAGAAGGTCCTTTCCATCTCCGGCATCGGCGTGGACCCGTCGTGCTTCACCAGCCCGAACATCGGGCCCGCCAATGTCGGCCCGTTCCACGACATGACGCTGACCCTGCTGTACGGCTCGGAAGTGCTGCACCTGCAGGACATGTGCGCGCTGCTGGAAATCGCCGGGAACACGTTGCCATACTACCGCGCGGCCATCGACGAATGGTCGAAAATCACCGGCAAAAAACTGAAGTACGTCGACGCGACCGTGCCGTACAACGGTTCCGACTACACGCCGTACATCGTCAAGGCCCGTGCGGCCGGCTGCAAAGCGGTGACGGTAAACCCCGTCGAGCCGGACTCGATCGGCCAGCTGAAAGCCGCGCAGGCACAGGGCTGGAAAGACGTGACCTGGCTGCTGCTCACGAGTGTCTACAGCGAACAGTACGCGAAGGCGGTTTCGGACGCCGGCAAAGGCGTTTACGTCCCCGCCGAGTTCTACCCGTTCACCGACCCGTCGAGCCCGCGCACCAAGGAGTGGCGGGATCTCATGACGCGCAACAACATTCCGCTGACCTCGTTCAGCCAGGGCGGCTACCTCGCGGCGAAGTATTTCCTGCAGGTGCTCAACGGCATGCAGGGCGACATCACGCGGGAAACGGTGACGAAGGCGCTGCGCGAGATGAAACCGATCACCGATCCGATGGTCGGCACGCCGTACGTGTTCGGTCCCGGGCAGACGCACCACGACAACATCGCGGGCTGGCCGGTCAAGCTCGCGACGGGCACGAACCGGTGGGAGATCTCCGGTACCGACTGGCTGCGGATTCCGCGGCGCTAGCCCGATCCACTCTGGACAGAGGAGACTGCAATGGTGCAGGGAGCGCTGGCCGGGCTGGCCGCCGGCGGGCTTTACGCGGTGCTGGCGGTGTGCCTGACCTTGATGTCGAGGCTGGTCCGCGTCGTCAACTTCGCCCAGGCGGCCACGGGCATGTTCGGCAGTTACGTCGGGGTGGCCTTGTCCGTCCACGGTGGACTGCCGGAATGGCTGGCAGTGGTGCTCGGCGTGCTGCTGGGCGGGTTGCTGAGCGTGCTGATCGGCTGGGTCGTCTCGACCTGGCTGGCCGAGGCAGGCACCGGCACCCGCTCGGCGGTGACCGTCGCGGTGCTGCTGCTGTTGATTTCGCTGTCGTTCATCCTGTTCGGCAACAAACCGCAGCCGTTCCAGGCGTTGCTGGCCGGTCCGGCCTTCACCGTCGGCGGCGTGGTGATCAGCCAGGTGACCGTCGTGACGGTCGCGCTGGCGGTGGTGATCGCCTTCGCCGCGCGGCTGATCCTGACAAAGACGCCCGTCGGCATCTCACTGCGCGCTTTGTCGGAACGCCCGACGACCGCTGAACTGCTGGGTATCCCGGCGAAACGGCTCAGTGCCGCGGTGTGGGGCGCCACCGGCCTGATCAGCACCGTCATCATCGTGATCGTCGCCCCGTCCCAGTCGAACGACGCCACCTCGCTGGCCATGCTGGTCGTGCCCGCCGCGGCGGCGGCCCTGCTCGGCGGGTTCCGGCGGCTGGACCTCGCCGTCGTCGGCGGCCTGGTGCTCGGCATGCTGCAGGGCGCGCTCGCGCAGGTCGACCAGCTTTCGGTAGTGCGGAATTTCGTCCCGTTCCTGGCCATCGTCGGCCTGCTCGTGTGGTCTCAGCGCAAGGAGGTGTGGGATGCAGCTCGCTGACCGGGGCGCAGTGTCCCGCTTCGGAACCCCACTGGTCGTCGCGGTGGTCGCGGTGCTGGTCGGAATCGGCCTGACCGTCGGCCTCAACGGCTACTTCGCCTACCTCGGCGTGAGCGTCGTAGTAGCCGCCATCGCCCTGCTCGGCCTAGGCGTCGTGACCGGCAGCGCTGGCATGATCTCGTTGTGCCAGCTGACTTTCGGCGCGATCGGCGCGTGGGTCGTCTCCGCGCTGAACGTCGCTAACGCACCTGGCGGCTTCCTCTTCTGGCTGCTGCTGGGAGGTCTCGCGGCAGGCGTCGTCGGTGTCCTCATTGGACTCCCCGCGCTTCGGCTGCGCGGGATCAACCTGGCGGTGGTGACACTCGGCCTGGCCGCGGCCGCCGACGTCACCCTCGTGGAAATCCAGTTCCCCGGCACCACTGACGGCGTTTCGGTGGACCGGCCGTCCTTGGTCGCCGACGACAACGCGTACTTCCTGCTCTGTGTCATCGTCCTGATCGTCTGCGCGTTGCTCGTGCACTTCCTCCGGCGCGGTCCGTGGGGCAGCAGCTGGGCCGCGGTGGCGTTCTCCGAACGGGGCACTGCCGCAGCAGGAGCCAGCGTCCGTACCGCGAAGCTCTCGGCCTTCGCCGTCAGCGCCACGCTGGGCGGCATCAGCGGCGGTCTGCTCACCGCACAGGTCGGGTTCGCTTTCCCGACCAGCTTCGCTCCGCTGCAGTCGCTGGCGTTGTACGTCCTCGCCATCATGTCCGGTGCGCACCTGATCGACATGGCGGTGTTCGGCGCTGTCCTGTGGGTCGCCGTACCGGAGCTGTTGAAGCGTTGGGGAGTCCCGCAAGACTGGGGTTACGTGATCTTCGGTCTGCTGGGCATCCAGGCGCTGGCCGGACGCGGCAACCTGGGCACCGCGATCCGCGAACTGTGGCGTCGCCGTTCCAGGGCCAGCGCTGGCGTCCAAATCACCGCCCTCGACGAAGAACCTCCGCGCCTGCCGCCTGGCGAACCGGTGCTGGTTGTCCGGGGACTGAGCGTCACCTTCGGCCAGGTCAAGGCACTGTCCGGAGTGGACTTAGCCGTCCCGAAGGGCGGAGTGCTGGGCGTGATCGGCCCGAACGGCGCCGGAAAGTCCACTTTGGTCGACGCCATCAGCGGCTTCCTGCCGCAGGCTCAAGGGACCGTCGAACTCGCCGACCGTCCCCTCACCGGCAACCCGACGCAACGAGCCCGCTCCGGTCTCCGCCGAACGTTCCAGCAGGACCGGGTCCCGTCGGGACTGACCATCGAGGCGTACGTCCGCTTCGTGGCCCGCCGACGCCCGCCCGCGGATGAAGTCGCTGCCGCGCTGGAGTTCTTCGGTTGCCCGCCCGCGGCCACGCCACTGGACCGGGTCGACGTGGGTGCGCGCCGGTTGGTCGAGGTCGTCGGACACCTCATGGCGAAGCCGCAAGTGCTGCTCCTCGACGAACCGGCGGCGGGCCTCCCGCACGAGGAACACGTGGCGTTCGGCGAACGCCTGCGTCAGGTCCCGGCCAGGTTCGGCGTCTCGGTGCTGATCATCGAACACGACCTGGACCTGGTCCGGTCGGTCTGCGACACCCTGACCGTGCTCGACTTCGGCGAGGTGCTCGCGAGCGGCCCGCAGGCGGAAGTGCTGGCGGATCCGGCGGTTCTGAAGGCATACCTGGGCGAAACGGAGATGCTGTGAGCACGCTGCGCATCGAAAACCTGACCGTCACCCGCGGTGCGGGCCCGGTCATCGCCGACGTCGGACTGACGCTGGAACCGGGCAAGATCACCGCGCTGGTCGGCCCCAACGGCGCGGGCAAGACCAGCCTGCTGGAAGCGCTGTCCGGCGTGATCCCCGCGGCGTCCGGGACTATCCACGTTGGACACACGGACGTCACCAAACACTCGCGGGTGTCCAGAGCGCGACTGGGCCTGGCGCACGTCGAGCAAGGACGGGCGGTCTTCGCCAGCCTGACCGTGCTGGAAAACCTGCGCCTGACCGCCAAAACCCCCGCCGGGGTCGACGAAGTCCTGGCGCTCTTCCCAGAACTGGAGAAACGCAAGAACTCGCCCGCCGCGCTGCTGTCCGGCGGCGAGCAGCAAATGGTGGTGCTGGGCCGGGCCTTCGCGGCGAAACCCAAGTTCCTGCTCATCGACGAGATGTCGCTGGGCTTGGCTCCCGCCGTCTTCACCAGGCTTCTCCCGGCGGTGACCGAGTTCGCCAACGCGGGCGCGGCGATCCTCCTGGTGGAACAGTTCACCCACCTGGCGCTGAAAGTCTCGCAAGAAGCCCTGGTCGTCTCCTCCGGCAAAGTCACCTACGCCGGGGAATCGCAGCCCCTGCTGGACAATCCGGACACGCTGCACCAGGCGTACCTGGGCACCAACTGACCCGGGGCGTGGGCGTTCCGCGGTGGGACGCCCACGCCCCGGCCGGTCAGCCTTCGCGGATGGTCATCTTGGCGAGCCGGTCGCCGTCGACGTCGAAGACGAACTTCGACCGGCCGTTGGCGTGGTTGCTGCGCCAATCCCCGACGACGGTGACCACGTCGCCAGCGACGGTGACCTCCTCCGGGGTCAGGACTCCGCGCGAGCCGATGAACTCGACGTCGCTCCATCCTTTGATTTCGGTGCGCCCGGTGAACGACCGGCCCCAGTCGTCCACGACGCCCGTTTCGGTGAACGCGTCCAGGAACGCGGCGTCGTCGTGCCGGTTCACCGCGTCGACGAACGACGCCACCGGTTCCGGAATCTCCACTTCGGACATTGCGTTTCCCTTGCTGTCGTGGGTGAAACTCAGCGGGTGGTGTAACCGCCGTTGGCGAAGACAGTCTGCCCGGTGATCCACCAGCCGGACGTCGCGAGGAACGACACGATCGGGGCGATGTCCTCGATCTTGGTCAACTGCCCGCCCATCGCCTGCGACTGGTGGAATTCCACCCGCTCCGGGGTTTCCTGGCCGTAGAAGAACGGCGTGTCCATCGGGCCGGGCCCGACCGCGGTGACCGAGATCCCGCGCGGGGCGAACTCCTTGGCCGCGGCACGGGTGAAGTGCTCCACCGGGCTCTTGCCGCCCGCGTAGGTCGAGTACCCGTCGGTGAACGCCGCGAGCAGACTGGTCACGATCGTGATGACCTTGCCGCCGTCGGCGACGTTCTTGCCCGCTTCCTTGATGAAGAAGTACGCCGCCTTCGAGTTGATGTCGAACATCGAGTCGTACTCGTCCTCGGTGGTCTCGGTGATCGGCTTGCGCAGCACCTTGCCCACCGTGTTCACCGCGACGTCGATCTTCCCGAGCGCGGCTTCGGCATCCGCGAACAGCTTCGCCACGTTCGCCGGGACGGTCAGGTCGCCGGTCAGGACGACGCCCTTGCCGCCGGCCGCCTCGACCGCGGCGAGAGTCTCCTCCGCCTGCGGACGGGTCGACGCGGAGTTGTAGTGGATCGCGACGTTCGCGCCGGCCTGCGCGGCCTGCCTGCTGATGAGCCCGCCCAGGTTCTTCGCCCCGGCGGCGACCAGGACGTTCTTGCCTTCGAGAGTGTGGCCGGTCATGGGTGACCCCTCCATCCCTTTATCGCTGATATGCATCACTGTATCAGTGCGACAGTGGCTACCATAGCGGTGTGACACAGATTGCGAACGCGGATACACGGACCCGGCTCCTGGACGCCGCCGCCGAGCAGGTCGCCGCGACGCCGGGCGAGGACATCTCGCTGCGCGCGATCTGCGCGCAGGCCGGGGTGAAAATGCCGACGCTGTACCACTTCTTCGGCAGCAAACAGGGCCTGCTGGACGCGGTCGTCGAGCGGGGGTTCGACCTGTACCTGGCGGAAAAAGGCGCGCACGAGCCGTCCGGCGACCCGATCCAGGACCTGCGCGACGGCTGGGACGCCCACGTCGCCTTCGGGATCGCGAACCCCGGCTTCTACACGCTCATGTACGGCCAGGTCCACCCCGGCCACGCCCCCGCGGCGCAAGAACGGCCCAGCGCGATGCTCCGCGCCCTGACCCAGGCCGCCGCCGACCAGGGACGCCTGACGGTCCCGCCGGACCAGGCGGCCGCGCACATCCTGGTGGCGAATATCGGGGTCACGCTGCGCCAGATCATCCTCGCCGGGGAGGACCGCCCGCTGTCGGCGGCTGTCCGGGAGGGCGCGATCGCCGCGATCACCGGCACCTCGGCGACCGGCGATCGGCACTCCGAGATCCACCGCGTGCTGGAACACGCCGCCGCGAACCCGGAAATCCTGGGCGCCGCGGAAACCCAGCTGCTGACCAAATGGCTGCGAACACTGGCGGAATCAAGCTAACCCGGCCAGCCCTGGGCGGGTAATGCAGAAGTCCGTGAGGGGAACCCTGAGGGAATCAGATTCCCTCAGGGTTCCCCTCACGGACTTGTCAACTAAGCAGAAATGCTCGGGTTAGGGGTGTTTACGACCCCATCCCGGCACGCTCGAACGCCAACGTGGGCAAGTCGACCGCGTGCGCACCGCCGTCGGCGACCAGCACCGCGCCGGTGATGTACGAGGACTCCGAAGACCCGAGGAACCGAACGATAGAAGCGATCTCGTCCGGCTCGGCAGGACGCCGCAACGGCACCTCGGCAGTCACCCGCCGGTACCCCTCGTCGTGCCCGCCGTCAAACCCGGCCGCCTCGGCGAACTGCTCCATCTCCCCGTCCGCCATCGGCGTCCGGACCCACCCCGGGCACACCGCGTTGGCCCGGACCCCGCGAGGCCCGTAATCCCGGGCGATAGACCGGGTCAGCCCGATCAACGCGTGCTTGGCCACCGTGTATCCGGCGACATTGGGCCCGGCGAACAACCCGGCCAGAGAAGAAACAATCACGACCTGACCGCCGCTTTCCACGAGGGAAGGCAACGCGGCCCGGCAAAAAACGAAAGCGCTGGAAAGATTGGACCGGAGCGCGATTTCCCATTCCTCGTCCCCGGTGTCCACCACCGAAGACAGCCCGTGCCCGCCGGCATTGGCCACGATCACGTCCAGCCGCCCGAACTTCTCGAGAATCTCCGCGATCGCCGCCTCCGCGTCCTCCCGGACGCTGGCGTCGCAAGCGATCACATGTGCACCAGTCTCCGCAGCGACCTTCTCCAGCGGCTCACGCCGCCTGCCCAGAACCACGACCTGTGCGCCTTCACCGGCGTACCGCCGAGCAACCGCAGCCCCAATGCCCGTCCCTCCGCCGGTAATCGCCACGACCCGCGTGTCTGCCATCGTCATTTCTCCCTTTCAAGCAGGAAACCCAGACCGAGCCGATACGCCGAAGTCGGCGAGCAAGGCCTGTCCGTTCACCGTCCGCGCCCGCGCGGACGCCAGATACACCACCTGCTGGGCGACGTCCTCGGCCGCCTGCACCGGAAAGCCCGGTTCGTCCAGCAGATCTCCCAAATCCCCTCGCGCCATCGGCGTATCGACCACCGACGGGCACACGCAATTGACCCGGACGCCGTCGAACTCGACCGACAACGCCCGGGTCAACGACACCACCGCGCCCTTGGACGCGCAGTAGGGCACCATCCCCGGCGCACACACGAACGCCGAATCGCTGGCCAGGAAGACGATCGAACTGCCGTCTCCCAGCCACGGCCGCGCGTGCTTCGCGACCAGGAACTGCCCCAGCACGTTCACCGACATGACCGCGGCGAAGTCCGCGGCGCTGGTCTCCGCGAGCGGCCGTCCGACCGGTCCGGACACCCCGGCGCAGCCGACGACCACGTCGATCCCGCCGAACGACTCCGCCACGAGCTGCACCGCCGCGGCGACCTGCCCCTCGTCGGTGACGTCCGCGCGCGCCGCGACGACCTCCCCCGGCAGGGACGGCGGCCGGACCCGGTCGACCACCCCGACCCGCGCGCCCTCCGCCAGGAACGCCCGCGCGCAGGCCAGTCCGATCCCGGACGCGGCGCCGGTGATCAGCACGGCCTTGCCGTCGAGGTCCAGTCGCATGGCGCAATCCTGCAGCAACGGCTCTTCCGGGGATTGGCAACGAGTGCATCCTTGTTGTCAGCGACCGCACGACCCCCCGAGCCCGGCTACCGCTACCCCCGGGCCACCGCGAACACTGCGGCGAGGAGCGCGAAGGGACACCATGAGCAACGCACACCCCCACCCCCTTGACCCGCTGACCGCCGACGAGCTCGCGGCAGGCCGGGCCGTGCTGGAGGCACAGGGGCTCGTCACCGAGACGACCCGGTTTCCGCAGGTCCTCCCGGTCGAGCCGGACAAGGCCGCCGTACTGGGCGGCGCCCCGGTCGACCGCCGGATCCAGTTCACCCTGCTCGACACCGCGACCGGCGAATCGGCCGACGCGGTCGTCTCGGTGACGGGCCAGGAGCTGGTCAGCCACGAGAAGTGCGGCGAGGGCCAGCCCCCGTATCTCTTCGAGGAGTACGACCTGGCCGAGGCCGTCACCAAGGCCTCCCCGGAGTGGCAGGCGGCCATGCACCGCCGCGGCCTCGGCGACCGCATCGAGCACGCGTTCTGCGCCCCGCTCGCGCCCGGCTACTTCGGCCGCGAGGACGAGACCGGCCGGGTCGTCCGTTCGCTCACCTTCCTGCGCGAGGACAGCACCGACAGCCCCTGGGCACATCCGGTCGAGGGCCTGGTCGCGCACCTCAACCTCACCGAACAGCGCGTCCTCCGGGTCGAGGACGAGGGCGACACCCCGGTCCCCGAGGACTCCGGCCGCTACGGCCACCACCCCGCGCGGACCACGCTCAAGCCGATCGAGATCACCCAGCCGGAAGGCCCGAGCTTCCAGGTCGACGGCTCGCTGGTGACCTGGGAGGGCTGGCAGCTGCGCGTCGGGTTCAACGCGCGCGAGGGCCTGACCCTGCACCAGCTGACCTTCCAGGACCGCTCGGTGCTGTACCGCGCGTCGGTGCCGGAGATGGTCGTTCCCTACGGCGACACCTCGATCGGCCGGTTCTGGATCAGCTACTTCGACGCCGGCGAATACCTGCTCGGCAAGAACGGCAACAGCCTGCGGCTGGGCTGCGACTGCCTCGGCGTCATCCACTACTTCGACGCCTTCCTCGCCGACGACCACGGCCAGCCGGTGCGCGTGCCGAACGCGATCTGCATGCACGAGGAGGACTACGGGATCCTCTGGAAGCACACGGATCTCGACGGCAAGGCCGAGGTCCGCCGTTCGCGCCGCCTGGTGATCTCGTCGATCTCCACCATCGGCAACTACGACTACGGCTTCTTCTGGTACCTCTACCTCGACGGCACCATCGAATGCGAGGCCAAGGCGACCGGCATCGTCTTCTCCGGCGCCGGCGAGCCCGGGTCCGCGCATCCGCACGCGTCCGAGATCGCGCCCGGCCTGTTCGCGCCGGTGCACCAGCACCTGTTCTGCGCCCGGCTCGACTTCGCCGTCGACGGCCAGCGCAACTCGGTGTACGAGGTGGACGCCGTCGGCATCCCGATCGGCGAAGAAAACCCGTATGGCAACGCCTTCACCTGGAAGGCCACGGAACTGCGCACCGAACAGGAAGCGAAGCGGCACGCGAACCCGGCGACCGCGCGGGTGTGGGAAGTCCGCAGCACCGAGCACACCAACCGGCTCGGCGCGCCGACCGCGTACCAGCTCGTGCCTCGGCCGTCGGCAACCCTGATGGCGCAACCGGAATCGACGGTCTACCAGCGCGCCACGTTCGCCACGAACCACCTGTGGGTCACGCCGTACGCGCCCGGCGAACGCTTCCCGGCGGGCGACCGCCCCAACGCGCACCCGGGCGGGGCGGGCCTGCCCGCGTGGACGGCGGCCGACCGCTCCGTCAGCGACACCGACGTCGTGCTGTGGCACGTCTTCGGCCCGACGCACATCCCGCGTCCGGAAGACTGGCCGGTCATGCCGGTCGACTACTCCGGATTCATGATGCGCCCCTACGGGTTCTGCGACCGGAACCCGGCACTCGACCTGCCCTCGGCCGCCCACGGCCACTGCGAACACTGAGGAAGGCTCCATGCCCGCGACCAACCTGTCCGACACCTCCACCTGGCTCCCGCTCGACGGTCTCGCCCCCGGCTTCGACGCCAACAAAGCGGCCACTGTGGACGATCTCGACAACCAGTCGTTCACTTTGGACTGTGCCGACGGCGGCACGTTCTCGATCAGCTTCACCGGCGGACGCGCCTCGTGGGACGAGGACGGCACCACCGGCGAGACCGCTTCCGAGACGTTCCTGGTCGACGCCGGACTGTTCTACGTGCAGTTCCACCCCGGTGCGGAAACGTCGTTCAGCCTGCTGCTGGACGTCCGCCAGGGCCGCGCGCTGGTCATCACGAGCACGATCGGCGACGGACTTCCGCGGGTGACGCAACGGTTCCGTCCCGCGACCATCCAGGGCCGCGAGGCGCACGGCGAGGAGATCGCGCCCAGCACGGCGTTGATCGGCCGCCGCGTGCAGTGGGTGTACAGCGAAGAGCACGCGTACGAGCACGTTTACCTCACCCCGCACTGGTACAGCTGGCAGTGCTTGTCCGGTCCGGAGCGCGGGCTCGCCGACACCGACGAGAACTCCGTCTACCAGATCCGGCCCGGGATCTACGTGTTCACCTGGCGCGAGAAGGTCATCCCGTGCGCGTCGGTGACCGTGGCCGACCACCGGAACGTGCGGGAACTGCGGTCGCACGGCTCGCTGTTCGGCCTGGGCGAGGACGGCAAGACGCCGACGCACTTCACCTTCGGCGCGTACGGCCGGCTGCTCAGCAACACCGTCTATTCGCCGGACTACGACCCCGCTGGACAGTGACCCGTGGCGCCTGAACTGCTCCTCACCAACGCCACTGTGTACACAGTGGACGAAGACCGGCCGTGGGCGACCTCGCTCGCGGTGGAGAACGGCCGGATCACGACCGCCGAGGCCGGTCCGGACACCGAGGTCCTCGATCTCGGCGGCGCGTTCGTGCTGCCGGGTTTCGTGGACGTGCACAGCCATCACGCGCTCGCTGGCCGGGAATTGTTCGAACTGCGCCTGAAAAGCGGCTCGAACCTGGACGAAATCCTCGCCGCGGTAAGGGAATGGTCTTCCCGGCTCGCGCCGGACGAGTGGGTGGTCGGCGGTGCCTGGCCGTCCACTTTGGCCCCCGAGCTCGGCCACGACTCCGTACGGCGAGCACTCGACGAGGCGGCGGGCGGACGTCCGGTCGTGCTCATCGAGGACAGCAGGCACAACCGGTGGGCGAGCAGCCGGGCACTGGAACTGGCCGGGATCGACGCGTCCGCCCCGGACCCGACGGGCGGGACGATCCACCGCGATCTGACCAGCGGCGCACCGACCGGCTTGCTCATCGAGACCGCGGGCTTGGCGGTGGAACGGGCGATGCGGGACACGCGCACGCTCACCGCCGAGCAGCACGCCGAGGCGTCGCGGCGGGCGATCGAAATCCTGCACTCGTACGGGATCACGGCGTTCCAGGACGCCGGGGCGACGCTCGACATCCTCGCCGCGCTGAAAACCCTTGACGACGCGGGGGAACTGGCGGCGTGGGTCGTGTCGTCGATGCTGGTGAACGACCCGATCTTCGGCGCGGACCCGATCGGCAAACCGCTGCTCGACGCCGCCGCGGCGTACCGCAGCGAGCACCACCGGCCGGACTTCGTGAAGATCTTCCTCGACGGCACCCCGCCCGCGCAC
This sequence comes from Amycolatopsis halotolerans, assembly GCF_042647905.1. Taxonomy (NCBI): domain Bacteria; kingdom Bacillati; phylum Actinomycetota; class Actinomycetes; order Pseudonocardiales; family Pseudonocardiaceae; genus Amycolatopsis; species Amycolatopsis halotolerans. The sequence goes on from NZ_JBHRWI010000024.1 coordinate 223,661, forward strand.
ACCGCGGCGTTCCTGGAGCCGTACCTGCACCACGAGTGCTTCTGCGGCGACACCACGATGCCGCCGGAGGAACTCGCGGACTGGCTGGACGTCGCCGTCTCGGCCGGTCTTTCGGCGAAGATCCACTGCGCGGGCGACGCGGCCGTCCGGGCCACTTTGGACGCGGCCGGCAACCTCCGCGCCCGTGGCGACTACACGACGAAAATCCAAGTGGCGCACGGACAGTTCATCCACCCGAACGACTTGGAACGATTCGCGACGCTCAACGTGTCGGCTGATATCTCGCCGTTCCTGTGGGTTCCGGGAGTGATCCCGGACGCCATCGCACAGGTGATTCCCGCCGAACGCGCGGCGCGGATGCAGCCGAACCGCACGCTGCTGGACACCGGCGCACTGGTCGCCGGTGGTTCGGACTGGCCGGTGAGCGAATCCCCGAATGCCTGGGAGGGCATCGAGGGCCTGATCACCCGGCAGGACCCGTACGGCAAGCACCCCGGGAGCCTGTGGCCGGAACAGGCGATCACGCTCGCCGAGGCGATCCAGGTGTTCACGCTGAACTCGGCCCGCGCCTGCGGCCTCGACGACGTGACGGGGTCGCTGACGCCGGGGAAGTCGGCGGATTTCGTGGTGCTGGACCAGGATCCGTTCAAGACCCCGGCGGATCAGCTGGCCCGGATCACGGTGCGGGAGACGTGGTTTGGGGGCAAGCGGGTGTTTACGCGGGATTAGGGCTTGTGCGTGGTTATGCCGGTTCTAACCGGCATAACCACGCACGACCTCCTCCACCGTCTCGCCGCTCTCCCCGCGCACCACCAGCACCAAGCGCGCGGGTACGCCTGCCGCCGCATAGGCGGCAAGCCGGTGATGTCCGTCCAGGACGACGCCCAGCACGAACCGTTCCGGCCACTGGGCGCTGATGTACCGGTCCTCCGCCCAGGCCAGCAGCAACGCCGCGGGACGCTCGCCGCGGGCGATCGCTTCCGCGTACCGGTCGACTGTCGCCTGGTCCAGCGCGTCCAGCGGTTGCGACGGAACCACGCTGCCGTATGCGGGCATCTCGCCGGGAATCGCCTGCGGGAGCTGGAAATGCTCGATGCCCGGCCAGTCCGGGTCTCCCTCCCACGCACTGCGCGTCTCGGTTCTGCGCGTCAACCACCACGACTGCTCCAGCGTCCGCACGCGTTCCAGCGGAAGATCGGCCAAGAGCATCCGGTAGTGCCCAGTCTCCAGCTCCTGAAGCAGCGGTTCCAGCGCGCGCACCGTCGCAGCGGTGAGTTCACGCGGCTCGGCGAGGACTTCCCGCGCCTGGGTGGCACCGGCCAGCGCTTCGGCGGGACCGAAGCCGAGCAGGCGCAGTGTTGATTCACAGGTCTCGCACCCGGAGCCGACACCGAATCGCGCCTGATCCCCGACGTACAGGGTCTGCTCCCACCGCGGCCACATCGATCCCGGCAGCGACGGGTCGAATTCGACGCGTACCCGGGCCCGGCCTTCGTCGACGGAAAACCGCAGCGCGGAAGGAGAATCGACGGCGACGTCCCGCACCTCCGGGACTGGCCCGACGGTCAGGTCGAGCCCCGCCCACACCTGGCGGATGTCGTCCGGCGACGGGAGCAACGGGGACCGCCCGGTGAGCCGGACCAGCGCCCGGTGAACGTTCCAGGCATTCTGCTCCGGGCCGTTCGCCAGCCAGTCGAGCAGCACCGGAACCGCGGCCGGGTCGCCCATTTCCTCCAGCGCGACCGTCAAGAAGATGTGCTTGAGCCCGGCGACCGCGAAAAGCCGCCGGGCGATCGGCACTGTCCATTCGCGGGCGCCGAGCCGGGCCAGCGCGAGCGCCGCCCGGCCGCACCGGTCGTCGTCTTTCAGCAGCGCACCGAGCGCCTTCGCCCGTCGGCGGTCCCCGGACACCCCTGCCGCGTCGATGACGGGCGGCTGATATCCCAGTTCCTTGATCAGCTGATCCAGCACGGGCTCGGGCACCGGGAGGCCCCGTCGCACCACGTCCGCCAGCAGATTGGCCGTGCGGAGCCGGATCAGCAGATCGAGCAGGATCGGATCGCCGTCCGCCCCGAGCAAGTCCAGCAGGTACTCGAGGTGTCGCCGCTGGTCGTCGTTCGCCGCCGGGTACAGCTCGCCCGCGCGCATAGCCAACGCGGCCCGTCCCGAAGGCGGATCGGCGGCCAAAACGTCGAGCTTCGAATAGTCGGCGGCGAGAAGATCATCCACCCGACGAGCCTACTGCCGTCCGCGCCCGAATTACGCCAGCAAGAACTCCGCCACCCGCTCCCCCATCAGCACCGCGGGCGCGTTCGTGTTCCCGCTGATCACCCGGGGCAGCACCGAAGCGTCCGCGACCCGCAGCCCGGACACCCCGCGCACCGCCAGCGTCGGGTCCGTCACCGCCAGCTCGTCCGTCCCCATCCGGCAGGTGCCCACCTGGTGGTGATAGGTGATCGCCGTGCGCCGCACGTGCTCCCGTACATCCGCCGGTCCCGGGTACAACTCCCGCGCGCCCCACTCCTCCGCCAACGCCGGGGCGCTGCCGATCAACCGGCACTGCTCCACCGAAGCGACCAGGCTCTCGAAGTCCGCCGGGTGCGCCAGCGCGGCGAGGTCGATCAGCGGCATCTCGGTCGGATCCGTGCTGCGCAGCCGCAGCGTTCCCCGGCTCTGCGGCGTGATCATGCCCGCCATCAGCGAGAACCCGGTCGCGGGCCCGGTCATCCACGGTTCGTACATCGGCACGCTGAAGTGGATCGGCTGGGTGTCCGGCACCTCGAGACCCGGTCGGCTGCGCCAGAACAGGTGCGTCTGCGTCACCGAAAGCCCGGTCTGCGGCGGCGCGACCTCGCGCCGGTCGGTGGCGAACACGACCGGCGACAGCAGGTGGTCGTGCAGGTTCTCGCCGACGCCCGGGAGGTCCGCGACGACGTCGAGGCCCAGCGCGGCGACGTCGTCGGCCGGGCCGATTCCGCTGCGCAGCAGGATCGCCGGGGACGCCAGCGCGCCGGCGGCGAGCACGACCTGGTCGGCGAACAGCGGCTCCAGTTCGCCGTCGATCTCCGCCAGGACGCCGATGCAGCGGTCGCCCTCGAACAGCACGCGATGCACCAGCGCGCCGGTGTGCACGGTCATCTGGTCGGCGACCGGCTCGGAGTAGCAGAGCCAGGTGTTGCGCCGCCGTCCGCCGGTCATGGTGACCTGCTGCACGGAGATGCCGTCGAGCACGCCGCTGTTGTAATTGTCGTTGAACGGCAGGCCGATCTCCTGCGCGGCGTCCACAATGGACTGCTGGATCGGCTGCAGCGGGTCGTGCTGTTCCAGGTCGAGCAGGTCGCGTTCGATCCGCTCGTACACCGGGCGCACGTCGTCCCAGGCCCAGCCGGGCAGCTCCCAGCCGTCGTAGTCCGCCGCCGCGCCGCGGACCCAGATCATCGCGTTCAGCGAATGCGACCCGCCTAGTACCTTGCCGCGCGGCAGGTGCAGCCTGCGGTTCCCGGCGTGCGGCTGCGGCACCGTGTAGTAGTCCCAGTCCTCGGCGGCGTGCCACAGCTCCCCCGCGCGCGACGGGTCGTGGATCGCCGCGTTCGTGTCCGGTCCGCCCGCTTCCAGCAGTGTCACCTTCGCGCCCGCGTCGACCAGCCGCCGGCACACCACCGAGCCCGCCGAGCCCGCACCCACCACGATCACGTCCATGTCCTGATCCTGACCGGTCCCCCGGCCCCGCCCGGCATTGTCTTCACTCGCCGACAACGGGCGTGCCCTCGCGGACAAGACCGCCCGCCCGCCGCGCGCCGATACTCGGAGGCGACCAGAAGATTTGGGACTAGGGAGCGCCATGCCGACACGCCTGTTCATCGACGGTCAGTGGACCGAGGCCGGCGGGGAGCCCATCCCGACCCGCGATCCGGCCACCGGCACGGTTCTCGAAGACGTCGGGACGGCGACCCAGGCCGACGTCGACGCCGCGGTCGCCGCCGCGCGCCGCGCGCTGACCTCGCCGGAGTGGGCCGGGCTCGCGCCGGTGCAGCGCGCGAAACTGCTCTTCCGCCTCGCCGACCTCGTCGAGCAGCACCACGAGGAACTCGCCGCGCTCGAAACCCGCGACCAGGGCCAGCCGATCGGCATCTCACGGCAGGTGAGCGTCACCGGCGCGGCCGAGCACCTGCGGTATTTCGCCGGCTGGGTCACGAAAATCCAGGGCACCACGAACCCGGTTTCGTTCCCGGACACCCTGCACTACACGCGCCGCGAGCCGGTCGGCGTGAACGCGCTGATCACGCCGTGGAACTTCCCGCTGATGATCCTGGTGTGGAAGCTCGCGCCGGCGCTCGCCACCGGAAACACCGTGGTGATCAAGCCGAGCGAGGTCACGCCGCTGACGAGCATCCGGCTGGTGCAGCTGGCCGAGCAGGCCGGCATCCCGGCGGGCGTGGTCAACCTGGTCACCGGCGACGGCCCGGTGGGCGCGATGCTGAGCGCGCACCACGAAGTCGACCACGTCTCCTACACCGGGTCCACCGCGGTCGGGAAGCTGATCACCGCGGCGAGCGCGGAGTCCAACCTCAAGCGGCTGACGCTCGAACTCGGCGGCAAGGCCCCGAGCATCATCGCCGCGGACGCCGACCTGGACGCCGCCGTCGCGGGCAACCTCGCCGGCGCGACGCTGAACACCGGCCAGGTCTGCGCGGCGTACACGCGGTTCTACGTCGACCGCAAGCGCGAGCAGGAGTTCGTGGAGAAGATGGCCGCCGGGCTCGCCGGGCTGCAGGTCGGCCCCGGTCTGGAGGAGACGACACAGGTCGGGCCGCTCGTGTCGGACAAGCACCGCAAGCACGTGGCGAACCTCGTGGCGACCGGCCGTTCCGAAGGCGCGGACCTGATCACCGGCGGCTCGGAGGTGGACCGCGACGGCTACTTCTACCAGCCGACGCTGTTCGCGGGCGTCACCGACAGCATGACGATCATGCGCGAGGAAATCTTCGGCCCGGTGCTGGCGGTGACGCCGTACGACGACCCGGACGAGCTGGTCGCGCGCGCGAACGACACGCAGTACGGCCTCGCCGCGACCGTCTGGACCCGCGACATCCGCACCGCGCAACGCTATGCGGACGGGATCCGCGCGGGGGCGGTGTTCGTGAACATGCCGCCGATCCCGGACATGGCCGCGCCGTGGGGCGGGTACAAGGCGTCGGGCTGGGGTCGTGAGATGGGCCCGTGGGCGCTGGACGCCTACACCGAGACGAAGGCTGTTTGGCTGCACTACGGCTACTGAACGCCTTCGGGGCTCGACCGTCCCTTGAGGACGGTCGAGCCCCGTTCAGCGGGCCAGTTCCGCCAGCGACAGCAGCAGATGCGCCGACTCCGGGTACCAGATGTCCGAATGCGCCCCGGCTGGATTCCACCACCGCCCGCGCCGGAACCGCCACCCCGCCTCGACATTGACGATCCGCCGGTCCATTTCGGACCGTAGATACTCCGTGTCCACTTTGTGCAGCACAGTGGTTGCCACGTCTTCAGCCGGGGCCTTCACGCCGACGTTCCCGATCCCCCGTACCCCCTCCGCCAGCCGGTGCCACAACCCGGTGGCCCGGTCCGCGCGGGAACGGGTCAGCACGATCGGCCCGTTGATCGGAGCATCGCGCAGCACCGGGGCGAACCGGCCGGTGAAGATGTCCGGCCGGGCGGCCATCTGGAACACCAGCAGTGTGTCCACAGTGTACGGATAACGCGGATCAGCTCGCTCCCAACCGAGCACTGGCGGACCGTCCCCCGCAGCGGCCTGCACCGCTTCCACCACGAACCGGCCGCCGAAGGAATGGCCGACGCAGTGCAGGTACTGACCCGTGACGGTCCGCAAACTCGGCGCGCTGCCGGGCAATTGCCGTTCCGCGTTCAGGTACCCGAGCAACTGGCCGAGCGCCTCCGCGGCCCGCCCGTCAGTGGTCATCTTGTGTGCCCGGTCGCGGATCCGCCGGTAGCCGGTCAGGAACGGGTTGCTCATCGACGGCCAGCGCACCATGACGTAAAACCCTTGCCACGCGCCGAGTCCTTCGTAAGACCCGGCCGCGTAGCGCTCTTCCAGCAGCCCGAAGAACTGCCGGGCCCGCCGGTCGGCGGTTTCCCGGTTGTTTTGCCAGCCGTGCACGAACACGACGATGTCGGTCGCCGTCGCCGGGACTTCCAGCCACCGGGCGAGAAACCGCGGCGTCGCCTCGGCGGGCACCGGCTTTCCGGTTTCCGGGTCCACGAAATCGCCGTGCTCGTCGAGGTCCAGGATCACCGGTTCGGTCACGGTCGCCCTTCCTGCCAAAGATGCACGTCGATCCCGCGGTACAGCGAAAACATCAGTCCGAGCGGATTGTGGTGCTCGTCGGCGAACACCCGCGCCAGCGAGCGCACGATGTCGCCCAGTTTCGTGCCCGAATCGATGAACTCGGTGAACAATCGCCGCGAATACTCGCGCGCGAACGCGGGCGGCAGGTCGATCTGCGGACCGATCAGGCAGCGCCCGCCGTTGCCCAGCAAGGCTTTGCCGAAAGCCGAGTAGAACGCCGAGGTCACCTGTCCGCCCTGACAGGCCCCGACGTACACGAACGGCCGCGTCGGCAGCGGCGCTTCCGCCAGCCACGCGATCAGGTCGGTGCCGTAGATCCGTTCGCCGTCGCCGAGCTTCAGATACGGCTGCTCGACCAGGCCACCGGAACCGCTCACCTTGCCGTGGCAGCCGAAATACGTGACGTGGTCGGCGAAATCGCGGCTGCGGAAGTGCGCGGCCAGCGTCTTCTTGTCCGGCCGCAGCACCACTTCCGCCCGGCCGTGGAAGAAATCGACCACCGGCGCGATGTAAGGCGTGTCCGGGAATTGCTTGTCCACGCCGTGGTCGACATTGAGTCCGACGACCGGTTTCCCACCGTCCACGGTGATCCGCGCGTCGAAGTCGTCGACCCGCGAGAAGGTGTGCTCCACGACGTGCCGATAACCCCAGAACCCGGCGAGCGACCAGTTCTCGTCGTCCGGGTACTCGTCCGGCCGCCGCGGCGAGGTGTAGAGCATTCCCCACGGCACGATCAGGCTGTCGGATTCGACGCTGATCACGTTCTCGCCCTCGGCGAGCGCCAATTCCAGCAGCGAACGGATCCGCCGCAACCCGCGATCCGGACCGGCGAACAACAGCCGGTACAGGAGATAGCCGGCGTCGGCCAGCGCGAAACCCGCGCGCCGCAACAGTTCCGGCCGCGCCGACAGGTCCCAGCCGTCGGCGAACGGATACCGGCGCGGGCCGCGTTCGGCCTGCTCGGCGAGGTCCACGATGTGCCGCTGCCACGTTTCGCGGAGGATGTCGATCCGGGAGTTCAGCTCGCCGAGAGTGTGCGTGATCCGGCCCTGGTACCCGCCGCCGCCGTCCTCGGGGAACGCGCTTCCCCAAGCCTGCACGAGAAGCCCTGGCACCCCGGGGAACTCGAGGAACCGCAGGTTGACCGTCCGCGCCCGGTTGTACGGCGGCACCGCGACGCGGCTCAGCCCGGCGGTGTTGTCGACGGTGACCTCGGTGCTCAGCTGACGGGTCATGACGGCATCTCCACCGGCAGCGCGGCCGCGATTTCCAGGAGCAGCTGGCCGTCGTGCTCGCGGTAGACCCGGAACACGAGCCGCAGCGTCCCGGGCGCGACCGGCATGACGGAGAACTCCGCCGGATCGCGCAACCGGTCGCCGGTGATCCAGCCGACCCGCGACATCGGCTCGGCCGTCCCGGGCGCGGCGTCGAGCAGCACCCGGACGCGCACCACGTCCGACTGCGCGGGCGCGGGGTCCTTGCGCCGCACCGAAACCGCGACTCCGACCAGCTGCCCGACGAGGGCCGGGCCGTCGGAATGGCACTCGACGGTCGCCTCCAGCAAACCGGGAGCCGGTTCCGGCGCGTCGTCCGGCGGTCTCGCCCCGATCGCCCGCAGCCCGGCCCAGATGACGCGCTGCGAGTCGAACGGATCCGGTCCCGGGTCGAGGCGGTCCGGCCGCACCGGATAGCCGACCCGGCCGGTACGCCAGGTGCCGGGCCGCGGATCGACCCGCCGGGAATCGACCCGGCGAGAATCGACGCGACGGGAGTCGACTCGGCGGGAGTCGACCCGCCGGGATTCCACTCGGCGCGAATCGACCCGCCGGGATTCCACTCGGCGCGAATCGACCCGGGCGCTGAGCACCGCCCCGTCAGCAGCCGCTTCAGCCCGCAGCACGTCGATCTCGAAGTCCTCGCCCTTGGCGACGAGCGGCTCGGCAGCGACCGGCTCCCGATACCGCACCGAAATCCGCTCCGACAGCAGGTCTTCCCCGTCCAGCGGGCCGCGGAAACTGACGAGCCCGCTCTCCGCGTCGACGATGTCCACCAGCAACCGCAACCGGCCCAGTGCGGCCTCGTTCCCCTGCGCAGTCGCCAACGCCACCGCCGAGCCGAGCGCCTCCAGTGTGTCGCGCGGATTCCCTTCGCGATACGCGGAAAGCGCTGCGTCCACCGCGGCCGCGAGGCCTGGCGGGCCGATCGACGTGGGGGCCGGTCGGACCGGATCGTCGGTCAGCCGCACGTACACGTGCTCGGCCTCCGACTGCGCGGTGTCCTGGTGCGCCCAAATCGTGACCAGCTGGTTCTCCTGCCCGGTCGCCATTCTCGACGGCACGAGGAAACTCAGCGCGTAACTCCTGGTTTCCCCGGCCGCCCACTGCCCGAGGTCGAGCACCGAGTCGCTGATTCGCCGCTGCGGCAACGGCATCAGCGTTTCCGCCGGGGTCGTCTGGCCGACCCAGTACAGCACGCACCCCGGCAGCTCTCGCACGAACAGCCGCATCGAACCGCCGTCGGAGCCAGCCGTGACCGTGACCCGCACGGTCGTGGTCGAAGTCTGCCGCGGCAGGTAATCCGGGTGGTGCACCACGATCGCGGGCCGCCAGGAAGGACGCGGTTCGGGAACCTTGGCCTGGCGTACCCGGCGGGCGTGCTCCCGCAGCATCGGCCACGCCCGATTCGAGTGCGTCCGATAGATCTGCGCGAGGTCGTCCCGCACCTGGCGAAGGTCAGGCAACCGGGCGGCGGTCGAGGGGTGTTCGAGGGACAGCCGCAGCAGTACCTCCCCGACCACCGCGGCAAGCCGGTCCTGTTCGTCCTCGTCCAGATCCAGTTCGCCGAGCCGGGACCAGGCAGCGAGGGCTTCGTCCACACTGGACAGTTCCGTGGCGAGCGCCCGCACCGCGCCGGCCCGGGCCGCCGTGCTGGCGGGCACCTCGTCCAAAACCGCTGCCGCGCCGACGCGATCGCCTTGCCCGAGCCGGATCCGGGCAAGCCCGAACGCCGCCGCGACCATGGTCCGATCGCAGGCCCACACCGCGTCGTAGTAGCGCGCCGCAATCGCCGTCAAGCCCTGCAGTTCCGCGCAGAAACCCAATGCCAGCAACGGTGCCAGCTCGCCCGGCAACTGGCTCGCGCACTCCCGGTACTGCGCCGCCGCGTCGTCCAGCATTCCCGTGTTCAGCAACACCCCAGCGCCGCGCCAGGTTTCCCCGGTCTCCTCGGAACCGGTGAAAAGGGCGAAAGGCAAGGCCGCACAAGCGTCCTCGCGCCGCAGCGGACTGTCGGCGCGCAACGGCGGCTCCGAACCCCAGGCCTCCCACTCCGGCACTCCGAGTCCCGCCACGGCGAGTCCGCGAGGATTGCCGAACTGCCGGGAGACGGCCGGACGCGGCACGCGAGTGCGCTGGCTGAGCAGCTGCCGCAGCACCCCGCGCAACTGCTCGGCCATATCATCGGCGGTGGCGAACCGCTCGGCGTAATCCGCGGTCGCCCGGTCGATCAGCGCCCGCAGCATCTCCGTTCCGAGGCTGTCGTCCGGCCCGCGGCAAGCCCGCAGCAGCTCCGCCAGGGTGCGGCCGAGCGAATAGAGATCCGAGCGGACGCTGACGCCTTCCCGGTCCAGCTCGGACCGCGACGGCTGATACGCCGGGGTGGCGACGAGCACGCTGTCCCGGTCGTCCTGCCGCCGCATCGAGCCGAGGTCGACGAGCGTGACCCGGTCGCCGTCCTGCAGCACGTTGTCCGGTTTCACATCGACGTACAGCAACCCTCGCCGGTGCAGGTATCCGAGCGCCTCGAGCAGCTGCAGCCCGTACGCGGCGACGTGCTCCGGGCGCAGCCGTTTCGCGCGCTGGGACACCGTCCGCAGCGAAATCCCGCGCACGTACTCCATCACCTGATACCCGATGAGCCTGCCGGTTTCCGGGTCCGGGTCTTCGACGTGGGCGAGGGTGCGGACGACGTTCGGATGGTCCAGTCCGAGCAACCGCGGGACGACGGCGGATTGCGCGGCGGCCAGCGCGCCGTCGCGGTCCCGTTCGCCGATCAAGCCTTTGAGCACCACGAACCGGCCGCCGTCGGCCTCGTCGCGGGCGAGGTAGATCCAGCTGAACCCGCCGATCGCGATGCAGCCGAGGACCGCGTAACGACCGGCGACGACCGTGCCGCGCTCCAGCGCGGGCACAAAGCTGAACGGCGCGCCGCACCGCACGCAGTAACCGCGGGTCCGACCGGCCCGCGAGCCCTGGTCGCGGCCCACCGGATTGCCGCACTCCGCGCAAAACCGGCGGCGCTCCGGCAGCGCCGCGTCGGGCAGGACCGCGTCGTACGGGTCCGGCAGGATCGCTTTCGGCAGCGCGACCCGCAGGTCCCCGGCGTCCGGTATCGGCACGCGGCCGGTGCGGACGAGGAGTTCGTCGAGCCGGTCCTCGAGCACCGAATCGTCGGTCGCCCATTCCCGCAGCTGCGGGAAGTACGCCAGCACGGTGTCCGCCGGAACCAGCCGCACCCCGTGGTCGGCCACCACGATGCCGAGCAGCCGCCCGGTGGCGCGGTCGAACGCGGGACAGCCGGACAGGTCCGGGTCGACGCGGCCCTCCAGCAGCCTGAGCGGGATCCGTTCGCCGTCCGGCACGCCGGTGGTGGCGCGCACCCAGATGCCGTAGCCGAGGCGGAGCGGAAGACTGTGGATCCGGACTTCCCGCCCGGATTCGACCTTCCGCCGGAGCAGGGCGCCGCCTCGCACCGGAGTGTCCAGTTCGAGCAGCGCCAGGTCGCCGCGCGCGCCCGCGAGCGGCGGGACCAGCCCGGCCAGCGCCGCGGCTCCCGCCGATTCGATGCGGAAAGCGGTTTCGTCGCGGGCCGCCCGGGAGCAGGTCAGCACGTACCGGTCGCCGATCAGCACGCCCGCGCCGAGGAGGCGGCCGTCGGCAGCGCGGATCCGCGTCTGCCCCGTATTCCACCCCAGATCAGCGGCCACGAGGTAAAACCTTACCCGGGCAACGCCGCCGGATCGTTCAGTTCGGGCAAAGCCGTCCGGTCACCCCGCGCGACGGGTCGCCCTCCCCGAATGGACGTACTGCGCGCGGCCGGTGCCGTCGTCGCCGAGGAAGACCAGCGGCAGGTGGATTCCGGCCTGCGCCTCGCGGAGGATCAACGTGTCGCCTTCGAGGAAGACCAGTTCGGACTTGCTGGCGGAGCTCAATTCCGCGGCTGTCCCCTTAGGACGTTGCTCCAGCCAGACCCGGCCGTCGTCGTCCTGGGAGACCACGAGATCGGCGACCGTGCTGGCGTAAGTGCCGAGATACCGGTCGGCGGCGAACGCTTCCGGCTCGGACGGCGGACGCGGCGCCAGCGACACCTCGACGCCCCCGAATTCCTTGAGCAGCGCGGGAACGAGGTCGGCGTACAGGCTCATCGCGTCGCCGCCGTTGGTCAGCAACGCCACCGCGAGGTCGCTTTCGGGCACCAGCCGGAGGAACGCCGCCTGGCCGATGGTGTTGCCGTCGTGGCCGTAGACCTGACCGCTCGGGGTGTCGAACAACTCCCAGCCGAGCCCCCAGGCGTCGCCCATGATGCCGAGCGGCGGGAGGCTGACCTGCCGCTCCAGCATGGCGGCGGCGCTCTTCGCGCTCAGCACTTCGGCGCCGCCCGCGAGGTGCATGCGGGCGAAGGCGAGCAGATCAGCCGCGGACATCGCGAGCGACGACCCGGCCGGACCGTTGGACCGCAGCATCGACCAGAACGGCGCGGGCACGAGATCGGAGCCGGGCTCGGGTTCGAGATGCCCGATCGCGGCGCGATAGCGGATCGCGTCGAGGGCGTTCGGGGAAAACTGCCGAAGCTTGAGCGGTCCGGCGAGATGCTCGCGAAGGCAGTCCTCGTAATGCTTGCCGCGCAACACTTCTGCCAGCCGCCCGAGGACGACGTACCCAGCGTTGTTGTAGGAGAACAGCTCCCCGGGCGGAAAGAGCTGCGCGACGCCGTCGAGAGTCGCGACGAACTTCTCGACCGCGTCGTCGCCGGGTCCGGTGTCCGTGAAGAGGTCGCCCTCGAACCCGGCGGTGTGGCTGAGCAGCTGCCGCACGGTGATGGCCGCGTCGCCCAGTTTGAGGTCGGGCAGGTACTGCCGGATCGAGGCGTCGAGGTCGACCAGGCCCTCGTCCACGAGCTGCAGGACGAGGGTGGCCGTCCAGACCTTGGTGATCGAGCCGATTTGGAATACCGAATCGGTCGTGGCGGTGACGCCGGTGCCAAGATTGAGCGCCCCGGCAGCTGCGGTGGCCGTCTCCTCGCCGACGGCCACCGCGATGACCGCGGCGGGGACCTGGTGTTGTGCCAGCAGCGCGGGGAGGTCCTGCTCCAGCCGCCTGCGGAGAGCGTCGAGCTTGTCCATCCCGGGAAGCTATCGCCCCGCCGAGCCGAAAACTTCGTCCCCGGCTACGGAAAAACCGGCGGCATGCTGGAGCAGCGGACGAACTGCTCAGACGAGCACTTCCCCGTCCCACACCACCACCCGGCCACCCGCGATCACCAGCGAACGCACCGGCACCCGCATCAACGCGTCCGGCACGTTCTCCGCCGCCACCAACACCACATCCGCCCGGCAACCCGGCGCCAGATCATGCCGCCCACGACCCACGAACGACGCCGCACGCCGCGTCGCCAACTCCACCGCCGCCACCAGATCCTCGTCCTTCCGCAGTCCGTGCAACCGGGCGAAGCCGAGCGCGATCTGCAGCACGTCGCCGTCGCCGTACGGGGACCACAGGTCGCGGATTCCGTCCGTGCCGAGGCCGACCGGGACCTCGCGCGCGGACAACTCCGTCCACGGCAGCGGGGCCGTCCGGACCGGGGCGACGGTCGCCAGCGAGATGCCCGCCTCGGTGATCCGGTCGAGCAACGCCGCCTGTCGCGCCGGGGGAACCTCGCCGAGCGCGAAGCCGTGCGAGACGGTGACCTTGCCCTGCAGCCCGGTGCGCACCGTCCGGTCGGCGATCAGCTCGTACTGGAACGCGCCCAGCTCGCCGCCGTCGTGCAGGTGGATGTCGAGGCCGACGCCGCGCCGCTCGGCGATCTCGAACAGTCCGTCGAGCTGGCCGACCGGGTCGCGGTCGATGCCCGCCGGGTCGAGGCCGCCGATCCAGCCGGCGCCCGCCGCCGCGGCCTCGTCGAGCAGTTTGAGCACGCCGGGCCGCCGCAGTACGCCGTCCTGGGGGAAGGCCACGATCTCGACCTCCACCGCGCCGCCGAGCCGTTCCGCCGCCTCTCGCACGATTTCGATGCCGCGCAGGCCGAGCCCCAGGTCGACGTCCACGTGGCTGCGCGCCGCGGTGGTGCCGTGCCGCAGGAACTCGCGCAGCACCGTCTCGGCGACCTCGACGCTCGGGATCCCCAGTTTGTCCCGCTCGGCCCGCTCGTGCGCGATGCGGCCTTCGGTGCTCGCGACGCCGCCGTAGGAGACCCACGGCTTGCCCCACCAGCTCTTGTCGACGTGCGCGTGCGAGTTGACGAACCCGGGCAGCGCGAGCAGGCCCGCGCCGTCGATCCGTTCGCCCTCGACCGGGGCCGAACCGGCGGGCCGGACGTCGGAAATGCGGTCGCCGTCGAGGACGATGTCGGCCAGGTCGCCGCCCCACGGGCGCACGCCGGTCACAGTGAGAGAAGCCATGATAATGGTATACCAAATTATCGGGCTCCTGTCCCGCGAGCCTGGCCCTGACACTCCCAGGACCGAGGGGTACTGGCCGCGCCGCGCCCTCGGCAGCACCATGGACGACAGCCGCGACGGCACCGGCGCGGCGAGAAGGAAGGGCGGAACATTGACCGACAACCTCCCCGGCGGGACGTTCACGTTGGCTGGGCGCACCGTCGCCCGCCTGGGATACGGCGCGATGCAGCTGGCCGGACCCGGCGTCTTCGGGCCGCCGAACGACCGCGACGAGGCGCTCGCGGTGCTGCGCACCGCCGTCGAGCTGGGCGTGAACCACTTCGACACCGCTGACTTCTACGGGCCGTACGTCACGAACGAACTGCTCCGCGAAGCACTCGCGCCGTATGACGGGCTGAAGATCGTCACCAAGGTCGGCGCGGTGCGCGACGACAAGGGCGGCTGGATCCACGAGCGCTCGCCCGAGCAGCTGCGCGAACAGGTGGAGTCGAACCTGCGGAACCTCGGCGTCGAGGCGCTCGACGTGGTGAACCTGCGCGTCGGCGGCGGCGAGGACGGACACTCGCCGGTCCCGGGCTCGCTGGCCGAACCGTTCGGCGCGCTCGCCGAACTGCGCCAGGAAGGCAAGATCAAGGAACTCGGCGTGAGCGTGGTCGACGCCGAGCAGGTGGCGCAGGCGCAGTCGATCGCGCCGGTGGTCACCGTGCAGAACTGGTACAACGTCGCGCACCGCGGGGACGAGAAGCTGATCGAATCCCTTGCCGCCCAAGGGATCTCCTACGTCCCGTTCTGGCCGCTCGGCGGGTTCAGCCCGCTGCAGTCCTCGACGCTGGACGACGTCGCCGCCCGGCTCGGCGCCAGCCCGAAGGCGGTCGCGCTGGCCTGGCTGCTGCACCAGTCGCCGAACATCCTGCTGATCCCCGGCACGTCGTCGGTCGCGCACCTGCGGGAGAACGTCGCGGCGGCCGACCTGGAACTGCCCGCGGACGCCCTTGCCGAATTGGACACCATCGCCGGATAACGGCGGATCGGGGTGATGATTGTCCACCGGCGTCGACAATCATCACCCCGAATCGCGGCGGAAAACACGCCCGTAGGTTCCGGTGAACGAACGGCGAATTCCCCTCCGTTGCCGCGAAATCACCCGACGAACGACGGTGCACCGAAACTCCCGGCGAGATTAGCGTGACCGGTGGCAATTTCCGCCACGCGAAGGAGAAATCGCGCCGATGAACGTCAAGAGCGCCTGCGCCGCAATTCTCGCCGTCGCCGGGCTGATCGCCGCCCCGGCCACCGCGTCGGCCGCGGTGTCCGACCTGCCCAGCTACGAGCAATGGCAGTCCGACGTGCGCGAAGCCGTCGACCCGGCCATTCCGTGGCTGACCGACCGGGTCGCGCAGGGCGGAGCCAAGCTGGCGATCGTGCTGGACATCGACAACACCTCGCTGGAAACCGAATACCATCCCGGCGAACCGAACAAGCCGGTGCTCGCGGTCGCCCAATGGGCGGGCCAGCACCACGTGTCCGTCCTGTTCGTGACGGCGCGGACCAGTTCCTCCTCCGCGCGCAAGCAATTGAGCGGCGCGGGCTACCCGATCGACGCGATCTGCACCCGCGAATCCGGCGAGGGCACCGCGGAGGGCAAGCAGCGCTGCCGCGCCGACCTGACCCAGCAGGGCTACACGATCACGGCGAACATCGGCAACCGGTCCACCGACCTCGAAGGCGGGGACTACGAAAAGGGCTTCAAACTGCCGGACTACGACGGCCAGCTCTCGTAACTCGTGCGCGGCGATCCCGGTTCCAACCGGGATCGCCGCGCACGAGCTTCACCGGCCCAGCCACTCCGCCAGCCCGACCCTGCCCCGCCACGAGCCTTCCGCCGGAACCAGGCTGTCCTTGCCCAGGACCGTCCCGAAGTACCTCGCGGCCGGGTCGGTCACCACCTCGCGGGGGTCCTTCCGCGCGGTCAGCACCCGCCGGATCCACTCGTCCATCGGCAGCACGTCCGGGCCGCCGATCTCGACGATCCCGCCGACCGCAGGCTCGCCCGCGGCCTTGGCGACCGCCACCGCGACGTCCTCCGCCGCGATCGGCTGCGTGCCGCCGTCGGAAAGCCGGACCACGCCGTCGACCGTCGAGGTGTCCGCGATCGCGACCGCGAACTCCAGGAACTGCGTCGCGCGCACGATCGTGTAGTTCAGCCCGCTGTCCTCGATCAGCTTCTCCTGCGCGGCCTTCGCCCGCAGGTAACCGGAATCCGGCAGCTCGTCCGCGCCCACGACGGACAGCGCGACGAAATGCCCGACCCCGGCTTCGCGCGCGGCCCGCACCAGATTCCCGGTCGAGCGCCGGAAGAACTCCATGACGTCGTCGTCGGCGAACGACGGCGAGTTCGACACGTCCACCAGCACGTCAGCACCCCGCAGCACGCCGGACAGCCCTTCGCCGGTCAGCGTGTTCACGCCGGTGCTCGGCGCTGCCGCCACGACCTCATGCCCTTCGAGCAACTGCACGACCTGCGAACCGATCCGCCCGGTCCCGCCGATGACGACGATCTTCATGCTCGTTCCCTCCGTTTCCGCCGCGACGGCCGCCGCGAGCGTCGCCAGTCAGGACCGGACAGCTCGCCGATTTGTGACACCCCTTCCCGCTAAGCTCGCGAATGTCCCGCCGGACCAGGAAAGGAACGCGCCGCCGATGGAGGAACTCGCCGAGGCCGCCTCGGTGTTCGCGCGGGTCCGGCCGCGGCTGTTCGGGATCGCCTACCGGATGCTGGGCAGCGTCGCCGACGCCGAAGACCTCCTCCAGGACGTCTGGCTGCGCTGGCAGACCTGCGACCGCTCGGTCGTCCGCAACCCGGACGCGTTCCTCGCCACCACCACGACGCGGCTGGCCATCACCGCGAGCCAGACCGCGCGCGTCCGGCACGAAACCTATGTCGGCCCCTGGCTGCCCGAGCCGATCGACGCCTCCGCCGATCCGCAGCTGGGCGCCGAACGGGCCGCCGCGCTCGAGGTCGCGGTGCTGTTCCTGCTGGAGAAGCTGCCGCCGACGGAACGCGCCGCGTACGTGCTGCGCGAGGCGTTCGACTATCCGTACCACCAGATCGCCGACATCGTGCAGACCACCGAGGTGAGCGCGCGCCAGCTGGTCAGCCGGGCGCGCAAGCACCTCGCCGCGGAACGCCGGACGCCCGTCGAACCGTCGGAACAGCGGCGGTTGCTCACCGCGTTCGTGGACGCCGCGCGCACCGGCGACCTGGCGACGCTGGAGAAACTGCTCGCCGAGGACGTGGTCAGCTACTCCGACGGCGGCGGCGCGGTCCGCGCGACGCGGATCCCGGTGGTCGGCGCGGTCACGGTGGCGAAGTACGTCCGCGCGTTCGCCAGCCGGTTCTGGCCCGGCACCGAGGTGGGCTGGAGCGACGTCAACGGCCAGCCCGCGGCGGTGGTGAGCCACAGCGGAGCCGTGATCGCGGTGCTCACCGTGTCCGCGTCGGCCGAGGGCATCGACCGGCTGTTCTGGCTGATGAACCCGGCCAAGCTCGGGGCGTATACCGCCTGAGCACGGGGTACCCGGCGGGCATGAAGCGTCCCGGCCCGGTGCGCTGGCTGCACTACGTGTACGGCGGGGTACTCCCCGACGAGTACCGCGAGTGGGTGCTGCACGACGCGACCGCGAGAACCTGGGTGCTGCGCTTCGCGTTCCGGATCTTCGTCGAGGCGCTGCCCTGGCTGATCGCGGGTTACGTCGTGCTCACTCTCGTCACGCCGATGCCCGCCGGGATGATCATCGCGGCGCTGCTGATCAGCCTGCTGCTGAGCCTGTTCCTCACCGTCACCAGCGCCGACGAGCTCGCCGAAGTCCGGCTCGCCAAGCACGGTTTCCCGCCCGGCGCGGGGAAAGAGGTCCGCAAACGCCGCGGCGGCGCGTCGACCTGGCCGTGACGTGGTTGCCGGAAGCGTAACCGCTGGGTTACGCTTCTTACCGTGGATCTGGTCGCCAACGCGATCGCCGACCCGGTGCGGCGGGACATTCTGACGCTCCTGCGGCGACAGCGGCTGCCCGCCGGGGAGATCGCCGCGCGCTTCGACATCAGCCGGCCCGCGGTGTCGCGCCATCTGCGCGTACTGCGGGAAAGCGGGCTGGTGCGCGACGAACTCGTGGGCAGACAACGGTTTTACGCGCTCGACCCGCAGGGATTCGCCGAACTCACCGCCTGGCTCACGCAGCTGGTCGCGCCGCCCGCTTGGCAGCAGCGGCTCGACGCACTGGAGACCGAGGTCCACCGCACCCGTCGCGAACGCCGCCGGGACCCCGCTTCCGGAGAGGAAAACACCGCATGAAACCCGTGCCCACCGCGAGAGCGCACCGGCTCGCCGACAGCATCGACCTGGTCCTGCCCCGCACTTTCCGCGCGCCGATCGACGACGTGTGGGCCGCGGTCACCGAGCCCGAACGCACCGCGCGCTGGTTCGGCCCCTGGAAGGGCGACGCGGCACCCGGTCGGATGATCCAGGTCCAGATGGTGTTCGAGGAGGAGGAACCCTGGATGGACCTCCGCATCGACGCCTGCGAGCCGCCGCACCGGCTGGCTGTTTCGTCGACCGACGAATCCGGGGCCTGGCGGATGGAGCTGCGGCTCGAGTCCCGAGGCGCGGCAACGGAACTGCGACTGGTGCACCACCTGGACTCGGCGGACAAAATCCCGGACGCAGGCCCCGGCTGGGAGTACTACCTCGACATGTTCGCCGCCGCTTTCGACAGCACGCCGAGGCCGGACTTCGCCGACTACCACCCGGCAATGACGCCCTATTTCACCGAATTGGCCGGAAAGTTTTCCTGACCGTGCGTCAATAGTCCACTTCGGACAGTCGGCCGCCGAACGAAATACCCTTGAGCGGCCAAGACTTCCCCGGATGGCTGACAGCGGCGGCCGGACCCGAATCGCGCGGCCGACTGCCCGATCCCCGCCGCCATATGGAGTACACTGCTGTACCAGTTACTTTCAGTAGTCCCGCGTGACGAGGTGTGGGCCGGTCCGGTGGGAGGTGCACGGTGGAGACGACGCTGGGCAGCACTCTGGTCACCGATGCGCGAGAGGACGAGCGCACCGACGCCGACCTCCTCGCCGCCGTACGCGCCGGGGATTGCCAGGCAGGCGGCGAACTGTTCCGGCGGCACGTCACGTTGATGCGCCGCGTCGCCGCCGGCTTGGTACGCCAGCAGGCCGAACGCGACGACCTGGTCGCCGAAGCCTTCGCGCGCGTGCTCAGCACCGTCGCGGCCGGCGGCGGCCCGGAATCGAACGCGCCCGCGTACCTCGTGGCCACTATGCGAAATCTGTTCGCGCGATGGAGCCGCCACGAAAATCGTATCGATCTCTACGCGACAGTTCCGGAACCCGTAAATCTCGACGGCGGCGCAGACGAACTCGCAGTCATGCGCTCGGAAGACCGCCTGGTGTGGTCGGCCTACCGAACGCTGCCCGGCCGCTGGCGGACAGTGTTGTGGCGGATGTCCGCCGAGGGCGACACTCCGGCGGAACTCGCGCCGGTACTCGGCGTTTCGCCGAACGGTGTCGCCGTGCTCGCCCGCCGTGCCCGCGAAGGCCTCCGGCAGGCGTACCTGCAAGTCCAGGTGCCGGACGCGGAATTGCCGCAGTGCCAGGAAGTCCGCCGCCGGATGGGCGCGTGGCTGCGCGGCACCCTGCCCGCCCGCCGGGCCGGAGTCCTCGCCGGCCACCTGGCCGTGTGCGAACCGTGCCACGCGGTCGCCGCCGAACTGGCCGAGGTCAACCGCGAACTGCCGCGGATGACCGGTTGCTGCGACCCCGCGATTCCGGAACCTCGCTGACCGCGCGTTCGTACGCGGCTCTTGCTCCAAACGTCCGTGAGGGGAACCCTGAGGGACTCTGATTCCGTCAGGGTTCCCCTCACGGATCTTTCGTTATCCCGAAGCCTCGCTGGCCAGATTCCGCGTGATCAGGTTGACCATGAAGTCGAACCGGTCATGCCCGGCACCGGACGTCAGTTCCGCCGCGTACTGCCGGGTGCGCGGGAACTTCTCCTCCGGCAGCGCGGCGAACCGCTCGATCAGCTGCTCCTGGCTGAACACCCACTCGCCGCCGTGCTGCTGCCGTTGCCGGACCAATGACACTTCCCAGGCGTACGCGGTCACGTAGAGCGTGAGCGAATCCAGCGCCCACGCGGCGGTCTGCGGCTCGATGCCGCCGGCCAGCAGGATCGCCAGAATCCCCTCGCTGACCCGCAGCGTTTCCAGGTGCGTCGGAACCGTCGCGAGCGCGGCGCGGGAGACGCCGGGGTACTTCAGATACAGGTCGCGGATCTGCCCATAGACCGCCAAGACCTGCTGCCGCCAGGTCGCCGGGTCGGGTTCGGGCAGTTCGATCTGCGCGCAGAGCCTGCCGATGAGCAGATCGTCGAGATCCTCTTTGTTGACGATGTGCGCGTACAGCGACGACGGCCCGGTGCCGAGCACCGCGGTGACCCGGCGGACGGTCAGCGCGTCGTAGCCCTCGGTGGCGACGACCTGCAGCGCGGCGTCGGTGATCCGGTCGACCGTGATGGGCTCTTTCCGCGGTTTCGGCGCGGCTTCGGCGCTGGTGGACGCGTGCCGGGCGGCGCGGCGCTCTCGGGGATCAGCGGGCATGTCCGCCACTATAGCTTGACACGAACTTAGTTCGTCATCTAGAACTTAGTTCGTGACTACTGAACTTAGTTCGTCTCCCCGCGCCGAGCCGCTTCCGCTGGTCCAGGCGTGGCTCGTGCTGGTCGTCGTGGTGATCGCCGACCTGATGGACCTCATCGACACCAGCGTCGCCGCCCTCGCCGGCCCCTCGATCCGCTCCGACCTCGGCGGCGGGCCGGTGACCCTGCAGTGGGTCCTGTCGGCCTACACCGCCGCGTTCGCGCTCGGCCTCGTGACGTCCGGCCGCCTCGGCGACCTCCTCGGCCGGCGCAGGCTGTTCCTGCTCGGCATGACCGGCTTCACCCTCGCGTCGCTGGCCTGCGGGCTCGCGCCCAGCGCCGGGTTCCTGATCGGGGCCCGCGTGTTCCAGGGCCTCTTCGGCGCGGCGATGATCCCGCAGGGCATCGCGCTGGTGAAGGTCGTCTTCCCGCCCGAGCAGCTGCGCAAAGCCCTCATGCCGTTCGGCCCGATCATGGGCCTGGCCACCGTCGCCGGACCGATCCTCGCCGGCTGGCTGCTGCACTTGAACCTGTTCGGCAGCGAGTGGCGCTCGATCTTCTTGATCAATGTCCCGTTCGGCATCCTCGCCGGATTGCTCGGCCTGCGCGTGCTGCCGCGACACAGCGGCGAAGACCGCAGCGCCCGCCTCGACCTGCGCGGCGTCGGCCTGCTCACCGCCGCGTCAGCGCTGCTCATCGTGCCGCTCATCCAAGGCCGCGAACTCGGCTGGCCCGTCTGGACGTACGTGCTGATGGTCGCCGGCGTGGTCGCCTTCGTCTTGTTCGCGAGGTCCGAACGCCGCAGCAGCCATCCGGTCATCGCGCCGTCGCTGTTTTCCAAGCGCGGCTTCGTGTTCGGCCTCCTGATCACCGGCGGCTTTTACGCCTCGCTCAGCGGATTCGTGCTCGTCGTGAACCTGCTGCTGCAATCCGGCCTCGGCTGGACGCCGCTGCAGTCCGGCTTCGCCCTGCTTCCCTGGGCCGCTGGCACCGCCATCGCGACTCTGCTGTCCGGTGCGGTACTCGCCGCGAAACTCGGCCGTACGTCGCTCCACTTAGGACTTGCCATCGCGGTCGTCGGCCTGCTCGTCCTGTGGTGGTCGATCGCGCACTGGGGCGCGGCCGTCACCATCTGGCAACTCGCCCCCGCGCTGTTCATCACCGGCGCCGGTTCCGGATTGTTGTTCATTCCGCTCTTCGACTTCATCCTCGGCGACGCGACTCCCGAAGAAGTCGGCAGCGGTTCCGGAATGCTCAACGCCGCCCAGCAATTCGCCGGAGCCATCGGTGTCGCCGCGCTCGGCACGGTGTTCTTCGCCCGCGTCGGACCGGCCGCCGCGCCGTCCTGGATCCCTGCCGCTGAACTGGTTTTCGGCATCTGCGCCGGCCTGTACCTCGTGGCGCTGGCCCTCGTCGGATTCCTGCCGAAACACTCCGCCCACTAACTCGTGAAATGAGTATCGCCGTGCCGAAAACCGCCTTGATCACCGGAACCAGCCGTGCCGTCGGACTCGGCTTCGCCACCGCCCGGCTGCTGTCCGAACAGGACTATCACGTCATCCTCACCGCTCGCGACCTGTCCCGCGCCGAATCCCTTGCCGCGCGACTCCCGAACGCCACCGCGGTGCGGCTCGACCTCGCCGATCTCGCCACCATGACCGCCGCCGCCGACTACGTCGCCGAATCCTTCGGCCGCCTCGACGTGCTGGTCAACAACGCCAGCGACACCGTCGATTTCGCCACCCTGTCCGCGCTCGACGCCGACCCGGCCGCCGTCCAGTCCGCATTGGACATCGACGTCCTCGGCCCGTGGCAGCTCACGCAGTTGTTGCTGCCGCTGCTGAAAGCCGCACCCGCGGCCCGGATCGTCAACGTTTCCAGCGTTTCCGCGCTGCAGATCTCCACCGGACTCGACCTCGGCGCGAGCCTGCGCGCCCCGGCGCATTCCTTCGCCAAGCACGCGCTGAACACGCTGACCGGCGTGCTGGCCTCGGCGCTGCGGGACACCCCGATCCTCGTCAACGCCGTCGATCCGGGAGAAACCGCCACCCATCCCGAACGCGGCGACGAGGACACCGCCCGCCCCGCGCTCGAAAGCGCCCGCGGCGTGGTGTGGGCCGCGACGCTGCCGCCCGACGGCCCGACCGGCGGCCTCTTCCTCGACAGCCAGCCCGTGTTGTCCTTGCTGCCCGGCACGGAAAAACCCCTGGTACGCCAGTGACCCTTGCGCCGGCACACAAAACACCGCGGGCCCAGACCGTGTCCGGTCCGGGCCCGCGGCGGGAAAACCCTTGCTACGCCAGGATCAGTGACCCAGGTGCAGGCTGTCCAGGTGCAGGCTGCTCGCGTGCGACTCGAGACCGCCCGCGACGTCGTGCAGGTGGTTCTGCACCTCGTTGAGCGGCGCGGCGTGCGCGGCGTCCGGCAGCTCGCCGGTCGTCGCGTGCTGGGTGCCGGTCTCGACGGCGTCCTGGACGGTGCTCGTGACGTGCTGCGCGGCCGCGTTGACGGCCGGCGCGTGCGCGGTCGCACCCTCGATGGCGTGGGTCAGCGAACCCGCGTTCGGGGCGGCCGGGACCGACGGCAGCTCCGGAGCGTGCGACAGCTCGCCGACGCCCGGGACCGACGGGGCCTGCGGCAGCGCGCCGACACCCGGGACCTGCGGCAGGGCGCCGACACCCGGCACCTGCGGCAGCTCGCCCGCGCCCGGCACGGCCGGGAGAGCCGGAACGGCCGGGAGGCCCGGAACCGCGCCCGCGGCGTGGTCCAGCGTGCCGGACAGGTCGCCGGCCGAGGTCAGGTCGCCGGTGGCGTTGGCCAGGTCGGCGCGGAGGTCGCCGTGCTCGCCCACCGGGGTCGAGCCGATCGCCTCGTTGACGGTGCCCAGCAGGTGCGAGCCGCCCTGGCGGACGTCCTCGACAACGCCGCTGACCGGGCCGCCGACGGCGGGGATCTTCGCGGTCTCGGAGACCACGGCCTTCCACGTCAGCGCGTCGCCGAGGTGGTTGGTGGTGGCGTCCACCGCGGAGCCGACGAGCTTGCCGTCGAAGACGTGCTCGCCCACCGCGTTGACGGTGTTCTGGGTGTCGATCGCGGCGGCGTCGACGATCGGGCCGACGACCGGGATCGGGTGCGTCGCGGCGGCGACGTGGTCCAGCACGCCGGAGACCGCGCCCAGGGTGCCGTGGGTGACGGTGTTCAGGCCGGTCGCGTCGGCGACGTTGCTGACGCCCTCGAAGACCGGGCTGAGGTTCGGCAGCGCGCCGGCGAGGCCGCCGAGGCCGTCGCCGACCTGGTGCGCGACCGGCTCGGCGGCGGCGTCGGCCTTGTCGAAGGCTCCGGCCAGGTCAGCCGACGGAACGCTCGGGACGGCGGGCACGCCCGGCACGGCCGGGATGCTCGGCGCGGCCGGGACGCCCGGCACCGCGGGAACGGCCGGGACGGCGGGAGCGGCGGGCAGCGGGGCGCTGTCCATGACCAGCGGCATGATGTCCTGCACGTCCGACGGGTTCAGCTCGCTGAGACCGGCGCCGTTCAGCACGCCTTGCGGGTCAGCTTTGTAGTCCGCCATCGACTGCGGGTCGTTCAGCAGGTTCAGCGCGAATTCGTGCAGCGTCTGCACCGGGCCCATAGTTCGTATTCTCCTGTGGTGACAACGGATCGGGGTGGGGTGTCCGAGAAACGGACGAGCCGGCCCCAGAGCCGGCTCCTTTTCCGAACATAGGACTCCGCCGAATGCCCGCCATCGGGGGGTCACCCGGGTTAGCCGGGGCCCCCACTAGGGACTTTATCGATCCCCCGATTAGGGGCATTAGGGGATTCGGCGCGTCCGCACTGGTCACAGGCCTGCCCGCGGCGCACCCCGCCGAGCGCCGCCCACCCCACCGATCGGGGGACGGACGCGGGTCTCCCGGGAAGGTTCGCCAGGACCACCCATTGGTGTGACACCTACAAGGCTTTTCGGGCAGGGCCGGGCTCGACGGGAAGGCCGAAACGGCGCGGAGATCGGGTTCGGCCGCCTCCTCGCCGTTTCTGGCATCGCGCGGAAGAGGGGCACGGAATGCGCGTTGAATGGGGTTCCGGGTAGTTGATCTCGCTTCAATCAGCGGGTATCTGCGCGGAATCCGCCGCAACTCTGCGGCGAAGCGCTCTTCGGCGGTTCAAGCGGACGGGTCGCCGCTAATCCGGCAGGGTCGCCAAGCCGAAGCAACCGGAGCCTCAGGCAATCGCGACCCGCGCCGACCCCGGCGGCTCCGGCGGACGGCTCGCCCGAACCCGGCACCGTCGCCAAACCGGAGCAATCACCGCCGCAGCGACACCACCCCCTGCCCCACGGCGACTCCCGCCGAGCAGTCGCACCCCGCGCGGAACCCGGCATCTCCAGCGGACGGCTCGCTCCTAACGCGGCACCGTCGCCAAACCGAAGCAACCGGAGCGGCTGCGACACCATCCGTCCCCGCGGCGGCTGCCGGATCCCCTCCGGCATCCGAATCCAGCGGCCCAACCAGGCAACTCGCCCCGAAGCCGCTGCGGCACGAACCCGTCCCGCAGCGGCTCCCGGCTCCCCCTCAGGCAGTCGCGACCCGCACCGAGTCCGGCATTTCCATCTCCTTCAGCAGCTCCTCCTGCCGCCTCCGGTAAGCCGCCACGTTGGCCAGCTTGATCTCCTCGTACCCGCGCACCGAGTCCGGCAGCGCGGCCAGTTCGACCAGGCGGGCGTCGCCCCGGTCGGCGACCTCGAGGGCACGCGTCAGCGCCTGCCGGTACTCCCCGATCAGCGCCCGCTCGACCCGGCGGACCTCAGCGCGGCCGAACGGGTCCAGCTTCGTCCCGCGGAGCTTGCGCATTGCCTTCAGCGCCGCGAACGCGGGCCGGACGCTGCGGCCGCCGAGGCTGATCTTGCGATTCATGCCCAGCGCGCGCAGCACCGGCGGGTGCAGCCGGTGCGCGAACCGCGTGCCGACGCCGAACTGCGCTTCGATTTCCGCGGTCAGCTGCGGATCCAGCGACAGCCGCGCCACCTCGTACTCGTCCTTGTAGGCCATGAGCTTGTAGAGGTTCCGCGCGACCGCCTCGGTCACCGAAGCGCTGGCACGCGTGCGGATCCGCTCGACGAACTCCGCGTACTGCCGCGCGTACCGCTCGTCCTGGTAGGCGATGAGGTCCGGGATGCGCAGGTCGAGCACCCGGGCGAGTTCGCCGTCGGCCCGCACCAGCGCGCGCACCCTGCGGACCGCTTCCGCGTCCGCGACGGCCGGAGCCTCCGACGACGACGGCGAGAGTTCCGCGTCGAGCGCCTCCGGATCGGCGACCAGCTGCCGACCGCGCCGGAACGCCTGCAGGTTCGTCTCCACCGCGGTCCCGTTGATCTTGATGGCCTGTTCCAGGCTTTCCGCGGAGACGGCCAGCGAGCCGGTCTGGTAGGCCGCGCCGAGCTGGAGGATGTTGGCGTACTGGTCGTCGCCGAAGATCTGCTCGGCGAGGCCGCGCGCGTCGAGGTAGTGCCCGGAGGCGGTCGCGTCGCCGAGCGCGCCGCGGATGCTCGACTGGTCCGGGTACGAAACTTCCTTGTCCACCACCATTCGCCCGGTCGGAACCTCCGAAGTGGACACTACGGCGACCGTCCGCCCGGCATCAGCCACGCCGAGGTACGCCGGGTCGGCGGCGACCAGCGCGTCGCACGCGAGGTAAAGGTCGCATTCCCCGTTGGCGAGTTTCGGAGCCTGTTCGACGGCGCCGGTGGAGATCTTCACGTCCGAGACAACCGCGCCGCCCTTTTGCGCGAGCCCGGTCTGGTCGAGGGTGCGCACCTGCTTGCCGTCGAGAACCCCAGCGACACCAAGGATTTGCGCGACGGTGACCACGCCGGTGCCGCCGATGCCGGTGATCCGCACAGCGACGTCGGACAGGGTTTTCGCCGGTTCGGGCAGGACATCGGCACTGATCGGCGCGAGGTGCCGCCGCTTGACCTCGCCGGTCGGGACGACGGTCAGGAACGACGGGCAGTCGCCGTCGAGGCACGAGTAGTCGACGTTGCACGAAGCCTGGTGGATCTGGGTTTTACGGCCGAACTCCGTCTCGACCGGTTGCACCGAAAGACAATTCGACTTCACCCCGCAGTCGCCGCAGCCTTCGCAAACGCGCTCGTTCACGAAGACCTTGCGCGCAGGCGCTTCCTGCTTCCCCCGACGACGCTTGCGCCGCTTCTCCGCCGCGCACTCCTGCTCGTGAATCAACACCGTCACACCGCGATGCGCCGCCAGTTCTTCTTGCGTACGAAGAAGTTCCGACCGGTCACGCACCTCGACCCCGCGCGGCATCTTCCGCTTCCGCAGTCGACGCGGCGCGTCCGAGGTGATGACGACCTTCGCCGCGCCCTCAGTGAGCAGCAGCGCGGCGACCTTCTCCACGGAAAGCCCGCCGACCGCGTCCTGACCGCCGGTCATCGCGACCGCGGAGTTGTAGAGCAGCTTGTACGTGATGTCGACGCCTGCCGCGACCGCCGCGCGCACGGCGAGGCTGCCGGAGTGCATGAACGTGCCGTCGCCGATGTTCTGCATCAGGTGCGGCGTCTCGACGAACGGGGCCATGCCGATCCACTGCGCGCCCTCGCCGCCCATCTGGGTCAGCCCGACGACCTCGCCGACCTGCTCCGGCTCCATGAACAAAGCCATGGTGTGGCAACCGATCCCGGCACCGACGAGCGTCCCGTCCGGGACCTTGGTGGACGAGTTGTGCGGGCAGCCGGAGCAGAAGTACGGCGTGCGGGCCAGCAGCGGCACCGAAATCCGCTCGCGGCGACGCCGCCCCTTCCACGCCGCGACGGGTTCCGCTTCCGGCAGGCGCTTGGCCAGGCCGCTGGCGATGCGGTCCGGGTCCAGCTCGCCGAGTTCGGTGAACAGCACCTGCCCGTGCTGGTCGGACTTGCCGTACACGCGCGGCGCGCCGGTGCGGCCGTAGAGGATTTCCTTGATCGCCGGTTCGACCAGTGCGCGCTTTTCCTCGATCACCAGGATTTCGTCGAGGCCCTCGGCGAATTCCTTGATGATGCCCGGTTCGACCGGGTACACGACGCCGAGCTTCAGCAGCCGGATGCCGTAGCGGGACAGCTCGGACTCGTCGAGACCGAGCATCCGCAGCGCCTGCCGAAGGTCCAAATAGGACTTGCCAGCGGTGACGATGCCGACGCGGTCGTTCGGTCCGGACCGGACGATCCGGTTGATCCCGCTGGCGCGCACGTATTCCATCGCGAGCGGCAGCCGGACGCGGTGCAGGCTGTGTTCGAGCGTGATCAGCTCCGGCCCGAGAAGCCGGCTGTTCGGCTGGTGCTTGTACGCGCCCTCGGGCATTTCCGGCGCGGTCCATTCCGAATCGACCAGCGCGGTGCCGCCGGAGTCGGCGACGTTCGCGACGATCTTCATCGAGGACCACAGCCCGCTCGCGCGGGAAAGTTCGACCGCGTGCCTGCCGTGCTCCAGCACGTCCTGCGCGTCGGCCGGGAAGAACACCGGCATCGCGAGGTCGGCGAGCGCGTGCTCGGACGCACACGGGATGGTCGAGGATTTCGCGTTGGGGTCGTCGCCGACCAGCGCGACCGCGCCGCCGCGCGGGTCGGTGCCCGCGAGGTTCGCGTGCCGCAGCGCGTCGGTGGCCCGGTCGAGGCCAGGGGCCTTGCCGTACCACATGCCGACGACGCCGTCGGGGCGCATCGTGCCCGCTCGGGCGGCCAGCTGGCTGCCCATGACCGCGGTCGCGCCGAGTTCCTCGTTGACGCCCGGCTTGTGCACGATGTTGTGCTCGGCCAGCAAACCGGACCGCCGCGCCAGCTCCAGGTCGAACCCGCCGAGCGGCGAGCCCTGGTACCCCGACACGAAGGCCGCCGAGTCCGCGCCGTTCTGCCGGTCCAGCCGGATCCGGTCGAGCAGGACGCGCACCAGCGCCTGCACCCCGGTCAAGTAGACAGTGCCCGCTTCGCGCACGTACCGGTCTTCCAACGTGAAGGCGTTCATCCGCACTTCCCTTCCGCACGCCATCAGCCCACGGGCACCCGCCGTTGGGACGTGAGCCACCTCACCCCACCCCTGAGCCCGGGCGCAACGTGCCCGGCCACTGTAGTGGCAAGGACGCAAAGGATGACGCGCGAGAGGGCGGATCGGGCAGATCTGTTGCGTACGATGCCGCTCATGGCCGAAGAACTGCTGGACGCGACCGACCACGAGATCATCGCGTTGCTGCGCGAGGACGCCCGGCGCACGTTCTCGGACATCGCCGGACGGGTGTCGCTCTCCACCGCCGCGGTGAAGCGGCGCGTCGACCGGCTCCGGGAGAAGGGCGTGATCACCGGCTTCACCGTGCAGGTCGACCACGCGAAACTCGGCTGGGGCATCGAGGCGTTCGCGCAGCTGCGGTTCTTCGGGAGCACGAACGTCGCCGAGATCGTGGAGACCACCACGCGGATCCCGGAAGCGCAGGCGGTGTTCACCATCGCCGGCGACCCGGACGCAGTGGTGTGGCTGCGCAGCCGCGACATGGCGCACCTGCAGAGCACGATCGACGAACTGCGGCGCAGCCACCGGATCACCAGCACGCGCACTCTGATCGTGCTCGACTCGTGGGTGCGCGGCGAGGACCGGCCCGAGTGACCTTCGGGCAGTGTCGCGGCGTTCCGGTTGCCATCCGGTTTCGCGCGTCGGCATCGTCGAGGTGACGCTTCGAAGGGATGCCATGCCGAGCCACACCGCGACTTTTTCTCCCGCAGGCTGGACCGAGGCCGGGCCCGGGGTCTGGACGAAGGACCTGTTGCAGTCCCCTGGCGACTCGTTCACGCTGGTCCGGCTGGGCGCCGGGGCGGTGCTGTCCGATCCTGGCGACCGGGTGCTGGTGCTGGAAGGCACTCTCGCGGACCATCGCGCCGGTGCTTACCTCGCCGCTGACGGCGCACTGTCCAGTCCGGACGGCTGTCTCGCGCTGAGCATCAGCGGCGAGCGGCTCGGGGAACCGGCTGAGGACGCGTTCGGGCCTTCCGGCTGGCAGAAATCGGGCCCCGGACTGTGGTTCCGGTTGCTGCTCGACGTGGCGTTCGACGAGACCTTCGACGAACGCGTCGTCGGACTGTCCTCTTTCGAGCCCGGGTCGTTCTCGGCGCGGCATCCGCATCCGACCGCGCACCGGTTCCTGTTCCTGGACGGGGAAGCCGACGACGAGCTGGTCTTCCCGGACGGCAGCCGGGTCACGGCTCGCCGCGCTCGCGGCGACTTCGTGGACTATCCCGCCCAGGTCGAGCATCAGACGTTCAGCCGCGGCGGCTGCCTGATCCTCTTCCTGCACGAACCCGCTGAGCGTGCTTAGCGCTTGCCGATCGGGCCGGTCGGGAGCACCGTGCGGCCCGCGGTGGCGTTGGTGACGACCGCGAACGAGCCGTACCAGGCGACCACCGCGGTGGCCAGTCCGAGCCAGCCGCCGATCTTGCCCGCGCCTTCCGCGCCGCCCAGTTCACTGATGGTGAGGAACAGGAAGGTCAGGAACAAGAGGACGAAGACTCCGATGAGGACGGCGTTCGTGCGCAGCGACGCGATCATCATGTAGCCAGTGAAGATGGTGAACACCAACAGGAACATTCCGGTGGCGGTCGCCGCGTCGGCAGGCGGGATCTTCGGCGCGAACTGCCAGACGTAGAAGTCGAAAGCCAGCCAGAACGCGCCGTAGGTGCCGAATGCGGTGGCACCGAAGGTGTTGTTCTTTCGAAATTCCCACATTCCGGCCAGGAGTTGGGCCAGGCCGCCGTAGAAGAGGGCCAGCGGCAGGACCACGGGCTCGACCGCCTTGGGGATCAGGCCCGCGTTGACCGCGCTCAGGACGAAGGTGGTGGCGGCGAAGCCCGCTAAGCCCAGTGGACCCGGGTCGGCGATGGCTTCGGCGGGTGAGGCCGGGCGAGCGGCTGTTTCACTCATCGGATCCTCGATTCTGCTTTGCGGCAGGATCTTCACATCTGACACCTGACGCAACAGACTTGTCCACTGTCCACAAGGTCCCTCTTTCGAGTGGTGGCGGGTGCGGAATCGGGAATGCGGTTTATTTCGGACTTAGCGGTTTTTGTCGCGCATTCTTCTGGTATTCGACAGTCCATTGTGGATGGGGTTTGGCCGTCTCGCGGTGGGCCGCCGATGCTGCGGGGTGCCGGCGGGCGAGTACTGTCACCCGGTGACAGAAGCGTCCGCGGGAGGGGGAGGCATGCCTGCTGATCCGGTCGACGAGGCTCGGCCCCGGCGTGGCCGGCCTCGGGGGACCAGTGCGCGGCAACTGGAGGAGATCGCGCTGCGGCTGTTCACTGAGCAGGGGTTCCACGAGACGACCGTGGATCAGATCGCGGCCGCTGCCGGGGTCAGCCGGCGGACGTTCTTTCGGTACTACGACGCCAAGTCCGACGTGTTGTGGAACGAGTTCGACTCCGAGGTGGATACGATCCGGGAGTTGCTCGCTGATTCTCCGGAGGGCATTCCCGTGCTGGAGGCAGTTCGGCGGGCGGTGTTGGCGGCCAATCATTATCGGGCCGAGGATGTGCCTGAGCTGCGGATGCGGATGAATCTGCTCAGCACTGTGGCTGAACTGGCGGCCAGTGCTACTCGGCATTACGACGCCTGGGAGCGGGCTGTGATCAGCTTTGTGGCTCGGCGTACTGGGCAGGCTGAGGATTCGCTGTATCCGTTGGCGGTGGGGCGGGCTGTGTTGGCGACCTGTCGGGCGGCTTATGAGCGGTGGTCTGCTCGGGCTGATGCTGATCTCACGCTTTACTTGGACGCTGGGTTGCGGGCGCTGGCGGCTGGGTTTGCTGATGAGGTGCTGGTTGGGGAGCCTGGGGTTTGAGTCTCGGCTCGTCGCCTGGCGGCGACATTGCCGTCCTTGGTTGCGTGGGGCACCCCGAAGCTTGATTGTGATGACGGTCTGAGGGTGGCGGGGAACAGCGCCCCAATGTGGCATTGGGTGCATGCGACGCACCCAATGTGGCGTTCGGTGCGTCTGACGCACCCAATGCCACATTGAGGTTTTCTCAGTAGGGCTGGGCGGGGTGCGTGTCGTCGGGGGATGAGGCGTGGGGCGGCCGTGTCATGACAACCGTGTAAGCCGCGGATGGACCAAGATCGGGTCGCTGACGG